>CAMLIL010000026.1 GCA_946480015.1 uncultured Oxalobacteraceae bacterium | reverse complement strand
TCTTGCCGATGTCGTGCACGTCGCCCTTGACGGTGGCGATGACGATCTTGCCCTTCGGTTTGGCGACGATGCCGGTGCGTTTTTCTTCAAGCAGTTTTTCTTCTTCGATGTACGGAATCAGGTGGGCCACGGCCTGCTTCATCACGCGCGCCGATTTGACCACCTGCGGCAGGAACATCTTGCCCTGGCCGAACAGGTCGCCGACCACGTTCATGCCGTCCATCAGCGGGCCTTCGATCACGTGGATCGGCCGGCCGCCATTGGTCAGCAGCTGCTGGCGCGCTTCCTCGGTGTCTTCGACGATCCATTGGGTGATGCCGTGCACCAGCGCGTGCGACAGGCGCTGCTGCACGGTGCCGTTGCGCCATTCGAGGTTCTGGGTCTCCTGTTTGCCGCCGGCCTTGAGGGAGCCGGCGATCTCGATCATGCGCTCGGTGGCGTCCTCGCGGCGGTTCAGCACCACGTCTTCGACGCGTTCGCGCAGCTCGGCCGGGATGTCGTCGTAGACGCCAACCATGCCGGCGTTGACGATCCCCATGGTCATGCCGGCCTTGATGGCGTGGTACAGGAACACGGTGTGGATGGCTTCGCGCGCCGGGTCGTTGCCGCGGAAGCTGAACGAGACGTTCGACACGCCGCCCGAAATCTTCGCGTGCGGGAGATTGTCCTTGATCCAGCGGGTCGCGTTGATGAAGTCGACCGCGTAGTTATTGTGCTCTTCGATGCCGGTGGCGATGGCGAAAATGTTCGGGTCGAAGATGATGTCTTCGGGCGGGAATCCGACCTGTCCGGTCAGCACCTTGTAGGCGCGCGCGCAGATTTCGATCTTGCGCTCGAAGGTGTCGGCCTGGCCTTGTTCGTCGAAGGCCATGACGATGACGGCGGCGCCGTAGCGGCGGCACAGGCGCGCCTGGCGGATGAATTCCTCTTCGCCTTCCTTCATCGAAATCGAATTGACGATGGCCTTGCCCTGCACGCATTTGAGGCCCGCTTCGATGACCGACCACTTGGACGAGTCGATCATGATCGGCACGCGCGAGATGTCCGGTTCCGAGGCGATCAGGTTCAAAAAGCGCGTCATGGCCGCCTGCGAATCGAGCATCGCCTCGTCCATGTTGATGTCGATGACCTGGGCGCCGTTTTCCACCTGCTGGCGCGCCACCGACAGCGCTTCGTCGTACTGTTCGTTGAGGATCATGCGCGCGAAGGCTTTCGAGCCGGTCACGTTGGTGCGCTCGCCGACGTTGACGAACAGCGAGCTGTCGTCGATGGTGAAGGGCTCCAGGCCGGACAGGCGCTGGGCCACGGGAATGGCGGGCACGCTGCGCGGGGCGGCGTCGGCCAGCAGTTCGCCGATTGCCTTGATGTGTTCAGGCGTGGTGCCGCAGCAGCCGCCGGCGATGTTGATAAAGCCGCTGTCGGCGAATTCGCGCAGCAGGGCGCTGGTGTCGGCCGGCAGTTCGTCGAAGCCGGTGTCGCTCATCGGATTGGGCAGGCCGGCGTTCGGGTAGATGCACACGAACGTGTCGGCCACTTGCGCCAGTTCCTGGGCGTAGGGGCGCATCAGCGCCGCGCCGAGCGCGCAATTGAGGCCGATGGTGAGCGGCTTGGCGTGGCGCACCGAGTTCCAGAAGGCCGGCACGGTCTGGCCGGACAGAATGCGGCCGGAAGCGTCGGTGACGGTCCCGGAAATCATGATCGGCAGGCGCGCGATGCCGGCATGCTCGGCGAAGTACTGGTCGATGGCGAACAGCGCGGCCTTGCAGTTGAGGGTGTCGAAAATGGTTTCGACCAGCAGCACGTCGGCGCCGCCGTCGACCAGGCCGCGGGTTTGTTCGTAGTAGGCCGCCACCAGCTGGTCGAAGGTCACGTTGCGCGCGGCCGGGTCGTTCACGTCGGGCGAAATCGAGGCCGTTTTCGGGGTCGGCCCGAGCGCGCCGCAGACGAAGCGCGGCTTGTCCGGGGTGCTGTATTTGGCGCAGGCGGCGCGCGCCAGCCTGGCCGCTTCGACGTTCATCTCGTAGGCCAGGTGGGCCATGTGATAGTCGTCCTGGGCGATGCTGGTGGCGCCGAAGGTGTTGGTTTCGATCAGGTCGGCGCCGGCGGCCAGATAGCGTTCGTGAATTTCCTGGATCACCTGCGGCTGGGTCAGGGTCAGCAATTCGTTATTGCCCTTGACGAACAGCTCGCGCGCGCCGCTGTCGGGCGGAGCCGCGAAATCGGCGAAGCGGCCGTTCGGCCCGCCCCGGTAGTCCTGCTCATTGAGCTTGTACTGCTGGATGATGGTGCCCATCGCGCCATCGAGGATCATGATCCGGCGCGACAGAATGTCGCGCAACTGGGTTTCAATCGGGGAGATGGCGGGAGCTGCGCTGGTCATCATGGGCTTTCAGAAAATCGTCACGAGGGGGACCTCGAAAAACCTGCTGCGAGGCCCCCGGGGGGTGGTAACACTTACCGGGTCTAAAATTATACGGCATCGGCGAGCCCGGCTTGTGGGGCAGGGCTCCGCGCCAGATTTGTTGGCTTCGATAGCGCTAACGTCGTTTGTATCCTTATGTATTTATTTGGTGGTTTGATACATAGGGATACAAAAGCGTTACTTCTTGCAATGCTGTTGTTACATTGCAGTTGGACAATCATGTCCTGATACAGGGCATGTTCGCCAACTATGGAGCAACAAAAATGAACGTAGATTTCGACAGCAATTGGGCCGAGGCAACCAGCAGCGCCGGCCATAGCGCAACCGTCACGGCCAGCCCTGCGGCCGTCACCCCGGCCGCCGTGCCAATGAAGCAGATCGTCACCATCCGTCTGGATGTCGACACGCTGGCATGGTTCAAGGCAGCCGGTCCGGGCTACCAAACCCGCATCAACCAGCTGCTGCGCGATCACATGGAAGCGCAGCAGGCGCAAGACAAGACTTAATCGAAGCTCTGTTCGTCGAGCGGGAAACTTTTTAGGAACTCAGCGGCGGGCAAACGCTTGCCGCCGGGTTTTTGAAGCTCGGTGATGCGCAGGGTGCCCTGGCCACAGGCCACCACGATGGCGTTTTTGGCGTCGCTTGCCAGCACTGTGCCGGGGAGGTCGTCGCTGCCGGCGTCCAGCGCCTCGGCGCCCCAGATCTTGATCGTCACGCCGTTCACCTGCGCATGCGCGCCGGGGAAGGGATCGAAGGCGCGGATCTTGCGGCTCAGCTGCAGTGCCGGCTGCCTGAAGTCGAGGGCGGCTTCTCCCTTGGAGACCTTGGCTGCGTAGGTCACGCCTTCCTCAGGCTGGACGGCGGGGTGCAGCTTGCCCTGTTCCAGCAGGCGCAATGCATCCACGATCATCGTGCCCCCCAGCGCCGCCAGTTTGTCGTGCAGGGTGGCGGTGGTGTCGGTCGCTGCGATGGCGATGCGTTCCATGGTCAGCATCGGGCCGGTGTCCAGGCCTTCTTCCATTTGCATGATGGTCACGCCGGTTTCGGCATCGCCCGCTTCGATGGCGCGATGGATTGGTGCGGCGCCACGCCAGCGCGGCAGGATGGAACCGTGGATGTTGATGCACGGCTTGATGTCGAGCGTGCTGCGCGGCAGGATTAATCCGTAGGCAGCCACGACCATCACATCGTAGCCGGTATGGAGCAGGCGCTCGTGCGCGGCACTGGCTTCGGCGGCGCGCTGCGGGTCCTTGCTGTCCCTGCGCAGCGACAAGGGCTGCAGCACTTCGATCCCGTGCTGCACGGCGTATTGCTTGACGGCGGAGGCGTGCAATTGCATGCCGCGTCCGGCAGGGCGGTCCGGCTGGGTCAGCACGAGCGGTATCTCGAAACCGGCTTCGTGCAGGGATTTCAGGGCGACCGCGGCGAATTCGGGCGTGCCGGCGAAGATGATTTTCATAGGCGGTGTTGTCGTCCCCCGCATTCGCGAGGGCAAGCTCGCGCAGATGCGGGGACCCGTGCTGAGCGAGCAAAATGGGGTCCCCGCTTGCGCGAGGACAACAGAAGTCGGTTAGTGGCGCGCGCCACTGGCGCGCTGGGCGGCCTGGCGTTCGATCCCGCGGTTTTCCTTCAACATCTTGGCCTTGATGCGGTTGCGCTTGAGCGGCGACAGGTAATCGACAAACACCTTGCCTGCCAGATGGTCCATTTCATGCTGGATGCATACCGCCATCAAGCCGTCGGCCTCCAGTTCGAACTGCTCGCCCTTCTGGTTCAGCGCGCGCACCTTGACCTGCGCGGGGCGCTCGACCCCATCGTAGACGCCCGGCACCGACAAACATCCTTCATCGTAGACCTGCTTTTCGGCACTGGCCCAGATGATTTGCGGATTGATGAATACCCGCAAGTCATCCTTGGTCTCGGAAATGTCGACCAGAATCAGCTGCTCGTGCACATCCACCTGGCTGGCGGCCAAACCCACGCCGGGCGCGTCGTACATGGTCTCGGCCATGTCCTCGACCAGTTTTTGCAGGCGCTCGCCGAATTCGGTGACTGGCTTGGCAACCTTGTGCAAACGGGCATCGGGGTAGCGGAGAATATTCAGTATTGCCATATGTCTAGGTCAACTTGGTAACAATTGGGGGATTAGAACGCTTGCTTTTGCACGAAAGATGCTCTGCAACAACAAAAACGCAACACTTTGACCAGGGGCCGGAACGCGGTTTTTCTTGCTAGTTCAAGGATTTATGTGCAGAATTTGATTCAGTTTGGCAAGCCTTACCATCGGGTTTGATCGATAGGGCAGCGTAACAATGTGCTGTCGTTGCACTGTTGCTGGCACCGTTGGCGAGTCCAGACAGCAACCCGTTTTATGCCGCACTTTACGGACATCTCAATGAAAAATTTTAGCACAGTCGGCGTCCGCATTGCGGTAAGCGCGCTTTTTGCGGGGCTGCTGGCAGCGCCGGTCCAGGCCGGCACTTGTGAATTCCGGCCCAATGCGCCCGACCAGCATCTGGTCGTCAAGGGCGATACCCTGTGGGGCATTTCCGGCACCTTTCTGGAGCACCCGTGGTGCTGGCCACAGGTGTGGGGCATGAACAAGGAAGAAATCCGCAATCCCCACTGGATCTATCCTGGCCAAACCATTTATTTCGACCGCGCCAACAAGCGCCTGTCGCTGAATCCGCCCGGCAGCGACGACGGCGCCAATGGCCGGGATGGCGCCGGCGCCAACGGCGTCAATGGCGTCAATGGCGTCAATGGCGTCACGCGCATGTCGCCGCAACTGCGCACCGAAGGGCTGGGGCGTGATGCGATCGCCTCGATTTCCTCCACCGTGATCGAACCGTTCGTGTCGCATCCGCTGGTGGTGGAGGCCGACGAACTGAAAGGCGCGCCGCGCATCGTTGCCGCACAAGAGGGCCATGTGTTCCTCGGCAAGGACGACAAGGTCTATGTGCGCGGGGAACTGAAGGGCATCAGCTCGTTCCAGGTGTTCAGGCCAGGCAATCCGCTGAAGGATCCCGAGACCGGCAAAGTGCTGGCCTACGAGGCGGTCTACCTGGGGACGGTCAAGCTGAACGCGGAAGCCAAGCCGGGCGTGGACGTGCACACCTTTATCGTCGGCAGTTCTAAACAGGAAATGGGCGTGGGCGACCTGCTGATGCCGGCCCCGCCGACCGCGATCCGCAATTATGTGCCGCACCAGCCCGACCGCCAGGTCAACGCGCGCGTGCTCGGCATTTACTCGGGCGTGAGCTACGCCGGCCAGAATATGGTGGTCAGTGTCAACCGGGGTTCGCTTGACGGACTCGATGTCGGCTCGGTGCTCCAACTGTACAATCTCGGCCAGACCATCCCGGACCGTACAGCGAACAAAGGCATGTTCGGGGTGGGCAAGCCCATGATCAGATTGCCGGACGAGCAGTCTGGAACCCTGTTGATTTTCCGCGTCTTCAAGCGTGTGTCGTATGGCTTGATCATGCAGGTGACGGAACCGGTGCAGACCGGCGACGTGGCGCGTTCACCGGAGTAAATCCACCGTGCAAGACACGGACCCCAGCTGTTCTTCCCAGGCCGACTTGTCGGCCTGGTTGCGTTTGGAGCAGACTCCCGGACTCGGGCTGGTGCGCGCAGAGCGCCTGCTGGCGCGTTTCGGCGCGCCCGGCGCGATTTTCCAGGCCGGCCAGGCCGCCCTTGCCGAGATCGTGCCGGCCGCCGTCGCGCGCCTCCTGTGCGAGCCGGTGTCCGACGCCATCGCCGTATATATCAGGCAGGCCAGCGCCTGGTGTGATCAGCCCGGCAATGCCGTCCTCACGCGGGCCCATCCCGCCTATCCGCCCCTGTTGCGAGAAATTGCCACACCGCCGCTGCTGCTGTACGCCAAAGGCAGGACCGAGCTGCTGGGCCGGCCCGCGGTCGCCATCGTCGGCAGCCGCAATGCCACCGTGCAAGGCTGCGCCAATGCGCGTGCCTTTGCCGCCGCGCTCGGCCAAGCCGGCTTCACCGTGGTGTCCGGCATGGCGCTGGGCATCGATGCCGCCGCTCACGAAGGCGCGCTGTGCGCCGCCGGCTCGACCGTCGCCGTGGTCGGCACCGGGGCCGACCGCATCTATCCGCGCCGTAACCAGGCGCTGGCGCGCCGCATCGCCAGCGAAGGCTGTATCGTAAGTGAGTACTCACTTGGCATGGGGCCGCTATCGGCCAATTTTCCCCGTCGCAACCGCATCATCAGCGGACTGTGCCGTGCTGTACTGGTGGTGGAGGCCGCGGCCGCGTCCGGTTCCTTGATTACCGCGCACGTGGCCAATGAACAGGGCAGGGATGTGTTCGCCATGCCGGGGTCGATCCACGCGCCCTTGTCCAAGGGGTGCCACCGCCTGATCAAGGAGGGCGCGACCCTGGTCGAATCGGTCGACGACCTGCTTGAATCCTTGCACACGGGCACCGTCGCGCGCATCGCCTTGCCGCCCAGCCTGCCGGAGGCGGCGGCCGAACTGCTGCCGCTTTTACTTGCACTCGGACACGATCCGATGCATCCCGACATCCTCGCCAGCGCCACCGATACCGATCCTGGCTTGTTATCCGGCCAGTTGTTGGCACTTGAACTAGCCGGGCAAATCGAACGCTTGCCGGGAGGATTGTTCCAGCGCATTTATCGCTAAACGTGGCTGTACAGGCCTTGTGTCCGCGCGACGTTAGCTGATAGAGTAGAGCCATGTTTGATATCCTGGTCTACCTCTACGAGACATACTATCGTCCGGATGCCTGCCCCGAGCCGGCTGTGCTGGCACGCAAGTTGTCGGCAGTCGGCTTCGACGATGTCGAAATTTCCGAGGCGATCGTCTGGCTGACCGACCTCACCGAAATGGCCGGCGCCGAACCCAGCGTGGCCCTGTCCTCGTCCGGTACGCGCTTTTACGTTGCGCAAGAGTACGACGCGCTTGGTAGCGCCGCGGTCGGCTTCATCCAGTTCCTCGAAAGCGCCAAGGTGCTCAGCCCGGTGCAGCGCGAAATCGTGGTCGAACGCGCGCTGGCGCTGGAAGAATCCCCGGTTGGCCTGGGCAAGCTCAAGATCATCGTCCTGATGCTCTTGTGGAGCCAGGGCAAGGAACCGGACGCGCTGATGTTCGACGACCTGTTCGGGTCCGACGACGAACAGGCCCCGCGCCTGTTGCACTGATCCCCTCCAAGGCGGGTAGCAGCCTGCCGGACTCGGGATCGGCGGCGGCAAGAATACCTGGATCGTCCCCCGCGTTGCCCGGTCCATATGGCGCCGTGTTCGCGGCCCATCGCGCGGCTGTGGGCAAGGCGAACCCGTCAAAATCTGGCCTCGACCAGCTATTTTTTCGCTTCGCCCCCCAAGTCCGACAGGCTGCCACGCGCTGCCGTTTGTTTTTCCGCCCCCTGTCTGTTTACTGCCGCGTGCCCGGTGTGCTTACTTGCAGTTTTGCAGGCAACACGCTTATCATTGGCCGCTCATTCCAGACTCTCCCAATTTTGATGCCAGGATGATAATTTTATTCATCCTGACGGCAAGCATGTATGATGCGGCTGCCGAACCCTTAATCAGTACGACGAGAAACCTATGACCAAAACCCTCATCATCGCCGAGAAGCCCTCCGTCGCGAACGATATCGCCAAGACGCTGGGCGGCTTCACCAAGCACGATGAGTATTTCGAGTCCGACGAGTACGTGTTGTCCTCCGCCGTCGGCCACCTGCTGGAAATCGCCGTGCCGGAAGAGCACGACATCAAGCGCGGCAAGTGGAGCTTCGCGCACCTGCCGATGATTCCGCCGTACTTCGCGCTCAACCCGATCGCCAAGACCGAGGCGCGGCTGAAGGTTTTGAACCGCCTGATCAAACGCAAGGACGTTACCCAACTGATTAACGCATGCGACGCGGGCCGCGAAGGAGAACTGATCTTCCGCCTGATCGCCCAGAACGCCAAGGCCAAGCAGCCGGTCAAGCGCCTGTGGCTGCAGTCGATGACGCCCTCGGCCATCCGCGACGGCTTTTCGCGTCTGCGCACCGACGAGGAAATGCTGCCGCTGGCCGACGCCGCGCGTTGCCGCTCGGAAGCCGATTGGCTGATCGGCATCAACGGCACCCGCGCCATGACCGCTTTCAACTCGAAAGAGGGCGGGTTTTACCTGACCACCGTGGGCCGCGTGCAGACGCCGACCCTGTCGATCGTGGTCGAACGCGAAGACAAGATCAAGAAATTCGTCCCGCGCGACTTCTGGGAAGTGCGCGCCGAATTCGTGTGCGCCGCCGGCGTCTACGAAGGCCGCTGGCTCGACCAGAACTTCAAGAAAGACGAAAACGACCCGGAAAAGCGCGCCGAACGCCTGTGGAGCAAGGCCGCGGCCGACAGCATCGCCACGGCCTGCAAAGGCCGCCAGGGCAATGTCACCGAAGAATCCAAGCCGACCACTTCGATGGCGCCGGCCCTGTTCGACCTGACCAGCCTGCAGCGCGAAGCCAACGGCCGCTTCGGCTTTTCCGCCAAGAACACGCTCGGCCTGGCCCAGGCCCTGTACGAAAAGCACAAGGTGCTGACCTACCCGCGTACCGATTCGCGTCATTTGCCGGAAGACTATGTCAACACCGTCAAGGACACCCTCGCGAGCCTGGGCGACAACAATAATTACCACCAGTTCGCCAAGCAGATCATCGACAAAGGCTGGGTCAAGCCGAACAAGCGGATTTTCGACAACGCCAAGATTTCGGACCACTTCGCGATCATTCCGACTGGCATCGCACCAAAGAATCTGAGCGAACCGGAACAAAAGCTGTACGACCTGGTCACGCGCCGTTTCATGGCCGTGTTCTTCCCGCCGGCCGAATTCCAGGTCACCACCCGCTTCACGGAAGTGGCCGGACACCAGTTCAAGACCGAAGGCAAGGTCATGACCAATCCCGGCTGGCTGGCCGTCTACGGCAAGGAACTGGCCGGCGACGACAAGGATGAGGCCGGTACCCTGGTGCCGGTGGCCAAGGGCGAAAAGGTCCAGACCGAAAAAGTCACCGCCAACGGCCTGGTCACCAAGCCGCCCGCGCGCTACACGGAAGCGACCCTGCTGTCGGCCATGGAAGGCGCCGGCAAGCTCATCGACGACGACGAACTGCGCGACGCCATGGCCGGCAAAGGGCTGGGCACGCCAGCGACGCGCGCGGCCATCATCGAAGGCTTGCTGACCGAACGCTACCTGCTGCGCGAAGGACGCGAACTGATCCCGACCGCCAAGGCATCCCAGCTGATGACCTTGCTGCGTGGCCTGGGCGTGAACGAACTGACGGCGCCCGAACTGACCGGCGAATGGGAATACAAGCTGTCGCAGATGGAAAAGGGCAAGATCTCGCGTGACGAATTCATGCGTGAAATCGCGCAGATGACGCAAATTATCGTCAAGCGCGCCAAGGAATACGATAACGAAACCATTCCAGGCGACTACACGACCTTGAAAACGCCCTGCCCGAATTGTGGCGGCGTGGTCAAGGAAAACTACCGGCGCTTCGCCTGCACCAAGTGCGACTTCAACATGAGCAAGACGCCGGGCAGCCGCCAGTTCGAGATCGCCGAAGTGGAAGAATTGCTGAGTAATCGCACCATCGGCCCGATGCAGGGTTTCCGCTCGAAGATGGGACGCCCGTTCGCCGCCATCCTGCGCATCGTGCGCGACGAGGACATCAACAACTTCAAGCTGGAGTTCGACTTCGGCCAGAACGATGAAGGCGGCGAGGACGGGGAAGGAGTGGACTTCACCGGCCAGACCCCGCTCGGACCTTGCCCGAAATGCACCGGCAGCGTCTATGAGATGGGCTTGGCCTATGTGTGCGAACACAGCGTCGCCAAGCCGAAAACCTGCGACTTCCGCAGTGGCCGCATCATCTTGCAACAGGAAATCTTGCCGGAGCAAATGGTCAAGCTGCTCAACGACAACAAGACCGACCTGCTGCCGGGCTTCGTGTCGCAACGCACGCGCCGTCCCTTCAAGGCTTACCTGGTCAAAGGCAAGGATGGCAAGATCAGCTTCGAATTCGAGGAGCGCAAGGCCAAGGCCCCGGTCAAAGGCAAAGTTGCCGAAGTAGAAGCCGAAGAAGAATTGGCCGCGCCAGTCAAGAAGGTCGCCAAGGCGCCGGCGAAAAAAGCCGCTGCCAAGAAGGCCCCCGCCAAAAAAGCCGCCAAATAATCAGATCGTCCCCGCATTGGCGAGAGCCTGCCCTCGCGAATGCGGGGGCGACCGCCCCGGCCCGATCGATTCCGATCGGGCAGTTTTCATTGGCGCTGTGCGCGTTAGCTATGGATGACTCCGACGCCGGCAGCGCTGCACAGGAACGCCTCCGGGGTGGCGAGGCGTTGCCTGTCGATGGCCCAGCGCCAGCCGCAGTAATTGTCCAGGTAGCGCGTGGCCACGCCGCGGAAGTGATGCAGCCAGCCGCGCAGGCGGCTGTGGTAGCTGTTGACGTTTTGCACATGGACGGCGCCGCGCACCCGCTCGCCCTGGCGCAGCTTGACCGCCGCGTGCGTGATGCCGCTGGCGCGGGCGAAGGCGCGATAGGCCGCGTGCCCGTCCGTCACCAGCAGCACATCGCGTTCCAGCACGGGCGCCAGATGCCGCTTCAGCTGGGCCGCGCTGACCGGCCCCTTGCCGGTGACGGCGTCATGGGTGCGGCCGGTGCGGTCGCGCGCCACCAGCACGCAAACCTGTTCGCCTGAAATGCCGCGCTTGCCGGCCACCCCGCCGCGCCGGCGCGCAGGCCGGGTCAGCTTGCGCGCCCCCTTTTGCGACTCCAGCACGTACATCTCGTCGGCTTCGACGATGCCGCGCAAGGGCACTTGCCGGTCGCGTTTGGTCAGCGTGAGCATGCGGTGGCGCCAGCGGAAACTGGTGTTGCGGTGCACGCCGGTCCGCTCGGCGGCCTTGCGCACGGTGGCGCCGGGGTCGAGCATGGTGTCGCAAAAATCCAGCCATTTGGCCTTGTGCCGCAGCCGGGCAAGCGGCGTGCCGGTCAGCGAATTGAACGTGCGCCCGCACGCTGTGCAGCGAAAGCGCTGCAAATCGTTGGCGTGGCCATGGCGGTGCAAGGCGGTACCGGCACAACGCGGACAAGCCAGCCGTGGCGCGCGCGCCGACTCGATGACGAGCACCACTTGCCCACGGCGCACGATGCCCTGGGCAGCGTGCAGCACGGTAGTGATCTGCTGGCGCGACAGGGTGCGCAGCTGCTCGAGATATTTCGCAAATGAACGCCGTTGCATGGCCGGATCCCGTGGGCTAAATACCCCTTGGACCCCAGCTGTTCAGTTTTGTTCAATATCCCCTACCTAACGGGTACAGCGCCTTTTCATTTCTCCCTCACCGTTTTAGTGCACGCGATGCCACGCCACGCTGGCCCATATATTGCATTACTACAATCACAAGTGCTGAAAAGATACTAAACGCTGGGCGAATGCTGGCGGAAGATGTATCATGAGGGAAACAATTGATATCGATCAGATAAAAGTCTGGCCGACGGGTGTCGAACATGCGGATGGGGTCAATGCGTCACACAGGAAGAAGGCCAATGCGGCGCGAGACGTGGCGCGGCCGGTTTGCGCCCTCGATCAGTACCAAGATCTGCGCCCTGTTCCTGGGCCTGCTGCTGGTCGCCGTGGCGAATACCTTCGTTGCGCGCTGGCTGCTGCATGAGCTAAACGGCGTTGCCGAAACCGTCAATGTGGCGGGCCGCTTGCGCATGCTGAGCCAGCAGATCGCTTACCACGGCACCCAGGCGCTGCATGACAATGCCGAAACGACCAACGCCGCCCTGCGCCAGAGCATCGTCGAATTCGAGGCGGCGGTCGGCGCACTGGAGACCGGCGGGCCGGCCTTCGGTTACCACCTGCGCACCCCGTCGCCCCGAATCGCCGCCCACCTGGCCGCACTGAAGACGGACTGGAACCGCTCCACGGCGGTGCGCCAGGCACTGCTGGCGCCCGCCGCGCCCGCTCGCCGGGCTGAACTCACGCTGGCAATCCAGCAGGCCCAGGACACCCTGTTGCGGCGCGCCGAAGCGCTGACGGTGGCCTTGACGCAAGACGTCCAGCAGGTGCAGCGCGGCGCACTGACGCGCATGTACGCGCTGCTGGCGGCCGATGTGCTGCTGCTGGCGCTGGCGTTCACGCGCATGCGGCGCAATCTGGTCGCACCCCTGCGTGCGCTGGCAGGCCAGAGCCGCGCCCTGGCGCGCGGGGATTACGGCGTGCGCGTCAGCGCCGACGCGCACGACGAAATCGGCGAACTGGCGCTGGCCTTCAACCATACCGCCCAGCGCATCGGCCGCCTGGTGGCGGAGATGGAGACCGACCGGCACAGCATCCGGCGCGCCGAGATGACCTTCCGCGGGCTGGCCGACAACTCGGTGGTCGGGGTCTACATCGTGTGCGGCGAGCGCTTCCACTTCGTCAATCCGAAAATGGCCGAGATGTTCGGCTACGACCGCCAGGAGATGCTCGACACGGCCAGGCCTGCCGACATCGTGGTCGAACAGGACCGCGCCTTCGTCGAACAGAACCGCCAGCGCCGCATCAGCGGCGAGCTGCGCGACGTGCGCTACGAGCGGCGCGCGCGGCGCAAGGACGGCAGCCTGTTCGACATCGAGGTGTACGGCTCGAGCATGCCGATCGACGGCAACGCTTCGACCATCGGCGTGATCCTCGACATCACCGAACGCAAGCGCATCGAGCGCGCGCTCACGCTGCAGAACGCCTGCGGCGAAGCGCTGATGCGCGCCACCGGCGAAGCGGCGCTGCTGGCGCAAATCTGCGGCATCATCGAGGACACCGGCGGCTACCGCAAGGCCTGGGTCGATTACGCCGGCGAAGCGCCGCGCCAGGACGCGCTGGTGTATCACAGCGCCGTGCTGGCGCTGCCCATGCAGGCCAACGGCACCCTGATCGGCACGCTGTGCGTGTGCGCCGACGACCACACCGTGTATTCGAGCGACGAGCAGCGCATCCTCGAACGCCTGGCCGATAACCTCGCCTACGGCATCGGCGCATTGCGGGTCGAGGTGGCGCGGCGCCGCTACGAAAAGCAGCTCGAATACGGCGCCAATTACGACACCCTGACCGGGCTGGCCAACCGCAGCCTGCTCAGCGACCGCCTGCGCCAGGCCAGCGCCAATGCGGCGCGCAAGGGCAAGATGGTCGGGGTCCTGCTGCAGGACCTGGACAACTTCAAGATCATCAACGACAGCCTGGGCCACGAGGCCGGCGACGTGCTGCTCAAGGCGGCGGCCGAACGCATGCGCGCGGCGGTGCGCGAGTCCGATACCGTGGCGCGCTTCGGCGGCGACGAATTCGTCATCGTACTGCCCGACGTCGATTCGGCCGAGGACGTGATGAAGGTGGCGAGCAAGCTGCTGGCCGACCTGGCGCGCCCGTTCACCATCGAACATCAGCAGGTCTACGTCAGCGCCAGCATCGGCATCTGCATGTACCCGCGCGATGGCGAGGCCGAGGCCACGCTGCTGAAAAATGTCGACCTGGCGATGTACCGCGCCAAGCGCGAAGGGCGCAACACGGCGCGCTTTTTCACCGAGCAGCTCAATGCGCACAACCGCGAACGCCAGAAGCTCGAAGCGGCGCTACATGGCGCGCTGGAGACCGGCCAGTTCGAACTGCATTACCAGCCCAAGGTCGATTATCCGAGCGGCGTGGTGACCGGCATCGAGGCGCTGGTTCGCTGGAAGCATCCGACCCTGGGCGTGATCGAGCCGGCATCGTTCATTCCGCTGGCCGAGGAAACCGGCCTGATCGTGCCCCTGGGCGAGTGGGTGATCCAGGCAGCGTGCCGCCAGAACCGCGCGCTGCAGGACGCCGGCGGCGCGCCGCTGGTGGTGGCGGTGAACCTGTCGGCGCGCCAGCTGCATCCGGAATCGCTGGTGCGCACCGTCGACGCGGCGCTCCAGGCAAGCGGCCTGGCGCCGCGCTACCTGGAGCTGGAACTGACCGAAACGGCCATCATGCACGACGCGGTCAATGCCATCGGCATTCTGTCCGAGCTCAAGGCGCTCGGCGTGCGGCTGTCGCTGGACGACTTCGGCACCGGCTATTCCTCGCTCGACTATCTGCGCCGCTTCCCCTTCGATTCGATCAAGATCGACCGCTCCTTCATCGTCGGGGTGGCGGAGCACGAGAACGACCGCGCGATCGTCAAGACCATCATCGCGCTGGCGTCGAACCTGAACATGAACGTGATCGCGGAAGGGGTCGAACAGCGCGGCCAGGCCGAGTTCCTGATGCAGCACGCCTGCACGGAAATGCAGGGATTCCTGTTCGCCCGCGCGCTGCCGCCGGCGCAGCTGGCAACGCTGCTGGCCGAGCACGATGCGCTGGCCTGGCGCCGCGCGTGATTACGGCAGCGGCAAGGTCAGCTCGAAGGCCGCGCCCTGGCCGGGCGCGCTGACCACCTCCAGCGTGCCTTCGTGCGACTCGGCCAGCTGGCGCGCGATGTACAGGCCCAGGCCCAGCCCTTCGCGCACTTCCTTGCCGCCGGCCCGCTCGAAGGGATTGAAGATGCGCGCGATGTCTTCCCCGGCGATGCCGGGCCCGCGGTCGCGCACCACCACGTGGGCGCGCCCGTCGCGGGTGAACAGCGAGAGCGTGACCGGTTCCTTGCCGCCATAGCGCAGCGCGTTGGTGAGCAGATTGACGATCACCTGTTCGACCCGGAATTCGTCCCACACCCCGTGCACGGCATGCGGCGCATCGAGTTCGATGGTGGCGCCGGCCGCTTCGGTGCGCTGCGCCAGATCGCTGACCACGCGTTCCAGCAGGCCCTTGAGCTCGGTGTCGCCCGGGCGGATCGACAGCTTGCCGCTGCGGATGCGCGTCACGTCCACCATGTCGTTGATCAGCCGGATCATGCTGTGGATCTGGCGGCCGTCGCGCGCGACCATCTTGCGCAGGTTGTCCGGGCTGAAGAATTCGGTATTGCCTTTGTCGAGCTGCAGCCCGCGCAGCTGCGCTTCCAGGAACAGCGTGTTGAGCGGGGTGCGCAGCTCGTGCGCGACCATCGACATGAAGTCGTCGCGCATGCGCACCGCGCGTTCGAGTTCGGCCTGGGTGGCGTGCAGTTCATGGCGGCTCAATTCCAGCGCGTCGACCTGGCGCTTGACCTCGTTGCGCTGCTGGCACAGGGCCACGAACACATTGACCTTGCTCTTGACCGCCGCCACGTCGAGCGGCTTGTAAAGGAAGTCGACCGCGCCCGTCTCGTAGCCCTTGAAGGCGTAATCGAGTTCGCGCCCGGCCGCGCTGACGAACACGATCGGCACGTTGCGGGTGCGCTCGGTGCCGCGCATCAGTTCGGCCAGTTCAAAGCCGTCCATCCCCGGCATCATCACGTCCAGAATGGCCAGTGCGAAGTCGTGTTCGAGCAGCAGCGACAGCGCCTGTTCGCCCGAACCGGCCTGATGGATTTCGCGGTCCGGCTCGGCGATGATGCGCGACAGGGCCAGCAGGTTTTCGGGCCGGTCGTCGACGATCAGCAGCTTGGTCTTTTGATGTGAATGGTGCATGGTCGTCATCGGATTTTCTCCAGCATGGTCAGCAGGGTACGCAGATCCTTCAACGGCAGAATCAGGTCGGGGGCGCGCAGGGCGATGGCGCTGGCGGGCATGGTGGCGATTTCG
This sequence comes from uncultured Oxalobacteraceae bacterium, assembly GCA_946480015.1. Next base: position 41,556 of record CAMLIL010000026.1, on the reverse strand, counting down.
GCCTGGTCCGGGTCCTGCACCGCGGTCAGGCCGCCGGCCGCGCCGATGGCCGCCATGCCGGCCGCCCCGTCGTGGCTGGCGCCGGTCAGCAGGACGCCGGCCAGCGCAGTCCCGTAGGCGTCGGCGGCCGATTCCATGAGGATGTCGATCGATGGCCGGGAGTAGTGTACCGGTTCTTCCTGGCTCAGCGAGAAACAGCGCTCGCGCTCGACCGAAAGGTGGTAGCCGGGCGCGGCGAAGTACACCACGCCGGCTTCCAGCGCCTCCTTGTCGGCGGCCTGGCGTACCGGCATCGGCAGGTACTGCTGGAAGATCTCGGCCAGCCGGCTGTCGCGGTCATCCGGCATGTGCAGCACGATCACGACCGCAAAGCCGAAGCGCCGCGGCAGAGCAGGCAGGATGGCGCGCAACGCGCCGATGCCGCCGGCCGAAGCGCCGATCGCCAGCGCTTCGATGCGCCGGCCGAGCAGGGCCCGGGCGATGGCGCGTTTCATGCCGCCCCCTTGCGGAACACCCGCTCGGATTTGACCAGGGCGTCGAAGGCCGCGCCGTGGACGGAGAAATCCAGGCTCTCCTTGCTGCCCAGGCCGAGAAAGCCGCGGTGGCACAGCGACTCGTGGAACAGGCCGATGGCGCGGTCCTGCAGTTTGCGGTTGAAGTAAATGAGCACGTTGCGGCACGAGACCAGGTGGGTCTCGGAAAACACGCTGTCGGTGGCCAGGCTATGGTCGGCGAAAATGACGTTCTCGGCCAGGCTGCGGTCGAACAGGGCGCCGCCGTAGGCCGCGGTGTAATAGTCGGAAAAGGCCGCCCGTCCGCCGGCCCGCTGGTAGTTGGCGGTGTAGGCGCGCATGCGCTCGAGCGCAAACACGCCTTTCCTGGCGCGTTCGAGCGAGACCGGGTTGATGTCGGTGGCGTAGATGATCGAGCGCTCCAGCAAGCCTTCCTCGCGCAGCAGGATGGCCATCGAATACAGCTCCTCGCCGGTGCTGCAGCCGGCGATCCAGATCTTCAGCGAGGGATAGGTGTGCAGGTGCGGCACCACCTGCGCGCGCAGCGCGGCGAAGTAGCCGGGGTCGCGGAACATCTCGCTGGTGGGAATGGTCAGGAACTGCAGCAGCTGCATGAAGAGGTCGGGGTCGTCCAGCACGCGCGCCTGCAGCTCGGCAATGCTGGGGCAGTCGAGCTGGCGCAGCGCATGCAGCACGCGGCGCTTCTGCGACGCGCCGGCATAGTCGCGAAAGTCGTAGCTGTACTTGAGGTAGATCGCCTCCATCAGATGCCGCAGTTCGATGGCGGCGCTGTCGGCGCTGCTCATCCGATACGCTCGATGGCTGGCATCCAGACGCGCAGCAGCGAGTACAGGCGGTCCAGGTCGATCGGCTTGGCCAGGTAGTCGGAGGCGCCGGCCTTGAGGCACTGCTCCTGGTCGTCGCGCATGGCCTTGGCGGTGATGGCGATGATCGGCAATTTGGCGAAGCGCGGGTCGGCCCGCAGGCGGCGCGTCGCTTCCAGGCCGTCCATGCCCGGCATCATGATATCCATCAGCACCAGGTCCATGTCGGGCCGCTGCTCCATCCTGGCGAGCGCTTCGAAGCCGTCGCGCGCCGCCTCCACCGTCACGCCTTTCTGTTCCAGCGCGCTGGTGAGCGAAAAGATGTTGCGCACGTCGTCGTCGACCAGCAGGATGCGGCGGCCTTCGAACACGCGGTCGCGCGCGCGCACGGTCTTGAGCATGCTCTGGCGTTCGGCCGACATCTGCGCTTCGACCTTGTGCAGGAACAGGGTGACCTCGTCGAGCAGGCGCTCGGGCGAACGCGCGCCCTTGATGATGATCGAGCGCGAGTACTTGAGCAGCTCGGCCTCCTCGGCGCGGGTCAGGTTGCGGCCGGTGTAGACGATCACGGGAGGGAACGAGCAGATCTCTTCCGAGGCCATCTTGCGCAGCAGGTCGTGGCCTTGCATGTCGGGCAGCTTGAGGTCGATGATCATGCAGTCGAACACCGCGCCGCGCAGCAGCTCGAGCGCTTCGCTGCCGCTGGCCACGGCGGTGATCTCGACATCGTCGTCGTCGATCAGCTCGACCACGCTCTTGCGCTGACGCTCATCGTCTTCGACCAGCAGCACGCGCTTGAGCTTCTGGGTGAATTTGCCTTCCAGGGTCTGGAACACCTGCTTGAGGCGTTCGCGCGTGGCCGGCTTGATGACGTAGCCGACCGCGCCCAGCTGCAGTGCCGCTTCGGCGCGGTCGTTGGCCGAGACGATGTGCACCGGGATGTGGCGCGCCTGGGGATTGGCCTTGAGCCGGTGCAGCACGTCCATGCCGGAGCTGTCGGGCAGGCCAAGGTCGAGCAGGATGGCGTCCGGCAGGAACGCGGTGGCGCTGTCCAGCCCTTCGGCGGCGCTGTGCGCCACCAGGCAGCGAAAGCCCATCTCGTGGGCCAGGTCGAACAGGATGCGGGCGAAGGCGGCATCGTCTTCGATGACCAGGACGGTGCGCTCGTCGGCGCAGCTTTTGCGTGGCGGCCTGGCGCGGTCGTCGGGAAAGGCCTGCCGCTGCGGAGCCGGTGCGCTGTGCGGCGCCGGCGCGGGAGGCGCCGCTTCGCGCGGCAGCGGCCCCGGTTCGGACACGGTCAGCACCGGCGGCAGCAGCAGGGTGAAGGTGCTGCCCTGGCCCGGCGTGCTGGCCACGTCGATCGAGCCGCCCAGGAGGCGCGCCAGGTCGCGCGAGATCGACAGGCCCAGGCCGGTGCCGCCGTAGCGCCGGCTGATGGTGCCGTCGGCCTGGCGGAAGGCTTCGAAGATGATGGCCTGCTGGTCGGCGGCGATGCCGATGCCCGAATCGCGCACCGCCATGGCCAGGGTGCCGTCGGCGCGTGCGCCGATGGCCAGTTCGACTTCGCCGCGGTCGGTGAACTTGATCGCATTCGACAGCAGATTCTTGAGCACCTGTTCGAGGCGGCGGCCGTCGGTGAACACGGTCTCGGGCGTGCCGGGATCGACCCGTACCGCGAAGCGCAGCTGCTTTTGCTGGGCCAGCGGCGCGAACGTCATGCGCATGGTCTCGGCCAGCTCGGACAAGCGGATGTCCTCGGGCAGCAGTTCGAGCTTGCCGGCTTCGACCTTGGAAATGTCGAGGATGTCGTTGATCAGGTTGAGCAGGTCGTTGCCGGCGGCGTAGATGGTGCGCGCGAATTCGACCTGTTCGGGATCGAGATTGCCCGAGGCGTTTTCCGACAGCAGCTTGGACAGGATCAGGGAGCTGTTGAGCGGCGTGCGCAATTCATGCGACATATTGGCCAGGAACTCGGACTTGTAGCTGCTGGCGCGCTGCAGGTCGAGCGCGCGCTCTTCCAGCTGGGTCTGGGCCACGCTGAGCGCGGTATTTCTGGCGTCGAGCACGGTGGCCTGTTCGGCCAGCTGGTCGTTGGTCTGTTCCAGTTCAGCCTTCTGGTTCTCCAGGATGGTCTGGGATTCCTCCAGCACGCGCGACTGTTCTTCCAGTTCTTCGTTGGTGGTGCGCAGTTCTTCCTGCTGCACCTGGAGTTCCTGGTTGAGCTGCTGGGTCTCGGCCAGCAAGTCCTGCAGGCGCTGGCGGGCCAGGGCCGCGTCGAGGGCGCGTCCGACGTGGGGCGCGACCAGTTCGAAAAATTCCAGGTCGCGCTTGCGCGGCGGGCTCAGAAAACCCAGTTCGATGACGCCATTGACGGCGCCGTCGCTGTCGGTCGGGATCAGGGCCAGGTGCAGCGGGGCGGCGCTGCCCAGGCCCGAGCTGATTCTCAGGTAGTGGTTGGGCAGTTCGCCGAACACCAGCGGGGCTTTCGCCAGCAAGGCCTGGCCGACCAGGGTGTCGGCTTCGAGGTAGCTGCGCTCGCCTTCCTGCTCGTCGCGCTCGAGCGCGTAACCGGCCAGCCGGCGCACCCCATCGCCTTCGCGCACGTACAGCGCGCCCACCGCCGCGCCGGTGTATTCGGCGATAAAGCCGACCACCGCGCGCGCCAGCCGCGCCAGCGATTGCTGGCCGAGCGAACGTTCGGCCAGCTGCTGCTGGCCGCTGCGCTGCCAAGCCTGGCGTTCCAGCATCTCGGTGTGGGCCACGTGCTGATCGAGCGCCTTGCCGAACACGCTCGACAAACGCATCAGGTCGCGCCGGCCGAAGTAGGCCAGCAGGCCGCTCAGGGATAGGCTGATCAGCAGGTAGATCGCCACGCCCATGCGGGTGACGCTCTGGGCGCTGCTGTTGCGCTCGGCAAGCTTGTTCTGTTCAACGGCGAGGAAGGTGTCGAACTGGTCGCGGATGGCGTCGAAGGCCACCTTGCCGCGCCCGCTGCGCACGATGGCCAGGTAATCGCCGTCGTTGCGGCGCGCCTTGATGGCCTCGCGCGCGTACTCGATCCATTGCGCCTGCAGGGCGACGCTTTGGCGTAGCCGCTGCAGCTGGGCCGGATCTTCCTTGACCAGCTCGGCCAGGCTTTGCATGGCCGCCGCCAATCGGGCCTGCGACACCGTGAATGGATGGAGGTAGGTTTCATCCTTGCTCAGCAAATAGCCGCGCACGCCGGATTCCTGGTCCGCCGCCAGCTTGGCCGCTTCATTGGCCTGGCCGATCACGCGTTCCGACTGCTCCACCATCGCCAGCACCGCCAGCAGGTAGCTGACCACCGCCACGAAAATCAGCGCGCTGGCCACGCCCACCGCGAGCGGCACGGTGACGTTGCGCGCCAGCAGGCGGCGAAAGCTGTTGGGGTCCATGGCGACCGAATTTGGCATGCTCGACTTCCGGTGCTTGAAAAGCTGGAAGTCTATATTAAAAGAAACATAAGCGACGCCCGGTTCAGGGCGCCCGCGGCTCGATTTCCACCATGTTGTCGCCCGGTTTGCCGTCGATGAGTTTGTTGTCCGGATCGATGCCGGCCTTGGCCGGACGGCCATTGACCACCATGGTGACCTTGACCTCGCGCGTGCCGACCAGGCGGCGCTGGCGCAGCAGCGCGCGGCCCTCGCGGTCGTCCACGCCGAACTCGATTACGTCGCCCAGCTTCGCCTCTTTTTCGTCGCCCAGTTCGCCCGCGCGCATCTTGCTGGCGCTGGCGCTCAGGTGCACTGCGTAGCGCCCGTCCGGCAGCTTGCTGGCGGTGGCGGCGACGGCGCGGTTTTCGAACAGGACGATGTGGTAGAACAGGTCGTCGATCAGATAGGCCTGGGCCGGCGGCGCGGCGGCGCGCAGCGCGGCCGTGAGCGTCGTCACGCTGGGGTAGGGGGCGCTGCGGAAGGCGTAGCCGGCGAGCAGACCGTGCAGCACCGCGTTGACCTTGTCCTCGCCGATGGCGTCCTGCAGCTGGACCATGGCCAGGCTGCCCTTGTGATAGTGGATGTAGCTCTGGTGTTCGTTCTCGGCCAGCGGCAGTTCGTGTTTTTTCTCCAGCGCGCGGCCCATCAGGTAGCGGTCCAGGTCGTAGCGCAGGAAGCGCCGCATGCGCGTGGGCCCGAACGAATCCTTCATCGCCATCAGGGCCGAATACTCGGCCAGGGTTTCGCTCAGCACCGTGCTGCCGCGGGTGGCGCCGCCGACGATCTGGTGGCCCCACCACTGGTGCGCCACTTCGTGTGCGGTGATGTAGAAGGGGTAATCGATGTCCTTCGGGTTGTCGTCGTCGACCTTGGCGATGAAGCCCGCGCTTTCGGAATACGGGATGGTGCCCGGGTAGGCTTCGGCGTGGTCCGAATAGCGCGGAAACTCCACCACCCGCAGTTCCTTGTGCTGGTAGGGACCGAAGTGCCGGGTGTTGTAGGCCAGGCCCGCCTTGGCGCCCTTGATGATGCGCTCGAGGTTGTAGTCGTGGCCCGGATGGTAGTAGATATCGATGGTCACGTCCTGCCAGCGGTCGTGGCGCACTTCGTAGCGCGCCGACTGGATGCCGTAGTAGTGCAGGATGGGTTTATCCATGCGGTAGTGGAAATGGCGGCGGCCGTTGGCCATCCATTCCTTTTGCAGGGTGCCGGGGGCCACCGCGATCTGGTCGGGGCTGGTGCTGATCACGCAGTCGAAATTGATCCAGTCGGCGTCGTTGGCGATGTAGTTGTTGGCCAGGCCGCGCGGATCGCCGGCGGCCGGCATGGGCGCGCGCGCGGCCAGGTCGTGGCGCTTGCGGTCGCGGTCATCGAGCAGTTCCAGCGCCGGCTGGTAGCCGATGCGCGGCAGCGCGTCGTTGCGGAAGTAGGTGCCGTTGGCCACCACCGGCGTGTCCGAGGCGTAGCCCAGAATGCCGCGCGGCTGGTAGGCCAGCTCGAACGTCATCGTCATGCGCGCGCCCGGCGCCAGCGGCGTGGCCAGGGTGTAGCCGTAAAAGCCGCGTTCGCGGTCAAGCAGGGTAGCCCGGAATGGCACGCTGAAACGCACCGCCGGCAGCGCGTCGCGGTTCTGGCTGATGAACACCTGCGTGAGCGGCACGCCGCTGCGGTTCTCCAGCTGGTACACGCCGGTGACGCGCATGCTGCGCTGTTCGGGCACCAGGTCGGCGCGGATCGAGACATCCAGGATGCGCGGCTGCGGCATCGTGGACAGGCGCTTGTAGCGCTTTTCGTACTGGGCGAACTGCTCGTCCTTGCGCCAGGCGGTCTGGTAATCGCCGGCCACGTGCAGGTTGTAGAACAGGATGGCGCCGGCACCGATGAACAGCGCACCGCCGGCGCCGAAGGCGGCCAGCACGGCGGTGCTGAGGTTGCGCCGTGCCAGCTGCAGGCGGCTGCCCAATTCGGCGTTGCAGCCGCGCGGCCAGAACACCATCGCCAGCGCCACCAGCATGATGGCCGCGCCGCCCCAGTACAGCTCGAACCAGCGCTGGCGCGCCAGGAAGTGGCCGAAGCCGTTCATCTGCGAATACGTCACATGCGGGAAGGTGGCGTACATGAGCATCGGGTGGTCCAGGCCGAGCGAGCCGAAGGTGACCGTGGCCAGGTAGTACAGGATCATGGCGAAGTAGGCCAGGTACTTCTGGTTGATCAGCACCTGCAGGGCGACGGCCAGCACGGCGACCAGGATGTAATGCGGCCATTCGATCAGGAACAGGGTGTGCAGGTACAGGCTTGGCTCGAGCGCGAAATAGCCGCGGAACAGCTGGATCAGCATGCCGCACAGCATGGCGATCGCCAGCATCAAGGCTTGCAGGCCGATCAGCGCGAGCAGCTTCGCGAGCAGCGGCACCCAGCTGGGCAGGGGCAGGGCGTCGAGCATTTGCGCCACGCGCGCTTCGCGCTCGCGCCAGATCAGCTCGCCCGCGTAAAACGTCGTGACGATCAGCATGAACAGCGAGTAGGTGCCGGTGATTAGTTCCAGCACCTTGTAGGTCACGGGATAGGTCACGGTGCCGAACATGCTGCCCATATCGAGCGAGCCGGCCACCACCGTCAGGATGCCGGCCAGGGCGATCACCGCGAAATAGACGTTCTTGACCGATTCGCGGAAGTTCAGCCAGGTCGAGCCCAGCAGCAGGGGCAGCATGGCCTGGCGCGCGAAGTCGGGACGCTCGGCGGTGCCCATGGCGGCGTTCGACAGCCGCGGCGGGTCGGCTTCGCCCCGGCGCGCGGCGCGCTGATCGATGCTGGCGACAAAGTGGAAGCGCCAGTAGCCCAGCAGCAGCACCACCAGGGCGAAGCCGCACCAGACGGCGCGGTTGACCAGGTATACGTCCTCGAAGGGAATCAGGCGGCTGTTGCGTTCGGAGATGGTCCAGTATTCGGTCAGGCGGATCAGCGCGGTGGTGCCGAACGGGTCGATCAGGGCCGCCAGGGTCTTGTAGTCGAGGTCGCGCGCCAGCGAGGGCGCCACGATGTAGCCGATCATCATCACCACGCTGGACACGTAGACCGGCAGCATGCGCCGGGTCAGGGCGGCCAGCACGAAGAACAGCGAGCCGAAGATGAAGACGTTGGGCAGGGTCAGGAACAGATAGGGGCGCAGATACATCCAGAGGCTGGGCGGGCCGAGCCGGTCGGGCTCGACGCCGGGGATGAAGGTGCCCAGCCAGGCGCCCAGCACGATGCTGGAAAACACGATCGCCAGGGTGGCGGCGGCGCCGAGGAAGCGCCCGAACACGTAATCGTGCTTGCGGATGGGGGCGCTGAAAAAGAAATGGTGCATGTCGTACTCGAAGTCCTGCTGCACCGAGCGCCCCATCATGGCGGCCATCACGATCACGCCCAGGCAGCCGAGGAAGGCCACGGTCAGCGAGATCGAGCGCGGGGCGTTGATGAACACCCGCCCGCCGAAGCTGACATAGGCATCGCGGAACACCCCGCCGGCGGCCGCCATCCACAGCATGGCCAGCGCCAGGAACATGGCGAAATACACCCAGGTCGACAGCAGTTTCAGGCGCTGGCGCGCCTCGAAGCCTGCGATGGCCAGCAGCGCGCGCATGGTCAAGCCTGGCCGGCGGCGGCGTGACGCCCGGCGATGGTGGCGAAGTAGACGTCTTCCAGGTCGGCCACGGCGGGCTCGAAGCCGTCGCCGGGATCGCGCTCGGCCACCACGTGGATCAGGGTACGCCCGGTCATCAGGCGGGTCGAGATGACAGCGTGTTCACGCTGGAAATGGGCCAGGTCGGCCTTGGCGACGAAACGCCGCCAGACCTTGCCCTGCATGGACTCGATCAGCCTGGGCGGTTCGCCGCACAGCAGCACGTGGCCCTTGTGGATGATGGCCATGTTGGCGCACAGGTCGGCCACGTCGGACACGATGTGGGTCGACAGCAGCACGGTCTTGTCTTCGCCGATATCGGACAGCAGGTTGTGAAAGCGCACCCGCTCCTGCGGGTCGAGGCCGGCGGTCGGTTCGTCGACGATGATCAGCTGCGGATCGCCCAAGAGGGCCTGGGCGATGCCGAAACGCTGGCGCATGCCGCCGGAAAAGCCGCCCAGGCGCTGGTGGCGCACGTCGAACAGATTGGTCTGCTGCAGCAGGCCGTCGACGATTTCGCGCCGGCGCGCCTTGTTCGACAGGCCCTTGAGGATGGCGAAATGGTCGAGCAGTTCGTAAGCGGTCACTTTCGGGTAGACGCCGAAGTCCTGCGGCAGGTAGCCGAGCAGGCGGCGGATTTCATCCTTTTCGTCGAGCACGTCGTACTCGCCGAAGAACACCGAACCGGCGTCGCATTCCTGCAGGGTGGCCAGAATGCGCATCAGGGTCGACTTGCCGGCGCCGTTGGGGCCGAGCAGACCGAACATCCCGGTGGGGATGGTGAGCGAGACGTTGTCCAGCGCCACCACGCCATTGGCGTAGGTCTTGGACAAGTGTCGGATGCGTAATTCCATTCGGGAAACTCCAGGGGCGCGTGATGCCGGCGCGCTGCAGCCTATGAGTGCGCGCGCTTGTTCGATAGTTGCATTGTATAAAATTTATTTGTCCGCCGTCGGTCGATTGCGACGCACCGCCGTTTCGGCGGGCCAGATTGCACAATCGGGGGAATGGTCCGGTGGCGGGCAGCCGTGATTGGCTGCCCGCATGGGGACGCTAGACGGCCAAGGCAGCGATTTCCGCTGGACTGAGTACGCCACGATAAATCCGGAAGTCGTCAACCGCGCCTTTCAGGTACGGTTTCCATGGGTATCGCCCGCGGCCGATCCAGTTCTGGCCGGTGTTGCCCATTCGGAAGGGGAGCAGGTTCATGGCCGTGTTGCTGCCCGCCTTGATGCCGTTCACGTACAGCGTCCCGACACTGCCCGCCAGGGTAATGGCCACATGGACCCACTGGGCGTACGGCAGTTCGGCCGTGCCGTCGATTCTTTGCTCGCCGCGCTCGCCGTTGACGGTGATCGCAAAGCGCACGGTGTTCAAGTTGGTGTGCGGCATCAGGCACATGTAGCGGTTGATGTCGGTGCCGAGATCGAATACGCAGGCCCAGGTTTGGCTCGGGCCGCCGCTCCAATAGGCCCAGGTCGAAATCGTGCAATCGCCCAGGTCGGCCAGCGCGCCGGCCGCCAGGCTGACATAGTCGTCGATGCCGTCAAAGGCGACCGCGCCGCTTTTCTTGCCGGCCGCCCAGGCGGCTCCGCCCAGCAGGGTGGCGTCGTTGCCGTGGCCGGTAGCGTCGGCCGCGCTGGTGCCGCTCGTCTCGTCGAATCTCAGGTGGGCATGCAGCTTGACGCCGGTCACGACCTTGGCCTTGTTCGACAGGGCGCTTTCGCCCGCCGGCGTCTGCGCCGTCACCGCGTAATAATAGGTACCGTCTGCCATGCCGCTGTCGGTGAAGGTCAGCAGACCGCTAATCGCCGGGCTGAGCGTGGTGTACGGACCGCCGGGACTGGTAGCGCGCTTGACGGCGTAGCTGGCCGCATAGGCCGTCCCCCACCACGACAGGATGACCTGGCCGTTCGTCACCGTTGCGCTCAGGCCGCTCGGGGCGGCGCCGCCGGCGATCGGATCGCGCGTGCAGGTGAGGGTGCCGTAGCCCAGCTGGTCGTAGCCACTGCTGTTGGGTCCGTAATTGCCGCCGCCGCCTTCCGGCCCGGTCAGGTCGACGAATTTCTTGCAGTACGGCGCGGCCAAGCCCTTGCGGTTGACGTAGTGGTGGTAAATCATCGACCACATCGGGCGGACCGAGCCGCGCCCGTCAATCGAAAATGCCGTGTCGGTGGTGTTCTGGTTGGCGTACCTGGCGAACGGCACCGTGTAGTAGCTGGTGCCGGATTCGATCAGGTTACCCTTGGCGACATATTCGGCGGCGGCCAAAACCCGGTTATTGTCGTAGCCGTACAGGTCGACCCCCTGGTTCCAGGCCATTTCGCAGATAGTGGTCAAGAGCGAAATACTGAGGGTGTTGTGGCCCTGGTCGCGGCCCGACTCCTGGGTCTGGCCCAGGTAGCCGGGGTGCAGGTAGTAGACGGTTTGCGCCACCCCCCCGTTGCCAAGGCCGCCTTTGAAATAGCTGACGGCTTCATCGAACAGCGACTGGTTGTCGCACAACACCCCGATTGCCATGATCGAGGCCACGCAGCACAGGTCCCAGCTGGAGTACACCGTCAGATTGCTGGGAATGAAGCGGTGGTTGATCGGGTAGAACACGGTGAGCATCATGTTCTGGAAGCGCGCGACATCGGCGGCGGCCCAGCCGGCATAGGCGCGCATGATTTCGGCGGCATTGGCGAACTGGTAGCCCTGGATGCCCGCCATCAGGTAGCCGTCGTTGCCGGGATTGCCCGAGACGCCGCCGATGGTCGTCAAGGTCGCGGACCAGGCGTTCATGATCTGGACCGCCTTGTCCGCATAGGCGCTGTCGCCCGACACCTTCCAGCGCAGCGCGCACGCGTAGGCGGCGGCGACGTCGTTGAAGAAGATGCCGGAGTTGTCGGGGTAGCTATTGTCGGCGCCGCGCGAGATGATGGCCTGCGGGTTGGGCGTCCAGGACAGGCTTGCGTGGCTGTTGGCCGTGAGCTTGTTCCAGCCCTCGATCCACGGCGCTGCGCTGGCGGCGACTTTTTGGCGCATCCGGTCGAAGTCGGCCTGGGTGTGCAGCAGGCCGGGGTGCACGAAGCTTGTGCTGGTGGCGGCCAGGAGCCGGGGCGATTGGCTGGCCGAGGCGGAGCCGGTGCCGGCCCCGCAGCCCAACAGGCCCAAGGGGCCGAGCGTGGCCAGTCCCAGGGTGCCGGCGCAAAAGGTCCGGCGCTCCAGGGATACATCTTTCGTGTTTTTTGTCGACATGCGCGCCCTTTAAGATGAAATTGGACCATGTATGGACATGGCGAAATCATCATACTACATTTCCTGCGTGCAACTTTCGTGCGCCGATCGCGGTTTGCACCTGCACGGCGTCATATAATGGGCGCCATGGACATCGTCATCAAAGAAAAGGTGCTGGCCGTCATGCGGCAGGGGCGCAGCCGGGCCGAGTCGGTCGATTATTTTCGCGCGGCGCTGGGGCTGTTTTACCTGGCCGGGCTGATGACGCCGGAAACCATCGACTTCAAGCAGATCGACCGCGATTTCAACCAGTTCATCTACCACAGCATCGGCAAGGGACACAGCATCACCAGCGTGCTGCAGTTCATGAGCGGCAGCAAGGTGGTGCCGGTGGTCGAGTCGCCCCGTTTCATGGAAGCGTTCGCCACCCATTGTCCGGAAGTCTCCAGCGACATGATTCCGTTTTTGCTGTCGCTCAATCTTGGCGTGGCGAAGAATATTTCCGGCCTGGATATCGGCGGCGCGCTGCTCGACTGGATCGACCGGCAAAAGACGTCCGCCGAGGGCGGCACCCCGGGCACGCCCCCCGTTTTATAATCCTGTTCTTTCATCATTCGATCGTTCGCCATGGACAGCACCCATCATTTCAATCCCCTCGATAAACTGATCGTCGGCATAGACAAAGCCTTGCGCGTGATCGGCGGCGTGGCCACCTCGTCGCGGCCGAATCCGGCGGCGCATGCGGCCGATGGCCAGCTCGACCAGAACGAGCAGCGCCATGCCGCGGGGCTGATGCGGGTCAATCACGTGGGGGAAGTGTGCGCCCAGGCGCTGTACAACGCCCAGGCGCGCTTTGCCGTCAACCCGCAGATGAAGACCCAGTTTGCGCAGGCCGGACGCGAGGAGGAAGATCACCTGGCCTGGACGGCGCAGCGGCTGGCCGAACTGGGATCGCAGCCGAGCCTGCTCAATCCCTTGTGGTATGCCGGCGCCTACGCGCTGGGCGTGGTGGCGGCGCAGCTGGGCGACCAGCGCAGTCTGGGGTTTGTGGTGGAAACCGAAAGCCAGGTCGAAGACCATTTGAACAGCCACCTGAGCCAGCTACCCTTGCAGGATGCCAAGTCGCGCGCGATTGTCGAGCAGATGCGCGTCGATGAAATCGCCCACGGGGCCGCGGCCCAGGCGATGGGCGCCGTCGCGGTGCCGCTGCCGGCGAAAATGGCGATGCGGGCGATGGCCAAGGTGATGACCACCACCGCCTATCACATCTGAGGGAACCACCCCCTGAGGTCAGGCTTCGACGATCTCGAACGAGTGGGTGATCTCGGCCGTTTTGGCCAGCATGATGGATGCTGAGCAGTATTTGTCGTGCGACAGGTTGACGGCGCGCTCGACCGCCGTCGGTTTCAGGTTCTTGCCGCTGACGATGAAATGGAAGTGGATCTTGGTGAACACTTTCGGATCGGTCTCGGCGCGCTCGGCCTTGAGCGTGACGTCGCAGCCGCGCACGTCTTCGCGCCCGCGCTTGAGGATCAGCACCACGTCATAGGCGGTGCAGCCGCCGGTGCCGAGCAGCACCATTTCCATGGGGCGCGGCGCCAGGTTGTGGCCGCCGCCTTCGGGTGCGCCATCCATATTGACCAGGTGGCCGGAGCCGGTCTCGGCCCGGAAACTCATGCCCGAGGGGCCGTTCCAGCTTACTTTCACTTCCATTGCATTCTCCGGAGCGCAGTTGATTTTCTCGACATTGTAATGGAGCGCCGGCGGCCGCGTCAGACGGCCAGCACGTAGCGTTCGCTCTTCATGCGCCAGGTGGCGAAGGCGAGCGCGGCCAGGGCCGGCAGCAGGGCGCTGAAAAACGTCATCACGAAGGGCAGGGCGCCCAGGTCTTGTCCCTTGGCCATTTCACGCATCAGGGTCTGGTTCGACAGCATCGGCACGCCATACATCCACAGGGCGGTTTTCAGGTCCAGCATGGAGACGAGCAGGCCGGGCACCATGGGCACCAGCGCCACGAAGCTGAGTACGCTTTGGGCTTCCTTGAAGGATTTCGCGTTCATGGCCACGGCGATGTGCACGCTGGCCGCCAGCATCGACAGCGGGACGGTGGCCAGGCACAGCCAGGCCAGGTCGCCCCAGGTGACGCGCCAGGTCATGCCGATTTCTTCCAGCGGCAGCCAGGACAGGATGGCGTGGGCCAAGGCCAGTTCCAGGGTGATGCCGACCACCGCGAGCGCGCCCGCGGCCAGCCATTTGCCCACCACCAGGGCGGCGGCGCTGGCCGGCTGGGCCATCAGCACTTCGAGCGAACGGCGCTCGCGTTCGCCGGCGGTGCTGTCGACCGCCGCCGACAGGCCGCACACGAAGGCGGGAAAGAACAGGAAGCCGAGGATCGCGCCGATCAGGCCGGCCGAGCGGGCCGCCGTGCTGCCGGTGTCGAATTTCTGCACGCGCACCGGTTGCATGATGACCGGCGAGACGCCGTGGGCCAGCAGGCGCGCGCTACTGATGTTGGAGCCATAGACTTGCAGCACGTCCTCGACTTCGCGGTGGCGCTGGTCGCCGGCGCTGTCGAACCACAGCTCGATTTTGGCCGGGCGCATGGCGCGGTAGTCGTCGACAAACTCGCTGTCCAGGCGCAGCAGGCCGGCCACCTTGCGTTCGCGCAGCAGCGCGCCGATGGCGTCCTCGTCCATGTCGGCCATCGGCAGGACGGTGATGTTGCGCTGCTTGAGGCTGGCCATCAGCGTCGGCGCGCGCGCGGCGCCGATCACGGCCAGTTCCATGCCATCGCGCTCGGGCTTGGTGGCGCGCACGATCTGCTGGTTGAGCATGAAGCCGAGCATGCCCGGGTACATGATGGTAAACAGCGCCAGCACGCCCAGGGCGCGGCGGTCGCGCAGGGTTTCGCGCAATTCCTTGAGGAAGACGATCAGGAAGTGCGGCCTCATGCGGCGATCCCCTCGTCGGTGCCGACCAGGCTGACGAAGGCGTCTTCCAGGTTGGCGATGCCGGTGCGCTCGCATAATTGTTGCGGCGAACCCTGGGCCACCGTGTAGCCCTTGGCGATGACGATCACGTCTTCGCACAGGTGGGTCACTTCCTGCATCACGTGGGTGGCCATGATCACGCAGCAGCCATCGGCGCGCAGGGCGTTCAGGGCGGTGCGCAGGGCGCGCGTGCTCATGACGTCGAGACCGCGGCTGGGTTCGTCGAGCAGCAGATGGCGCGGGCGGTGCAGCAGGGTGCGCGCCAGCGCCACCTTGATGCGCTGGCCTTGGGAAAAGCCTTTGGCGCGGCGGTCCAGGATGTCTTGCATGGCCAGCAGTTCGGACACTTCATCGATGCGGATATTGGCGGCGGCACGGGTCATGCCGTTCAGTTCGCCGAAATACTCCAGGTATTCGCGGGTGGACAGGCGTTCGTACAGGCCGAACTGGTCGGTGAGAAAGCCGATATTGCGCCGCACCGCCATGGGATCGACGGCCGGGTCGACCCCGCCGATGCTGATCGCGCCCTGATCGCGCTTGAGCAGGCCGACCAGCAGGCGCAGCAGGGTGGTCTTGCCGGCGCCGTTGGGGCCGAGCAGGGCCGTGATCTGGCCATCCCGGGCGGTAAAGCTGACCCCGCCGAGCGCTTGCACGTGGCCAAAGTGTTTCTTGACGTCGCTCACTTCTATCATGCGGTCCTCGCGCCTAGGGTTGCGGTCCGGCGTTGCCGACCTGGAAGGTTGCTGCAGGGATTTCGCTCAGGCATTTGGCATTCACCGCCTGGCCCGGCCGGTCGAGAAATTCGCGCAACAGGCGCGGGGTGCAGCCGATCTGCGATACGCCGTGGCCGGCGTTGGCGACCACCAGATGCTGGACGCGCGTCATGTGGCGTGCCGCAGCCTGGGCGCGGTGCGGCGGCGTGACCGGATCGAGCGCGCCGGACAGCAGCAGCGCCGGGGCCTTGATGGTTTGCGGCGTCACGAACGGTACCGGCGGCACATTGATCGCCTTGCACATGGCGCCCAGCCGCACCATGCGCTCGCTGCCCATGAAGGAGCCGAGCGCGTCCTCGGCTTGCAGGCGCGGGTTCAGGCGCGGCACGTCTTCGGCGCAGATCACCGCCAGGTAGAGCACCATGGCCGGACTGGCTTCCGAGCCCAGGTCGGTGGCGATATTGCGGCGCGCCATGAAGGGTTCCCAGCGGCCCTGGTAGGCGCTGTGGATCAGAAAGGGCAGGCGGCGGCTGTCGAGCGCGTTGTAGAGCACGTTGTGGACGGTGCCGAGAAAGCGCGCGCTGCTCATGGTCAAGTCGACCGGTTCGGCGGTGCGCGGGTCGGCCATGCGCACCTTGACGGCGCCGCCGGCCACGCGCTCGGTGAGGGCGGCAAATTCCTGGCGCAGCGCGGGGAAGGCGCGGTGGCAGGCGGCGTCAAGCGCGCATTGCTTGAACAACAGGTCGAGCGCGGCCTGGCCGTCGCGGCCGCCGGCGGGGATGATTTGCTCGGGTGCGGCCACGCCGTCCAGGATCAGTGCGCGGGTGGCGCCGGGAAACTGGCGCGCGTAGGCTTGCCCCAGCCGGGTGCCGTAGGAGCCGCCCCACAGGTTGATGGCGCGGTAGCCCAGCGCGCGCCGCACCAGGTCGAGGTCGCGCGCGGCATTGGCGGTGGTGTAGGTGGCAAAGGGTTGCTTGAAGCGGGCCAGGCAGGCGCGCACGCTGGCTTCCTGCGCGGCCTGGTCCATATCGTCGGCATTGTCGGGCGCGTCGCAGTCCAGCTTGCCCGAGCGGCCGGTGCCGCGCTGGTCGATGAAGACGATGTCGCGGGTGGCGCGGATGCGCCGGAACGTGTTGTTCAACAGCGGCACGACGTCGCTGCCGGCTTCGCCGGGGCCGCCGGCCAGCACGAACAGCGGGTCGGGCTTGGCCGATTCGCGAAACGCCGGGGCGATGGTGACGTGAATGGCCAGGGTGGCGGCGTTGGGGTGCTGGTAGTCCAGCGGTACCTTGACCGTCATGCAGCGCAAGCCTTCTTCCGAGCCGGGCAGATGGCAGGTGCGGCCCAGCTGTTCCGGGTCGACGGCGTGTGCGGGCTGGGCCGCCAGCCCGGTCAGGACCAGCAGTGTTGCAATGCGGGCAATGAAATTCACATGGTCTCCTGAGTTCGACCCGTGCATAGTAGTTTGCCAGTGTTTCCATGGTCAACCTGCATTTGAACGCACCCGGCTATTGACTGGCGCGGTGCTGCCGAGGTATAGTAGCCGGCTTTCCGTTTGCTCAGGAAAGACAATAAGGCAGAGTCCGCAAGTTGCAAGAGCGGAACCACCATTTGAGCGATTTATTGATTTAGGAAGTCAACATGAAAACTTTTTCCGCTAAAGGACATGAAGTCCAGCGCGACTGGTTCGTGGTTGACGCGACGGACTTGGTCCTCGGACGTGTTGCCAGCGAAGTGGCACTCCGACTGCGCGGCAAACACAAGCCAGAATTCACTCCTCACGTCGACACCGGCGATTACATTGTGGTCGTCAACGCAGGCAAACTGCGCGTGACCGGCACCAAAGCCACCGAGAAGACCTACTACCGTCACTCGGGCTATCCAGGCGGCATCTACGAGACCAATTTCAAGAAAATGCAAGAGCGTTTTCCTGGTCGCGCGCTGGAAAAAGCGGTCAAGGGCATGCTGCCCAAGGGCCCGCTCGGCTACGCCATGATCAAGAAGCTCAAAGTGTACGCGGAAGGTTCCCATCCGCACGCTGCCCAGCAACCTAAAGCACTCGTTCTCTAAGGAGCTGACATGATCGGTAACTACAATTACGGCACCGGCCGTCGCAAGAGTGCAGTCGCTCGCGTGTTCATCAAGGTTGGCACTGGCCAGATTATCGTCAACGGTAAGCCGGCAGCCGAGTATTTCTCGCGCGAAACCGGCCTGATGGTGATCCGTCAGCCGCTGGAACTGACCGGCAACGTCGAGCGCTTCGACATCAAAGTGAACGTGCACGGCGGCGGCGAGTCCGGCCAGGCCGGCGCAGTTCGCCACGGTATCACCCGCGCCCTGATCGACTACGACGCAGCATTGAAGGGCGATCTGGCACGTGCCGGCTTCGTGACCCGCGATGCGCGTGAAGTCGAGCGTAAAAAAGTTGGTCTGCGCAAAGCACGTCGCGCAAAGCAATTCTCGAAGCGTTAATCTGCTTCTGCGGCGCCTTGGCGCCGCCACAAGAAAGCCGCCGTCCGCGAGGTCCGGCGGCTTTTTTTATGGCTTATTGCATAATTAATTCTCCCGTCGTAATATTGATACATCGTAATCGTCACGCCTGCTGAGGCGCGCCGCTCCGATATTTCTCCTGCGCGAACTCGGCCCCGCGGCCCTCTTCGTCACGGCAGCAGGTACGCAAGGTGCCTGCATCAGACATCGCTGGCCGGTGCTGAAGGTGATCCGTATTCCCCCGTCTACACATCGCTGTTGCGCGCAAGGCATTCGCACGCGTACGCCGTTCGCTATTTTCAATATTGGAGACAAAATGACCTATCAATTGCTCGTTGCCAGCCTGATGCTGGCCTCGGCCGCGCAGGCGGCAACGCTCGACGCCAAAACCTTCGTCGGCGCCAGCACGCCCCTGCAAATCGCGCAATACGGCGTGCGCAACTTCTCGGCGCCGGTGCTGGTGAGCGGCCTGCACGACCCGGCCAACTACCTGGCCGCGCCCAAGCTGCCGGTATGGCAGTTCGCCCAGCTCGACCCGACCGGCGGCGTGCTCACCTTCGAGCGCCAGAGTGCGCCGGCCAACGGCTGGCATGCCTGGACGCGCAAGGGCAAGGTGCTGGTCACCGGCGGCGGTTCGGCCAGCGCGGACCGTGTCTACACCGTGTTCAACGGTCAGCAATTGCTGGCCGCCATCAAGGAAGCCGGCAACGAACCCAAGATCATCCGCGTGGTGGGGCATATCGACCTGCGCTGGAGCGAGAACAACACCGTCTTTCAGGAGTACACGAGTTATGCGGACCAGAAAAACGGCGGTTCGATCAGCCTGCCGTCCAACACCACGCTGGTGGGCATCAACGACGCCCAGGGCCGGCCGGCGCGCATTACCGGCACCGCGCTGCTGATCGGCGGCGAACTGGCGCTGACACCTGGAGGCGACCCGGAAAGCGACTTCAAGAAGTGGATCGCCGACGGCAAGGACGGCGACGATTATCCGACCTGGACGCGCAACATCATCGTGCGCAACCTGGCACTGGACACGCCCTGGGATGTCAATCCGGAAGACTCGGCGAATGCCTATGCCGACGGCATCACGCTATCGCGCGCGCAAAACGTTTATCTCGACCACTTGAGCATCGGCGATGGCGACACGCCCGATTCGATGGCCGTGGCGCCGAATCCGACCCGCCACGACGGCGCGCTCGACGTGGTGCGCGGCAGCGACTACGTCACCATCGCGAACAGCTATTTCACCAACCACCACAAGACCACCTTGGTGGGCAACGGCGATTCCGGCCGCGCCTGGAGCGATGCGGGCCGCATGCACGTGACCTTCGCCGGCAACTGGTGGGATGGGGCGACCACGCGTCTGCCGCTCAATCGTTACGGCCAGGTGCACATGTTTAATAATCTGGTGACTGGCAGCGTGTCGACCAAGAATCCGGATATCAAGTTTGAAAGCGGCAGCGATGCGCGCTACAAGTCCAACATGCTGCTGGAGAATAACTACTACAACATCACGGGCCTGAAGCTCACCGAGTTTTGCGGCAAGGCCATCAAGGGCAAGGACTTCATCGGTTTCCGCTCGTCCGGCCACATTTTCACGAGCGACAAGGCCGGCACCAACCTGATCGATGGCCAGTGCGGCTATGCCTTGCCGGACGCGGCCAATACCTGGACCCCGTCCTATCTGTACGCCCTGCAAACGGCGACATCGACCCTGACCAGCGTGCCGGCCAATGCCGGTGCGGGCAAGCTTAAATAAAGGAGACTCCCATGTTATTCAAACGATTCATCTTTTCCGTGGCCTGCCTGCTCGCCCTGGCGCCTGGCCTGGCGCAAGCGAGCCTGATCGCCGATACCGGCACGCCCTCGAATGCCGTCGGCGCCGGCTGGGCCTTCAATAGCGGCCACAGCTACGCCGGGCAGTTTTCGGCGTCGGGCGAGCTGACCATCAACACCGTCCAGGGCTATTTCAGCACGGACGAAGGCAATGTCAGCATCAGCCTGTTCAGCAACAGCGAGGATGGCGACGGCGGTTTCATTCCGGGTAGCCTGCTGCAGTCGACAAGCATTGTTACCAGGCTGGGCGCGCTGGCGTGGAACGGGGCCTCGGGGCTGAACTGGAATGTGGGACAGGGAACTTACTGGGTAGTGTTCAACGCCAGCTGGGGCAGTGCCAGCCAGAGCAGCATGCCGGGCATGGCGGGCAATCCGCTGAGCGGCTACGCGCTCATGCAAGGTGGTCAATGGTATGACGCTGCCGACCTGGGCCTGGATCAAGGTTTGCGCGTCGACGCCGCCGCCGCCGTGCCCGAGCCGGCCAGCATGGCGCTGTTCGGACTGGGCCTGATCGGCGCCGTGGTCGTGCGCCGCCGCCGCTAACGGGTCGCCCTCGCGCACGCGGGGGCTCCCATTGCTGCCAGCGTCGTTCGCGCAGCGAATTGCTCACGCTGTTAAAATCATCACTCTCGGGCGCGGCCCACCATTTATTTCGAGCACAAGGAATTCTCATGATCAAAGTTGGCATCGTCGGCGGTACGGGTTACACGGGCGTGGAGTTGCTGCGACTGTTAGCTGTTCACCCTGATGTGCAGCTGACCGCGATTACTTCGCGCAAGGAAGACGGCCTGCCGGTCGCCGATATGTTCCCTTCGCTGCGCGGGCGCGTGAGCCTGGCGTTTTCGGCCCCGGACAAGGTCGACCTGACCCAGTGCGACGTGGTGTTTTTTGCCACCCCGCATGGCGTGGCCATGGCGCAGGCGCCGGCACTGCTGGCGGCCGGCGTCAAGGTGATCGACCTGGCGGCCGACTTCCGCCTGAAGGACCAGGCCACGTTCGAGAAATGGTACAAGATCGAGCACACCTGCCCGGAGCTGCTGACGGACGCCGTGTATGGCTTGCCCGAACTCAATCGCGAAGACATCAAGAATGCCCGTCTGATCGCCAATCCGGGCTGCTACCCGACCACCATGCAGCTGGGCTTTTATCCGCTGCTGAAGAACAATCTGGTCGACACCAGTTCGCTCATCGCCGATGCCAAGTCGGGCGTCTCGGGCGCGGGCCGCAAGGCCGAGATCGGCACCCTGTTTTCCGAGTCCAGCGACAACTTCAAGGCCTACGGCGTGTCCGGCCACCGCCACACGCCGGAAACTGTGGCTCAGCTGCAACGTTTCACGGGTCTGCCGGTCAATCTTATTTTCACGCCGCATCTGGTGCCGATGATCCGCGGCATGCACTCGACCCTGTACGCGCGCCTGACCTCCAGCATCGACAATGAAGCGCTGCAAGCGATGTACGAAGAGCAATATAAAGATGCGCCGTTCGTCGACGTGATGCCCTTCGGCTCGCATCCGGAAACCCGTTCCACCCGGGGATCGAACATGCTGCGCCTGGCGCTGCACCGTCCCGGCAATGGCAACACCCTGGTCATCCTGGTGGTGCAGGACAATCTGGTCAAGGGCGCGTCCGGCCAGGCGGTCCAGTGCATGAACCTGATGTTCGGCCTGGACGAGGGCAAAGGTTTGCAGCAAATCGCTTTGCTTCCGTAGATTTATCAAAATATCAACTGTCCGGTGGGCAAGGTTTGACTGGACAGGACGATCTAGATCAAAGTGAGGCTGGAATAGCGCGGTAAATTGTCAGAGGGACGTCTGTATTGATGAGTCACTTTGAGGAGCGCCAATCATGTTTGGTCGTAATGCAAAAACGGAAGTGGATAGCCTGATCGGTATGTCGGCCCGCATCGAGGGCGATCTCTGCTTTACCGGTGGGCTGCGGATCGACGGCGAAGTGCACGGCAATGTGTTTGGCGGCGACGGCGGCGACAGCGTGCTGGTGGTGTCGGAACAGGCGCGCATCGAAGGCGATGTCCATTGCGCCACCCTGGTGGTAAACGGCTACATCGCAGGCAATGTGTTTGCCACGCAACTACTTGAACTGCAGCCCAAAGCCCGCATCGTGGGCGATGTCCAATACAAGCTGCTGGAAATGCAGGGTGGCGCCATGGTGACCGGCAAGTTGACCCACCAGCCGGGCGGCGAACCGGTATTTCACCTTGCCGGCCAAGAAAACGCTCCCGCAGCGGCTACCGCAGCGGGAGTTGCGCCAACAGTCTATAATGGGGCTAATCGTCGTTATCCCAGTAGGAGTCCCACATGAATGCAGTAGCGGAAATCACCGACAACCTGGACGCCATGCCGGCGCCAATCATCTTCACCGATAGCGCGGCCCAAAAGGTTGCTCAGTTGATCGAAGAAGAAGGCAATCCCGATCTCAAGCTGCGGGTGTTCGTGCAGGGCGGCGGCTGTTCCGGGTTCCAGTACGGCTTTACGTTTGACGAAATCGTCAACGAAGACGACACCACCATGGTCAAGAACGGTGTGCAGCTGCTGATCGATTCGATGAGCTACCAGTACCTGGTCGGCGCCGAGATCGACTATAAAGACGACCTCGAAGGTGCCCAGTTCGTCATCAAGAACCCGCAAGCCACCTCGACCTGCGGCTGCGGTTCCTCGTTCTCCGCGTAAATTCCGCCGGCCTCAGGCCGGATACAGGGCGCCCAGTATCCTGGCGCCCTGCGCCCCGGTGACGCTTGGCAGGTTGCCCGCTTCGCGCTGATTGAAGCGGTAACCCAGCCAGGCGAACGCCAGCGCTTCCACCCGGTTGGGCGCCACGCCCAGCGCCGCCGTCGATTCCACTGTTGTCGTTCCGCCAAGCGCCGCTGCCAGTTCGCGCAGCAATGTGCCGTTGTACGCGCCGCCGCCGCACACATACACCGCCTGCACCTGCGCGGCCTGCTGATGGATGGCGCGCGCGATCGTCAGCGCCGTCAAGTGGGTCAGCGTGGCCTGCACATCTTCCGCCGGCAGCGGCGGACAGGCCGCCAGGCGGGTATCGAGCCACTCCATATGGAACAGATCGCGCCCCGTACTTTTCGGCGGCGCCATGATGAAGTAGGGCTCGTCGAGCAACGCTTGCAGCAAGGTGAGGTTGACTGTGCCGGTCGCGGCCCAGGCGCCGCCGGCATCGTACTGCTGCTGGCGGTGGCGGGCGATCCAGCCATCCATCAGCACATTGCCCGGTCCGGTATCGAAGCCGCCCACGCGGCCGTCCGCATGCAGCACGCTGATATTGGCAATGCCGCCGATATTGACGACAACGCGGGTCTGTCCCTGCGCACCGAACTGTGCCTGATGAAACGCCGGCACCAGCGGCGCACCCTGGCCGCCGGCGGCAATGTCGCGGCTGCGGAAATCGGCGATCACGTCGATGCCGCTCAGCTCGGCCAGCAGGGCCGGATTATTGGTCTGGCGCGTAAAGCCCAGTTCGGGCCGGTGGCGGATGGTCTGGCCGTGCACTGCGATCGCGCGCACTGGACCGCCGGCCTGCGGCAGCAGCGCTGCCACGCATTCGGCATAACACGCCGCCAGTCGATTGGCCGCCACCGCTTCGCGTTCGATTTCATTGTCGCCCCACGCTTGCAGGCTCATCAGTTGTGCGCGCAGCGCGGCAGGGAAGGGCACGAAGGCCGCTTCGATGGTGCGGATGGCATTGCCGGCAAAGTCGGCCAGCACGCCATCGACGCCATCCATGCTGGTGCCGGACATTAAGCCGATGTAGAGGGTGGACGGTGTGGTCATGAACGAGACGGTTCAGGTGAATCGAAACGCCATGATACACGCGCGCAAAAGCAAACCGCCCCGCGGCGCGAATGAATCATTCGCAGCGCGGGGCGGAGCTGAGCTGAACGCGGGGTGAGACTGGCTTAGCGGGCAGCCATGGCGGTGCCGGTCGGACGCAGCAGTGCGAAGCGGTGCGTCATGTCGGCGGCGGCGACCTGGAAGCGCGCCATTTCCGATGGCGTCAAGGGTTCCTTGTTCAGCACTTTCAGGGACGCCGGATCCTTGGCTTCGTTACCGACGCGGAATTCGTAGTGCAGGTGCGGACCGGTCGACCAGCCGGTCGTGCCGACATAGCCGATCACATCACCCTGGTTGACCTTCACGCCTTTGCGGATGCCTGGGGCGAAACGCATCATGTGGCCGTAGGCGGTGGAGTAGTTGGCCCAGTGCTTGAGCACGACAAAATTGCCGTAGCCGCCTTGCACGCCGGCGAACTCAACCACGCCGTCGCCCGAAGCGCGGATGGGGGTGCCTTGTGCGGCGGCAAAGTCGATACCCTTGTGGGCTTTCCACACGCCCGAAATCGGGTGCACGCGCATCGAGAAGCCGGACGAAATCCGCGAGAATTCCAGCGGCGACTTGAGGAAGGCTTTCTTCAGTGCCTTGCCGTCAAAGCTGTAGTAACCGCTTTGCTTGCCGGCCGGATCGTCGAACCAGACCGACTGGTAGGTCACGCCACGATTGACGAATTCGCCCGCCAGAATGCGGCCGGCACGTACCATTTCGCCATCCTGCCAGAACGTTTCGTAGACCACGTTGAAGCGGTCGCCGCGTTTCAGGTCGGAGCGGAAGTCGATGCTGGTCGAGAACATCTCGATGATCTGGGCCACGACCGAGTCCGGCAGCTTGCCGCCGTCGGTGGTGGCGTCGGTGGCCGAGTACAGCGACGAGGTGATTTCGCGCGAGCGCATTTCAATGCGGCGCTCCAGCTTGGCCGGAGCAGCGTCAGCGATGAACTTGTCGCCCTTGCGGGTAATCGAAATTTGTTTGACCGGGTTGTCGAGGTTATCGACCACCGTGGCGCGCAGCCATTGCAGTTCGCCGTTTTCGCCGGTCTGCGCTTGCACGCGCTTGCCGGTCTTGAGCTGCATGACGCCTTTGGCGACTTTGTCCGACTTGATGAATTGAACGGCGTCAGGATCGTCAACGCCGAGGCGGTTGAGCAGGGCCGACAGGGTGTCGCCGGCGCGGACGCGTTCTTCGTGGATGAATTGCTGCTGATCCTGCTGCAGCGCGGCGATCTGATCGGCCAGATTCGGCAGTTCCAGATCCTGGGCGATCGATTTGACCGGCAGGTCTGACGCATCCGGTGCCAGCGGCGCGACGCCGGCGGCACCGAATGCGCACACTGCAAGAAAGATCGCGCCAGCGCTGATAATGCGCGCCTTTCGCGTCGTTCCTAGCAGGCTGGACCAGCTTTTGCCTGTGAATTTGTTTGTAGGGTTCATGCAATCAGTTAAAATTTGCCGCTTGAACATCCGCGTGGTGGACGACTATTTCTCTTGTTGTTTTAATTAGTTTTCATTCGGCAAGATTGATCGGATCGAGCATTATATCAAACTCCAGCGATAGGCCAACCATTTCGTTTTCCCCGGCCAATCGAATTTCAAGCATCTTATCAAGTACTTATGACTTCTACCGCCACCTCCAAGACGACTGCCGCCGCACCGGCTTCGCCTTCCCTGCCGTTGACGGATGCCGTCCTGGAAGCGCTCGCGATTACCAAACGCGGCGTCGACGAACTGCTGATCGAAAGCGAGTTCGCCCAAAAGCTGGCGCGTTCCGAGCAAACCGGCCAGCCGCTGCGCATCAAACTGGGCCTGGACCCGACCGCCCCCGACTTGCACTTGGGCCACACCGTGGTGCTCAATAAGATGCGCCAGCTGCAAAACCTGGGACACCAGGTCATCTTTCTGATCGGCGACTTTACCTCCATGATCGGCGACCCGTCCGGCCGCAACGTTACCCGTCCGCCCCTGACCAAGGAGCAAATTGAAGTCAATGCGATGACCTACTTTAAGCAGGCTTCGCTGGTGCTGGACCCGGCGCGCACGGAAATCCGTTACAACTCGGAATGGTCCGACCCGCTGGGCGCGCGCGGGATGATCCAGCTGGCGTCGCGTTACACCGTGGCACGCATGATGGAGCGCGACGACTTCACCAAACGCTACAAGAGTGGGACACCGATATCGGTCCATGAGTTCCTTTATCCTTTGATGCAGGGCTACGATTCGGTGGCTTTGAAATCGGACCTTGAGCTGGGTGGAACGGATCAGAAATTCAATTTGCTGGTCGGGCGCGAATTGCAGAAAGATTATGGCCAGGAACCGCAGTGCATTCTGACCATGCCGCTGCTGGAAGGCCTCGACGGCGTGGATAAGATGTCCAAGTCGAAAAACAATTACATCGGCATCACCGAGCCGGGCAACACCATGTTCGGCAAGCTGATGAGCATTTCCGACGTCATGATGTGGCGCTATTACGAATTGTTGTCGTTCCGGTCGCTCGCGGAATTGGCGCAACTCAAAGCCGAAGTCGAAGGCGGCCGCAATCCGCGCGATGCCAAGGTTGCCCTTGCCCAGGAAATCGTGACGCGCTTCCATTCGGCCCAGGCGGCCGAGGAAGCGCTGGCCGATTTCGTCAACCGCGCCAAGGGCGGCATTCCGGACGACGTGCCGGAAGTCAGCTTGAGCGGCGCGCCGCTGGGCGTGGCCCACCTGCTCAAGCAGGCCGGGCTGTGCGCCTCCACCTCGGAAGCCATGCGCATGGTCGACCAGGGCGGGGTGCGGGTCGATGGCGCGGTCATCAGCGACAAAGGCTTGAAGATCGACGCCGGCACCTTCGTGCTGCAAGTGGGCAAACGCAAGTTCGCCCGCGTGACCTTGGCCGCATGATTGCCCTGTTGCAACGGGTCAGCCAAGCCAGCGTGAAGGTCGACGGCGTGCTCGTCGGCGCCATTGACGCCGGGCTGCTGGTGCTGCTGTGCGCCGAAAAAGGCGATAGCGAGCGCGAGGCCGACGCCTTGCTGGCCAAGCTGCTGGCCTACCGGGTGTTTTCGGACGAGGCCGGCAAAATGAACCGCAGCCTCACCGACATCGCCGGCGGCCTGCTGCTGGTGCCGCAATTTACGCTGGCGGCCGACACCAATTCGGGCACGCGGCCCTCGTTTACCCCGGCCGCCGCCCCGCAGGACGGCTTGCGCCTGTTCGAACATGTTGTGCGACAGGCGCGCGCGCGCCATGCGACAGTGGAGACTGGCCAATTCGGGGCGGACATGAAGGTGTCGCTGACCAATGATGGCCCGGTGACATTCTGGCTGCAGATCGCGCCGCGCTGAACCTCGAAGTAAAAAAGCTGTCATAACAATAGTGTGGGAGAGTGGCGATGAGACTGTGGAGTGATTCCTTCCGTGACGGCGGGCTGATCCCGCCGCAATGCGCGTTCGCCCTGATCGACCCCGTCAATCGCACCCGCCTGTCGACCAACCGCAATCCGCACCTGGCCTGGGACGACGTACCCACCGGTACCCAGTCGCTGGTGCTGCTATGCCGCGACATCGACGCGCCCTCGGTCGGCACGGACGTCAATCTGGAGGGCAGGGTGGTGGCCGAAAATCTGCCGCGCGCCGATTTTTATCACTGGACCCTGGTCGATATCCCGCCGGCGCTGCACGCCATCGGCGAAGGCAAGTTCTCCGACCTGGTCACGCCGCACGGCAAAAGCGGTCCGCTGGTGCCGTTTACCATCAAAAACGGCACAGAGCATCAACTGCGCCACGGCCTCAACGATTACACCAGCTGGTTCGCGACCGACCCCGACATGGCCGGCGAGTATTACGGCTACGACGGCCCCTGTCCGCCATGGAACGACCTGCGCGTGCATACCTATCTGTTTTGCCTGTACGCGCTCGACATTCCACGCATTGCGCTCGAAGACCGTTTCACCGGGCCGGAAGCGCGCCTGGCGATCCGCGGCCACATCCTTGACGAAGCGCAGATCTACGGCGTCTACTCGCTGAACCCCGACATCGCACCGACACTCGAACCATAATTCCCATCCACGCCCCGAGGTTCGGGCGAAAGAACCTCATGACCACCCCTGCTAATAAGAACGCCCCCATCGACGCGACCACCCTGATCCTGATCCGCCACGGCGAAACGGCCTGGAATGCCGAACGCCGCCTGCAAGGCCATATCGATATCGCCCTCAACGCCGAGGGCGAACGCCAGGCCGAGGCCCTGGCCGGCGCGCTGGAAAACGAACCTTTCGACGCGATCTATACCAGCGACCTGCAGCGCGCGCGCCAGACCGCGCAGGCAGTTGCCAGCACCGTGGGCATGCCGCTGACCGTGCACGCCGGGCTGCGCGAGCGCTGTTACGGCGGCTTCGAAGGCTTGCTGTACAGCGAAATCGAGCAGCGCTTCCCGGCCGAGTTCGCGGCCTGGCAGGCGCGTGACATCGACGCCCTCATGCCACCCGGCGCAAGGGTGGCGGAAAGTTTCCGCCAGTTCTATCAGCGCTGCACCCGCACCATCGGGGCGATTGCCGCCGCCCATCCCGGCCAAACGCTGGCGCTGGTGGCCCACGGCGGCGTGCTCGAATGCGCCTACCGCGCCGCGCTCGGCCTGTCGCTGGCCTCGCCGCGCGACTTCGCGGTGAAAAATGCCAGCATCAACCGCTTGCGCTACCACGACGGCAAGCTGGAATTGTGCAGCTGGGGCGAGGTGGCACACCTGCAGGTGCGTGCGCTGGACGAGCTGGCCTGAGCCACTGCGGTTTTCGTTCGTATTCATGACAGTCAAATACAAAATAGTGCTTATAAATTGGGCAGTGCTTCGGGTAAAATAGAGGGTTCCCGCTAACTCTTTATCAACACACCCAGTGCACATCGGCCCCTATTCCCTCCGCAATAACGTTTTCGTCGCCCCGATGGCGGGCGTGACGGACCGGCCATTCCGCCAGTTGTGCAAGCAGCTCGGCGCCGGCTATGCGGTATCGGAAATGGCGGCATCCAATCCGCGCCTGTGGGCCAGCGAAAAGAGTGCGCGCCGCACCGACCACGCCGGCGAGATGGAACCGAAGGCCGTGCAGATCGCCGGGGCCGATCCCCAGGACCTGGCCGATTGCGCGCGCTTCAATGTCGAGCGCGGTGCCCAGATCATTGACATCAATATGGGTTGCCCGGTCAAGAAGGTGTGCAACAACTGGTGCGGCTCGGCCCTGCTGCAGCACGAAGACTTGGTGGAAAAGATACTGAATGCCGTTGTGCGCGCCGTGGATGTGCCGGTCACGCTCAAATTCCGCACCGGCTGGAACCGCCAGAACAAGAACGCCCTGCGCATCGCCCGCATTGCCGAAGATGCCGGCATCCAGATGCTGACCTTGCACGGCCGCACCCGCGCCGACGGTTACAGTGGCGAAGCCGAGTACGACACCATCGCCGCCGTCAAGCAGGCGGTGCGCATCCCGGTGGTCGCCAACGGCGACATCACCACGCCCGAAAAAGCCCGCGCCGTGCTGGCCCACACCGGCGCCGACGCCGTCATGATCGGCCGCGCGGCCCAAGGGCGCCCATGGATTTGCCGCGAGATCGACCATTTCCTGCGCACCGGCGAACACTTGGCGGCGCCCACGGTGGACGAGGTGGCCGGGCTGATGAGCGAACACTTGCAGGCCCACTATGCCTTCTACGGCGAATTCGTCGGCGTGCGCACGGCGCGCAAGCACATCGGCTGGTATGTACGCGATCTGCTGGGCGGCGAAGCGTTTCGCCAGCAAATGAACCTGCTGGAATCGACCGCCGGCCAGCTCGATGCGGTGGCCGGCTTTTTCGAATCGCAGCGCGCGCTGGGAGAGCGGTTACAATACCGGCCCGCGGCGGAGATGGAAACGGCCATGGCCGCCTGAAACGCCAGACAGACTACCAAGAACAATACCCGGGACGACGCTGCCTGTAGAGCAGCGGCTAGAACGTTAATCAGAAGATGAAGCACTAAGACATGAGCAAAGAAAGCATTCAGGAAGTAGTCCAGAAAAGTCTTGAAGAGTATTTCAACGACCTGGGCGAGCAGCAGGCATCGAATATTTACGACATGGTCGTGCTGACTGTCGAAAAGCCTATCCTCGAAGTCGTCATGACGCGCGCTGAAGGCAATCAATCGCACGCCGCGCAAATGCTGGGCATCAATCGCAACACCCTGCGCAAAAAGCTGCAGGAACACGGACTGCTGTAAGCCCGCGTTCCGCACTTCCGGCGTACCGGCGCGGTTCTGCCGGGAACGCCCGCACTCTCCGAATATTTCCACAACCAGGCCACTATCATGATCAAACAAGCCCTTATTTCCGTTTCCGACAAGACTGGCGTGCTCGATTTCGCGCGCGCGCTGTCCGCCCTTGGCGTAAATATCCTGTCGACCGGCGGCACTGCCAAGCTGCTGGCCGACAATGGCGTGCCCGTCACTGAAGTGGCCGACTACACCGGCTTTCCGGAAATGCTGGATGGCCGCGTCAAGACCCTGCACCCGAAAGTGCACGGCGGCATCCTGGCGCGCCGCGATTTCCCTGAACACGTCGCCAAGCTGACCGAACACAGTATCCCGACCATCGACATGGTGGTGGTCAACCTGTATCCGTTCCAGCAAACCGTGGCCAAGAACGAATGCACGCTGGAAGACGCGATCGAAAACATCGACATCGGCGGCCCGACCATGCTGCGCTCGGCTGCCAAGAACCACAAGGACGTGGTCGTCATCGTCGATCCGGCCGATTACGGCGTGGTACTTGCCGAAATGAAAGGCGCCAGCAGCGGCGCCGGTCCGGTCAGCTACGACACCAAATTCCGTCTGGCAAAGAAAGTGTTCGCCCACACCGCCCAATACGACGGCGCCATCACCAACTACCTGACCAGCCTGGGCGAAGACAAGGCCCACGCCACCCGCGCCACCTATCCGCAGACGCTCAATATCACCGTGGAAAAAGTGCAGGACATGCGCTACGGCGAAAACCCGCACCAGTCGGCCGCGTTCTATCGCGACCTGGCGCCGGCGGCCGGCTCGCTGGCTGCGTACACTCAGCTGCAAGGCAAGGAACTGTCGTACAACAATATTGCCGATGCCGATGCGGCCTGGGAATGCGTCAAGTCGCTGGGCGGCCTGGGCCAGGCAGCCGGTTGCGTCATCGTCAAGCACGCCAACCCGTGCGGCGTGGCGATCGGCGCCGACGCGCTGGACGCTTACAACCGTGCGCTCAAGACGGACCCGACCTCGGCCTTCGGCGGCATCATCGCGTTTAACGTCGAAGTCGACGGCAAGGCCGCCGAAGCCATCGCCAAGCTGTTCGTGGAAGTGCTGATCGCGCCATCGTTCACCGAGCAAGCCAGGCAAATCATGTCGGCCAAGCAGAACGTACGCCTGCTGGAAATTCCGCTCGGCCAGGACAACAACCCCTTCGACGTCAAGCGCGTCGGCGGCGGCCTGTTGGTGCAATCGCCCGACGCCAAGAATGTCGGCCTGGGCGACCTGCGCGTGGTCACCAAGAAGCAGCCGACCCAGCAGCAGCTGCAAGACCTGATGTTCGCCTGGCGCGTGGCCAAGTTCGTCAAGTCCAACGCCATCGTCTTCTGTGCCAATGGCATGACCCTGGGCGTGGGCGCCGGCCAGATGAGCCGCATCGATTCGGCCCGCATCGCCTCGATCAAGGCGCAAAACGCCGGCCTCGAACTGGTGGGTTCGGCTGTGGCGTCGGACGCCTTCTTCCCGTTCCGTGACGGCCTCGACGTCGTGGTCGACGCCGGCGCGACCTGCGTGATCCAGCCGGGCGGCTCGGTGCGCGACCAGGAAGTGATTGACGCGGCCGACGAGCGTGGCGTCGTGATGCTGTACACCGGCACGCGTCATTTCCGCCACTAAAATCACGCGCCGGGCACGCCAAAGCTTGCCCGGCGGTATAACATTCGATAATGATTATTCTTGGCATTGATCCGGGCCTGCGCACCACGGGCTTCGGCATTATCGAAAAGCAGGGCAGCAAGCTGCGGTACATTGCCTCCGGCACCATCAAGACCGTGGCCGAAGGCGAGTTGCCCGGCCGCCTCAAGATCATCCTCGACGGGATCGGCGAGGTGGTGCGCACCTATCGGCCGACCTGCGCGGCGATCGAAAAAGTCTTCGTCAACGTCAATCCCCAATCGACCTTGCTGCTTGGACAGGCGCGCGGCGCCGCCATCACCGCGCTGGTCGGTGCCGACCTCAGCGTGGCCGAATACACGGCGCTGCAAGTCAAGCAAGCCGTTACCGGCCATGGCAAGGCCGCCAAGGAGCAAGTGCAGGAAATGGTCGCGCGACTATTGCTGTTGCCCGGCCTGCCAGGCACCGATGCCGCCGACGCGCTTGGCGTTGCCATCTGCCACGCCAACAGCCACGACACCCTGGCCCTGATCGGCGCGCTCGCCCCTTCGCTCTCCGGCTTGCGCATGAAGCGCGGCCGCCTCGTTTAAAGGTTCTTATGATCGGTCGTATTTCCGGAATTCTGTTGGAGAAAAATCCGCCGCAGCTGCTGGTCGACTGCAACGGCGTCGGCTACGAAGTCGATGTGCCGATGAGCACGTACTACAACTTGCCGCAGCTGGGCGAAAAGGTGACTTTGTTCACCCACCAGGCCATCCGCGAAGATGCGCATTTGCTGTTCGGCTTCGGCAACGCGTCCGAGCGGGCCGTGTTCCGGCAATTGATCAAGATTACCGGCGTGGGGGCGCGGACCGCGCTGTCGATTTTGTCCGGCATGACCATTGCCGATCTGGCGCAAGCGGTGACCTTGCAGGAAGCAGGGCGGCTGGTGAAGGTTCCCGGAATCGGCAAAAAGACCGCCGAGCGTTTGCTGCTGGAATTGAAGGGCAAGCTGGGCGCGGACCTGGGCGCGCCCGGTGGCGCGGTCCAGCACGACGCCCAATCGGACATCCTCAACGCACTGCTGGCTTTGGGGTATTCTGACAAGGAGGCCACGCTCGCGCTGAAGAACCTGCCGGCTGGCAGCAGCGTTTCCGATGGCATCAAGTACGCGCTCAAGGCGCTCTCAAAAGGATAAAGCGTGAGCATTCAGACCGACAATTTCACCGAGCAGCGGGTCATTGCCGCCACGCCCGCTTCGCCCAACGAAGAGGCGATCGAGCGCGCTTTGCGGCCCAAGCAGCTTGACGAATATGTCGGCCAGGAGAAGATCCGCGACCAGCTGGAGATTTTTATTTCGGCGGCGCGCAAACGGCGCGAAGCGCTTGATCACACATTGCTGTTCGGCCCGCCGGGTCTGGGCAAGACGACCCTGGCCCACATCATTGCGCGCGAAATGGGCGTTAACCTGCGCCAGACTTCCGGGCCGGTGCTGGAGCGTCCGGGCGATCTGGCGGCCATCCTGACCAATCTGGAAGTGAACGATGTGCTGTTCATCGACGAGATTCACCGGCTCTCGCCGGTGGTCGAAGAGATTTTGTATCCGGCGCTGGAAGACTACCAGATCGACATCATGATCGGCGAAGGTCCGGCGGCGCGTTCGGTCAAGCTGGACCTGCAGCCGTTCACCCTGGTCGGCGCCACCACGCGCGCGGGGATGCTGACCAATCCGCTGCGCGACCGTTTCGGCATTGTGGCGCGGCTGGAGTTTTATAACGCGCAGGAATTGACGCGCATCGTTACCCGTAGCGCGGCCC
Organism: uncultured Oxalobacteraceae bacterium; assembly: GCA_946480015.1. Next base: position 8,308 of record CAMLIL010000026.1, on the reverse strand, counting down.
TGCTCAATGCGCCAATCGCGGAAGAGGGCGCGCGCGAAATCGCTTTGCGCGCACGGGGCACGCCGCGCATTGCCAACCGCCTGTTGCGACGAGTGCGCGATTACGCCGAGGTGAAAGGCACCGGCGAGATTACCAAGCCGATGGCCGATGCGGCATTGAAAATGCTCGATGTGGATACGGTCGGTTTCGATCTGATGGACCGCAAGCTGCTGGAAGCGGTGCTGTTCAAGTTCGGCGGCGGGCCGGTCGGCATTGGCAACCTGGCTGCGGCAATCGGTGAGGAAGCCGATACCATTGAAGACGTGCTTGAGCCGTATCTGATCCAGCAGGGCTATTTGCAGCGCACTCCGCGTGGGCGCATCGCTACTCCACTTGCGTATCAACATTTTGGGGTTGCCGCTCCCCGCACCAGCCCGACCGGCGATTTGTGGGACAACCTGCCTTGAGCGTCCGACGCCCTGACCCCGCCGCCCGATTTCACACCTGAAGGCACACTCGACGGTAATATTGTAGGATCTCGCCTGCCGTAATCGATTCACGAAGGGATCCGATGCAAATTTATGTCGACGCCGATGCCTGCCCGGCGGTGATCAAGGACATCCTCTACCGGGTAGCCGAGCGGCTGCAGCTGCAGGTCACGCTGGTGGCCAACCAGCTGATGCGGGTGCCGCCGTCGCGCTTCGTGCGCGCGCTGCAAGTGGCACAAGGGCCCGATGTGGCCGACGCCGAGATCGTGCGCCTGCTGGCGCCGGGCGATCTGGTGGTCACCGGCGATATTCCCCTTGCCGCCGACGTGCTGGCCAAGGGCGGCTTTGCGCTCAATCCGCGCGGCGAGTTTTATACGGAAGATAACATCGCCCAGCAACTGACCATGCGCAAATTCATGGAGGAGTTGCGCAGCGGCGGCGTCGACACCGGCGGACCGGCCCCGTTCGGCCAGGCCGACCGGCAGAACTTCGCCAACCAGCTGGACCGGCATCTCAGCCGAAGGCTCAAGCGTTCCTAGTTTTGCCGGCGTAGCGCATCGGGACGTACACGATGCCCTTGGTGGCAACATAGTCGCCGTGGATGCGAAAGCCGAACGCGCGGTACACCGGCACCGCGCCGACGCTGGCGTTGACGGTGAAGCGGCCCGGGTTGCCCGCTTCCAGCGCCAGCCGTTTCAGCTCCGTCCATAAAACTGAAGCAATCTTTCGCCCTTGGAACTGATCAGCCACGAACAGGTGGTACAGGTGGCTGTTGTCGCGCAGTGCGATGACACCGGCCAGGCTGCCGTCGATCCAGCCGGTGAGGTAGCGATACGCGGGCGAGGCGATCACCGCATGCAGCGCGTCCGGCGCAAGGCTGGCCAGAAAGCGCTCGGCACCGCGCATGTCGGGATACAGGGTGCAGCGGTTAGCCAGGCTGAGCAGCAGTGCGCTGACGGCGCCGGCGTCTTCCGCCTGCGCCGTCCGGATGGCCACGGCCGCGTCGCTCATTCTCCCTCTGTCATGGCTGCCAATGGCAAAGCGCGCTCAGGCAGCCGCTAGTTTGCCGAACTGTTCGCGCAATTTGCTGATGGTGGCAGTGAAGTTGACCAGGCGTTCTTTTTCCTGGGTAACCACCGCTTCCGGTGCGCGCGCCACGAAGCTTTCATTGCCCAGTTTGCCATTGACCTTGGCAATCTCGGCTTCGATGCGGCCAATCTCTTTCGACAGGCGCTCGCGCTCGGCGGCGACGTCGATCTCGACTTTCAGCATCAGCTTGGTCGTGCCGACGATGGACACCGCGGCCGGCGATTCGGGCAGGGCATCGACGATGTTCACTTCCGACAGCTTGCCCAGCATGTGCACGTAGGCGGCAAAGCTGCTCAGGCGGGCCTTGTCGGCGGCGTCGGACGCTTCCACGATCAGCGGCACGCGCACCGATGGCGAGATCTGCATTTCGCCACGCAGGTTGCGGGTGGCGTCGACCAAGGCCTTGAGTTGGCTCATCCAGTCTTCGGCCGCCGCATCGATCAGGGCCTCGTTGGCTTGCGGATACGGCTGCATCATGATGGAGTCGCCTTCGGCCTTGAGCTGCTTGCCGGCCAGCGGGGCGACCGCTTGCCACAGTGCTTCAGTGACGAAAGGCACGATCGGATGGGCCAGGCGCAGGATGACTTCCAGTACGCGCAGCAGGGTGTTGCGGGTGGCGCGCTGCTGGCCCTCGCTGCCCTGCTGCACCTGGACCTTGGCCACTTCCAGATACCAGTCGCAATACTCGTCCCAGACGAATTGGTAGATGGCGGTGGCGATATTGTCGAAGCGGTAATCTTCGAAGCCCTTGGCGATTTCCTGCTCGGCGCGCTGCATCATGGAGATGATCCAGCGGTCGGCCTGCGACAGGTCGGCATCGTTGGCGCTGCAATCCTTGCCTTCGGTGTTCATCAGCACGAAGCGGGTGGCGTTCCACATCTTGTTGCAGAAGTTGCGGTAGCCTTCGCAGCGGCCCAGGTCGAAGTTGATGTTGCGGCCCAGCGAGGCGTAGCTGGCCATGGTGAAGCGCACGGCGTCGCTGCCGTAGGCGGAAATGCCTTCCGGGAACTCCTTGCGGGTGGCTTTGGCGATTTTTTCCGCGTCCTTCGGGTTCATCAGCCCGGTGGTGCGCTTGACCACCAGCTGTTCCACGCCGATGCCGTCGATCAGGTCGATCGGGTCGAGCGTGTTGCCCTTGGACTTGGACATCTTCTGGCCGGTCGAGTCGCGCACCAGGCCGTGCACGTAGACGGTCTCGAACGGCACTTTGCCGGTGAAGTGCGCGGTCATCATGACCATGCGCGCGACCCAGAAGAAGATGATGTCGAATCCGGTCACCAGCACGGACGAAGGCAGGAACATCTTCATGTCCGGGGTTTCTTCGGGCCAGCCCATGGTCGAGAAGGGCACCAGTGCCGACGAGAACCAGGTGTCGAGCACGTCGTCGTCGCGGCGCAGCGGCGCGCTGATGCCGGCGGCGGCGGCTTTGGCGCGCGCTTCGTCTTCGGTCTTGGCCACGAAGACATTGCCGGCGTCGTCGTACCAGGCCGGGATCTGGTGGCCCCACCACAGCTGGCGCGAAATGCACCAGTCCTGGATGTTTTCCAGCCACTGGTTGTAGGTGGTGCTCCAGTTTTCCGGGACGAATTTGACCTCGCCCTGGGCAACTTTCTCCAGCGCGACTTCGGCGATCGATTTGCCGGGGAAGAAAGTGCCTTCCGGCGCCGGCTTGCTCATGGCAACGAACCACTGGTCGGTCAGCATCGGTTCGATCACGACGCCGGTGCGGTCGCCGCGCGGCACCATCAGCTTGTGCGGCTTGACTTGTTCCAGCAAGCCTTGCGCGTCGAGATCGGCGACGACCTGCTTGCGCGCGGCGAAGCGGTCCATGCCCTGGTAGGCGGCAGGGGCGTTCTCGTTGATCCTGGCGTCCAGGGTGAACACGCAGATCATCGGCAACTGGTGGCGCTGGCCGACGGCATAGTCGTTCTGGTCGTGGGCAGGGGTAATCTTGACGCAGCCCGAGCCGAAGGCCTTGTCGACATATTCGTCGGCAATGATGGGGATCTGGCGGCCGGTCAGGGGCAGGTCGAGCATCTTGCCCACCAGATGCTGGTAACGCTCGTCGGTCGGATCGACCGCCACGGCGACGTCGCCCAGCAGGGTTTCAGGACGGGTGGTGGCGACCGTCAGGTGGCCGCTGCCATCGGCCAGCGGGTACTTGATGTACCACATCGAGCCGTCTTCCTCTTCCGACACCACTTCCAGGTCCGACACGGCGGTACCGAGTTTCGGGTCCCAGTTGACCAGGCGCTTGCCGCGGTAGATCAGCCCTTGTTCGAACAGGCGGACGAAGACCTCGGTGACGACCTTCGAGCGGGTCTCGTCCATCGTGAAATATTCGCGCGCCCAGTCGGGCGAGGTACCCATGCGGCGCATCTGGCCGGTAATGGTATTGCCGGATTTTTCTTTCCACTCCCACACCTTGCTGACGAACTGCTGGCGGCCGAGGTCGTGGCGCGACATTTTCTGCGCGTCCAGCTGGCGTTCCACCACGATCTGGGTCGCGATGCCGGCGTGATCGGTGCCGGGAATCCAGGCGGTATTGAAGCCGCGCATGCGGTAGTAGCGGGTCAGGCCATCCATGATGGTCTGGTTGAACGCATGGCCCATGTGCAGGGTGCCGGTCACATTCGGCGGCGGCAGCTGGATGGAAAACGATGGCTTGGATGCATCGGTGGTGGCGGCGAAATATCCGCGCTGTTCCCACTCGGTGCGCCAGAATTGTTCAATATCGGCTGGCTCGAAAGACTTGGCTAATTCCATGATGTGGTGGTATTGGTTTTGCGAAAGCATCCATTATAGAGGACAGTCGCCTAAAAAAACGGCCCGGTCGGGTGCCGACCGGGCCGTTCGCGTGGGCTTGGCCCGTTTAGTTGCCGCAGCCGTAAGTCTTGATGCGGTCGTAGGCGGCCTTGGCTTGCACCAGGCCATAGCCGAACTTGGTATCGCGGCCCGCTGCGCCCAGGTCTTGCGCGCTCTTGTCGAGCGAGTTGCGGATCTGGGTGCCGGTGCAGGTGGGGTAGTAGCTCCACACCAGGGCCGCCACGGCCGAGACGTGCGGCGTGGCCATGGAGGTGCCGTCATAGTAGGCATAGCTCGACGGCGTGACCTTGATGGTGGCGGTCTGGCCCAGCTGGGCTTTCATGGCCGCGCCTTCGGTATCGGACGCGGTGACCGACGGTATCGTGGTCGCGGTCGTGCCCAGCGTGCCGCCGAAGCCGCCGGCCGCATTGTTGTAGACGATCGCGCCCACCCCGCCGCTGTTCTGGCAATTGACGACCTTGGTGGCGAAGTCGACGGTGCCGCGTGCGATCAGGCACACTTTGCCGGACACGGCGGGATTGACCGTGTCGCCGATGCCGAAGTCCGCCAGCGCGGCCGCGGCGCTCTTTTTCGGCGAGCCATCCATGCCGCCAGGGGCGTAGGTGGTCGCGCCGACCGTCAGCGCCGATTGCGAGCCGCTGTTCATCGGCACGGTGGACAGCACCGACACGCCCGGTGCGGCAATTTCGACCTTGCTGTTGTATTGCGAAAAGGTGGCCCAGGCTTTGTTTTCGTCGAGCGCGCCGACCATCATCACGCTGGCGTACCCGGCCGGGTAGGAAACGACGGTGTTGCCGTCGTTGCCGGCGGCCGCGATGCTCAGCACGCCTTTGGCCTGCAAAGCGTCGAAGGCCCGCTGTTCGGTCTTGCTGGCGCGCCCGCCACCGAGCGACATGCTGATCACGTTGGCACCGGCTGCGCCGCACTTGTTGGCGGCCGTCGCCAGGGTGGACGAGTAAGCCCAGCCGTCGGCGCCGAATACCTTGACGATGTGGATCTTGAGCTGCCTGTTCGGATTGACGCCGACCACCCCGACGCCGCTGTTATTGATCGCGGCAATGGTGCCCGCCACGTGGGTACCGTGGTGGTTCTCGTCGGTGTACCACCAGCCGGTGCCGGCGTCGTATTCGCCGCTCAGCTTGTTGCCCGACAGGTCTTCATGGGACCGGTCGATGCCGGAGTCGATGATGCACAGCTTGCGGTTGGCGGCATTGGTGTCGGGCAGCAGGTCGGCCTGCACCATCTTGATACCGTAGGGTACCAGCTGGCCGCTGGCGTACGGCGTGCCGGTCGAGGGCGAGGTCAGCGCAAAGGCTTTGCGCAGCACATCTTCCTCGACGTACTCGACGTTGGGATTGTTTTGCAAGCCCTTCAGGGCCGCGCTCGGCACTTCGATGGCCATGGCGTCCATGCCGGCGATTTCATGTTTGACGGCACCCTTGGCTTTGGCGACCACCGCTTTGAGGCTGGCTGCCGCGCCTGGCTTGAAGGCGACGATCACGCGGCTTGTGTCCGCGGCCGCCGACGCACTACCGATGAATCCAACTGCTACCGTTGCAACCAACACCTTGACCGCAGCCGCGATCGAGGACATGACAGGCTGAGTGTGCATCATGGAGTTTCTCCGATTTGAAAATGTAGGGGACCTCGAAAAACCGCAGCGAGGTCCCCTGTAGTATGTCGCCGCAAGCTCTGGTGGCTTGCGTGCATTCTGTTGCGCTGACCTCAAGGTGAACTGGCTGATCAGCGCGCCGGGCCGGCACTTTGTGGGTGCCGTCCGCTGCCCGATTGTCGAGCAGCGGAGAGCCAGTGTAGGGTCAATGAATTGGCGGAATCAACCAACATTTGTGGAGGGGTCATCAACTGTTGTTTGCGCGCCTTCCCATCGTGATTTTTATTTGAGGCAGTTGTGCGGGGCATCGGCGGTGCTATGATTTTGCGCCCCAGCTAGGTAGCGATGCTTGCCCGCTACTTGCGCTCGGGAAATTTCATCCGCCTTGGATGCGCGTGCAAGGAAAAGAGACGCCGCGGCGTCTCTTTTTCTTGCAACGATTACTTGCCGCAGCCGTAGGTCCGGATGCGCTCGAAGGCGGCCTTGGCCTGCACCAGGCCGAAGCCGAACTTGTCGTCGCGGCCCGCCGGCCCGAGGTCGAGCGCGCTCTTGCCCAGGGTGGCGCGGATCTGCGCGCCGCTACAGCCAGGGTAGTAGCTCCACACCAGCGCCGCCACCGCCGACACGTGCGGCGTCGCCATCGAGGTGCCGTCGTAATAGGCATAGTTGGTGGCCTTGACGCCGACCGTGGCGCCCTGGCCCAGCTGGGTCCTGAGTGCGGCGCCTTCGGTATCGGACGCGGTGACCGAGGGGATGCTGGTGACGGTGGCGCCAAGCGTGCCGTTAAAGCCACCGGCCACATTGTTGTACACCACCGCTCCGACGCCGCCGCTGTTCTGGCAGTTGCTTACCTTGGTGGCGAAGTCGATGCTGCCGCGCGCAATCAGGCAGACCTTGCCGCTGACGGCGGGCTGAAGCGTATCGCCGATGCCGAAGTCGGCCAGCGGCGCGCTGGCGCTGGTCTTGGGCGAGCCATCCATGGTGCCCGGCGCGTAGACCCTGGTGCCCACCGTCAGCGCGGCAGCGGCGCCGGCGCCCATCGGCACGGTCGACAGCACCATCACACCAGGCGCGGAGATTTCCACCTTGCTGTTGTATTGAGAAAAGTTAGCCCAGGCCTTGTTCTGGTCCAGCGCGCCCACCATCATCACGCTGGCGTAGCCGGCCGGGTAGGAAACGGTGGAGTCGCCGTCGTTGCCCGCCGCCGCCACCGACAGCACGCCGTTTTTTGCCAGCCTGTCGAACACGCGCTGTTCGGTGCGGCTGGGAGAGGCGCCGCCCAGCGACATGCTGATGACGTTGGCGCCGGCCTTGCCGCACTGCCTGGCCGCCGCAGCGAGGCTGGACGAGTAGGCCCAGCCGTCGGCGCCGAACACCTTCACGATGTGCAGCCTGAGCTGTTTGTTCGGATTGACGCCGACCACGCCGACCCCGCTGTTATTGATGGCGGCGATGGTGCCGGCCACGTGGGTGCCGTGGTGGTTCTCGTCGGTGTACCACCAGCCGGTGCCGCGGTCGTAGACGCCATCGGCCGGCACCCCGCTCAAGTCTTCGTGGGCGCGGTCGATGCCGGAATCGATGATGCACAGCGTGCGGTTGGCCGCGTGCGTGTCGGGCAGCTGGTCGGCCTGCACCATGGTGATGCCGTAGGGGACCAGCTGGCCGGACAGATAGGGTTTTTTGGACGGCGTCGTCAGCGCGAGCGGGTAGCGTTTGACGTCTTCTTCGACGTACGCGATGTTGGGATTGGCTTGCAGCGCGCGCAGCGCCGCCGCCGGCACTTCGACGGCGATCGCGTCCAGCTCGCTCAGGTCCACCTTGACGCTGCCGCGCGCCGCCGCCACCGCAGCCCTGGCGTGCAGCGCCGCTCCCGGCGGGAAGGCGACGATGACGCGGGTGATGTCGGCCGCGGCGGCGCTGCCGGCGCAGCCGACGGCAACAGCCAGTTGGAGCGCAGTGGCGAGAGGGGAGCGGCGGGAAGGCGTGCGTTGCATGAGGAGTCTCCGAGAAAGATGTCATGGTCCGGCGCACAGGGTGGTGGCGCGGTCGGCGTTGTGTGATGGCCGCGGGTAGGCGGCAGTTACATCCTACTCCGGTGTCTGGCTGACGCCGTGGGTTTTTGCCCAGCGTTTTCTCGATCTGGATAAACAGACCGTTCGGTATTTTCGGGAACGAAAAGATGTTCGCACTGTCCGCATGCAGGTATAATGTTTGCGCCACAATTTTGTGGCACACGCTAGGGGTCCTGCCGGTCGCATTGCTGCCGGTGGGTGAGAAACACCCTCTGAACCTGATCTGGATAATGCCAGCGAAG
>CAMLIL010000025.1 GCA_946480015.1 uncultured Oxalobacteraceae bacterium | reverse complement strand
GCTTGGCCACGCTCACCGGCTTGGTGATCGCACCCAGCAGCTCGACCCCGTAGGCCTGCGCCATGGTCTCGATCGAGAACATCAGGCTGCCGCTCTGCGCCCCGGTGACGATCAGGCGCGCGCGGGTCTTGAGGGCCGCCAGGCTGCGAATCAGCTCGAGACCGTCCATGCCCGGCAAGGCCAGGTCGATCACGGCGATGTCGATGGTGGGAGTGAAGGAATTCTGAAAACAGCGCAGCGCCGTGTGGCCGTCGGGCGCCTGGGTGATGTGCACCGCGCCGAGGTGGCCCAGCATGACCGCCGTCGCCAGCCGCTCCGCGGTGTCGGTCTCGGCGACCAGAAAGTGCAAATGCGCGATATCCATTGAATCTCCAGCTAATCTTAAGGTCAAAGATTACCCGCAGATCGCAAACTCGTCTATGGGGACCTTGAAAAACCTACTGCGCGGCGCAATTCTCGCCCTGCGATGCTCACCGTACCTTCGTACGGCTGCGCTTCTCGAGCGAAACTTGCGCCGCCCGCTACGGTTTTTCCAGCCCCCCTTATGCCTGAATCTGCCGCAGCTGTTCAAAAAAGCACACGGCGGCGCAGGCAGCCACATTCAAGGACTCGATCTGACCCGCATGGGGAATGACGACTTGATGTGTTGCCAATTCCATCAGATCGTCGGCCACGCCCTGCCCTTCGTGTCCAAGCAGCCAGGCGACCGGCTGGCGCAGGTCGACATCGTACAGCCGCCGGGTCGCGTAACCGCTGGTGGCCAGCACCGCCACCGTGGATGCGCGGATCAATGCGGCCAGATCGACGTTTTCGTAAATCTCGACCACGAAATGGGCGCCCATGGCAGCGCGCAGCACTTTGGGCGACCAGCAGAACGCCGTGCCGCTGCTGCAGTAGACCTGGGTGATGCCGGCCGCCGCGGCACTGCGCAGGATCGAACCGACGTTGCCGGGGTCCTGCAGGTTATCCAGCAGGACCGCCGATACCGTCAGCGTGGCGGGCAGCGGCAGCGCCGGCGTATCGATCAGGAACATCAAGCCCACGCCATGCTCGACCTGGCTGATGGCGTTGTACAGCGCATCGGGCATGGCGGTGCAATGGGCATGCGCGTTCTCGCACCGCATGACGATGTCGGCCACCTCTGGATTGGCCAGCGCGCTCTCGGCCACGATGCAGTGGCGCGGCGCGGCGCGCAGCTGCAGGTACGACTGGCACAGGTGCACGCCGTCGAGCAGTGTCTGGCCGGCCTTTTTGCGCGCCTGCGAACTGGTGGCCAGGTGCTTGAGTTCCTTGTAGAGCGGATTGTCGCGCGAGCTGATGGTCTTCATGCGTCCTCGAATGCAAGCATGTCGCCGAACTCGAGCTGCACGCCATCGAGTCCAAGCGCGGCGCGCACCGGCGCGAACGAGCGGCGGTGCACCGGGCAGGCGCCGTGCTCGCGCAGGCGTTCCAGGTGCATGGCGGTGCCATAGCCCTTGTGCTGGTCGAACCCGTACTGCGGATACTGCGCGTGCAGCGCCACCAGCTGCGCATCGCGCGCCGTCTTGGCCAGGATCGAGGCGGCCGAAATCGCATGCACCTTGTCGTCGCCTTCGACAATCGGATGGCAGCGGATACTCATCGACGGACTGCGGTTGCCGTCGATCAGGGCAATGGTCGGCATGGTGTGCAGTGCTTCGACCGCGCGCCGCATCGCCAGCATGGTGGCCTGCAGAATATTGAGGCTGTCGATTTCCTCGTGCGAGCATTCGGCCACGGCCCAGGCCAGCGCGTGCAGCTTGATCAGCGGGGCCAGTTCCTCGCGCCGCTCGGCGGTGAGCTTCTTGGAGTCGCGCAGGCCGTCGATGGGGCGGTCCGGATGCAGGATCACGGCGGCGGCCACCACCGGGCCGGCCAGCGGTCCGCGTCCGGCTTCGTCGACGCCGCAGACGATATCGTCGGCCGTGAACGGCAGCGCGTTCTTCTTCAGCCCCGGATAGAAATTGACCTTCTTTTTTCTCATGATGTCTTTGACGAAGCAATGACGCGCAGTACGGCGGCCGCACTTTCTTCGGCGCTGTTGCGCAGCAGGCTGCGGTGCATGTCGGTGAAACGCTGCGCCAGCCGTGCGCGGCCCGCGCCGTCGGACAGCTGCTGCCACATGGCCTCGGCCAGCTTGGCCGGGGTACAGTCGTGCTGGATCAGCTCCGGCACCACGAACTCGCGCGCCAGGATGTTGGGCAGTCCGATCCAGGGCAGATAGCCCATGTGGCGCATGATCTGGTACGAGGCCCACAGTACCTTGTAGGCGATCACCATCGGCTTTTTATGCAAGGCCACTTCCAGCGTGGCCGTGCCGGAGGCGGCAAGCACGGCGTCGGCCGCGGCGATGGCGGTATGCGAGTTGCCGTCGGTGATCTGGACGCGTACGCCGGACAGGCCGGCCTGCTTGACCACCTGTTCGAAATACGCGCGCTGGCGGCTGCCCGCCATCGGCACCACGAAGTGCAGGTCCGGGTCGCGTGCGGCCAGCAGCTTGACCGCGCCGATGAAGGGCTCGGCCAGGTACTTGAGTTCGCCCATGCGGCTGCCCGGCATCACCGTCACCACGCGCACGTCGCCTTCGATACCAAGCGTGCGGCGCGCGCCCGCGGTATCGATCTCCATCGGGATCACTTCGGCCAGCGGATGGCCGATATAGGTGACCGGCACGCCGGCCTTGCGGTAGATCTCTTCCTCGAACGGGAAGATCACCAGCATGTGCGAGACCGCCTTGACGATCTTCTTGATGCGCCAGCCGCGCCAGGCCCAGATCTGCGGGCTGATGAAATGCACGGTCGGGATGCCGGCTTCGCGCAGCTGCTGTTCCAGGCCGAGATTAAAGCCGGGATAGTCGGCGCCGATGAATACCGCCGGCTTCTCGGCGATCAGGCGGTCGCGCAGCTGTTCCTGGATGCCTTTGATTTCGCGGTAGCGCGGGATGATTTCGAACAGGCCGCGTACGGTGAGCCTGTCGATCTCGACGTCGGACACGAAGCCCTGCGCGATCATGCGTTCGCCGCCGATGCCGTGAAAGCGCGCCTGCGGCAGCTGGGCGCGCACGCCTTCCATCAGGCGCGCGGCCAGCAGGTCGCCGGACACCTCGCCGGCGACCATCGCGATCGACGCGTCAGCGGACGATGCCACGGGTCGCACCGTCCAGGAAAGCGAGCCAGGCGGCATACTGCTCGCCCGCCTCGGTGGCGGCGCCTTGCGCGCTGGTCAGCTCGGCCTTGGCTTCTTCGAGCGTCAGGCCGTTGCGGTACACCAGCTTGTAGGCATTGCGGATGGCGTCGATCTGCGGGCGGGTGAAGCCGCGCCGTTTCAAGCCTTCGATGTTGACGCCGCGTGCGCCGGCCGGGTTGCCCGAGACGAGCACGAACGGCGGCACGTCCTGGGTCAGGCTGGTGTACATGCCGACGAAGGCATGCGCGCCGATCTTGCAGAACTGGTGAACGCCGGCGTAACCCGACAGGATCGCCCAGTCGCCCACTTCCACGTGCCCGGCCAGCTGGGCGTTGTTGGAGAAGATGGTGTTGCTGCCGACCTGGCAGTCGTGCGCCAGGTGCACATAGGCCGAGATCCAGTTGTCGTTGCCCAGGCGCGTGACGCCCTTGTCCTGCACGGTGCCGGTGTTGAAGGTGACGAACTCGCGGATGGTGTTGCGGTCGCCGATCTCCAGCCGGGTCGGCTCGCCCGACCACTTCTTGTCCTGCGGCGCCGCGCCGATGGACGAGAACTGGAAGAACTTGTTGTCGCGTCCAATCGTGGTGTGGCCTTCGATGACCACGTGCGGGCCGACTTCGGTGCCGTCGCCGATGCGCACGTGCGGGCCGACCATCGAATAGGCGCCGATGCTGACGCCCTCGCCCAGTTCGGCCTTGGGATCGACAATCGCGGTGGGGTGGATCGTCGCCATTACTGCCCCGCTGGCTGGCTCGCGTCGACGGCGCTGCGGATGGTGCACATCAGTTCTGCTTCGACCGCGACCGCGCCGTCCACCGAACCGACCGCCTTGTATTTCCAGATGCCGCGCGAGACGCGCAGGATCTCGACATCCATCTTGAGCTGGTCGCCGGGGCCGACCGGACGCTTGAAGCGCGCGTTGTCGATACCGACGAAGTACACCACCGAATTTTCGTCCGGCTGCACGCCCATGGTCAGGAACGACAGGATGGCGGCGGTCTGGGCCATCGCTTCGATCATCAGCACACCGGGCATCACCGGCTTGTGCGGGAAGTGGCCGTTGAAAAATTCCTCGTTGGCGGTGACGTTCTTGATCGCCGTGATGCTCTTGTTGGCTTCCCAGGTCAGCACGCGGTCGACCAGCAGCAGCGGATAGCGGTGCGGCAGCAGTTTTTTGATCGCGCAGATATCCAGGGTTTTGTTTTCGGTATTCGTCATTTTTGTTCGGTCAGTGTTTTAATGGTTTTTTCCAAGGCCCGGATTTTATCGCGCATCGTGTCCAGATTGCGAACGATGGCGGCAGTTTTTTCCCAGTCGGCGTTTTTGGCCAGCGGGTAGAAACCGGTGTACTGCCCGGCTTCGGCGATCGAGCGGCTCACCATGCTGCCCGAGGAAATGTGCACGTGGTCGGCAATGGTCAGGTGGCCGAGCACCATGGCGGCGCCGCCGAAGGTGCAGTATTTGCCGATTTTGGCGCTGCCGGCCACGCCCACGCAGCCGGCCATGGCGGTATGCGCGCCGATGTGGCAGTTGTGGCCGATCTGGATCTGGTTGTCGAGCTTGACGCCGTCTTCGATGATGGTGTCGGCCAGCGCGCCGCGGTCGATGGTGGTGTTGGCGCCGATGTCGACATCGTCGCCGATGACCACACGCCCGGTCTGCGGAATCTTGATGTACACCCCGCCTTCGTTGGCGAAGCCGAAGCCGTCGGTGCCGATCACCGCGCCCGAATGCAGGATGCCGCGCGCGCCGATCACGCACTCGGCGTGAAAGGTCACGTTGGGAAACAGGCGCGTGCCCGCGCCGATGCGCGCATTGCGGCCGACGAAACTGCCGGCGCCGATGATGGCGCCCGCCTCGATCACGGCGCCGGTTTCGATGGTCGCGTGCGGCCCCACATGGGCGCTCGGATCGACCTGCGCCCCTGCGGCCACGCTGGCGCCGGGATCGATGCCCGCGGCCGGCGGCACGTCGGTCAGCGAAACGAAATACTGGGCCGCACGGGCGAAATACGCGTACGGGTTCTTGGTCACGATGCGCGCGCCCCGGTAGGCCGCGGCCACCGCCTCGTCGTCGTTGGGCGAGAGGATCAGCGCCGCCGCGCCGGTTTGCGCCGCCTGGGCGCGCAGCTTGCTGTTACTGAGGAAGCTGATGTGCGATACGCCGGCGTCCGCCAATGGTGCGATGCCCGAGACTTCAATATCCGGGTCGCCCACCAGTTGTCCGCCCAGGCGTTCGACCAATTCCGCTAGTCGGATGCCCATCTTGATCTTTTCGTGTGGAGTGTTGAATGGTCGGCGGCGGCGCGCGCGGCGCCGCCGGGCAGCTTATTTGTCGAGCTGCTTGAGGATCTTGTCGGTGATGTCGATGCGCGGACTCGACCAGGCCGATTCCTGCAGCACGATGTCGAGCTTTTCCTGCTCGGCGATCTGTTCGATCAGCTTGTACGCCTTTTGCGCGATGTTGGCGCGCTCTTCGCTCTTGCGCTGCAGGAGGTCTTCGCGGAACTCGCGCTGGGTGCGCTGCAGGTCCTTGTCCAGATCGTACAGCTCGCGCGTGCGCTTGGTGCGCTCGGCTTCGGGCAGGTTGGGCGCGTCGTTATCGAGCTTGTCGGACACGCTCTTGAACTTGGCGATCATGTCCTGGATGGCCTTCTGGCGCTTGGAGAATTCGGCTTCGATCTTGGCGTCGGCCTGCTTGGCGAGCTTGGACTCGGTCATCAGGCGCTCGGTAAAGACATAGCCTATCCTGCTCGGCGCCTGTTGCGCCTGGGCCGCCAGCGCGCAGGCGCACAGGGCAGCGAACAGGGCGAGCCGCCGTGGCAGCGTGGCAGTCATCGTGTTCAACATAATTCTCCGCAATCCAAATATGATCAGAATCCGGTCCCCATCTGGAACTGGAAGCGCTCAAGACGGTCACCCGGCTTGGCGTTCAAAGGCTTAGCATAACTCAACTTGAGCGGGCCCACAGGGGAAATCCACGACAGGCCCAGACCGGTGGAAGCGCGCAGCTGGTTGGCGCGAATCGGCTCGCCTTCCTGGTAAATCTGGCCGGCATCGACGAAGCCGAACCAGCGCAAGCTGCGGTCCTGGCCACTGCCGGGGAACGGCAGCTGCAGTTCGGCGCTGCCGATCACGCGGGTCGCGCCGCCCTGGGCGTCGCCGTAGGTCGGTTCGACCACGCCCAGCGACGAGGACAGGTAGCCGCGCACCGAACCGATACCGCCGGCGTAGAAGTTCTTGAAGACCGGATACGGCTTGCCGCCCAGGCCATGGCCGTAATCGAGCTCGCCCTTGAGCGCCAGCGTGATCGATTTGTACAGCGGCTTGAACCACTGCTGCTCGTACACGGCGCGGTAGTATTTCGAGTCGCCGGCGACGTCCAGTTCCAGATTGGCGCGCTGGAAGCGGCCGACGGTCGGGGTGACGGCGCTGTCGCGGCTGTCGCGCGCCCACGCGGCCGTCAGCGGCAGCGCGTTGGTGGTGGCACTGCCGATGCCGTTCTCGATGTGGCCAAACTGTTGCACGTACTGGATGAAGCGCGGCGGGCTGGTGCTGTCGGTTTCGATGGTGGTGCGTTCCAGCCCAACGCCGAAGAACACCGTGTCGTTCTCGGAGAACGGCACGCCGTACGACAGGCGCGCGCCGTTCTGCTTGACCTTGTAGCTGCCGATGTTGAGCGCGGGCGGGTTGGACGAACGGGTGTAGATTTCGAACGACTGGCTGATGCCGTCGTCGGTGAAGTACGGATTGGTCTGCGAGAACGCCACCGTGCGGCTGTAGCGGCTGGTGTTCAGTTCAATCCCGAGCGTATTGCCGCTGCCGGCGAAGTTGGCCTGCTGGATCGACGCGGTGAAGGTGAATTTCTCCGCCTGCGAGAACGCGCCGCCGATCATGAAGTTACCGGTCGGCTTTTCGACCACGGCCAGGTTGACGTCGACCTGGTCGGAGGTGCCCTGCGCTTCCGGCGTGTCGATCGTCACCTCCTTGAAGTAGCCGAGGCGGTCGACGCGGTCGCGCGAGAGCTTGATCTTGTTACCGTCGTACCAGGAGCCTTC
Source organism: uncultured Oxalobacteraceae bacterium (assembly GCA_946480015.1). The sequence continues at coordinate 50,432 of CAMLIL010000025.1, read as the reverse complement.
GAACTGGCGGAATTCGCGGCGGATGACTTCATCGCGGGTGATGGTGTTGCCCGAGATGGTCATGTGGCGCACGTAGGCGCGCTTGCCCGGATCGATGAAGAAGGTGAAGGCCACCTTGCGGTTGGCGCGGTCGATCTCCGGGTTGGCGTTGACGTTGGCGAACGCGTAGCCGAAGGTGCCCATGCGGTCCGAAATGAGCTTGTTGGTATTGGTGAGCAGCTCGCCCGAGTAGGTCTGGCCCGGCTTGAGCAGCACCAGCTTTTTCAGCTCTTCCTCGCGGCCGAACATCTCGCCATCGAGCTTGATGTCCGAGACGGTGTACTTCTCGCCTTCGGTGATGTTGATGGTGAGGTAGATGTCCTTCTTGTCCGGGGTGATCGCCACCTGGGTCGATTCGACGTTCGCTTCCAGATAGCCGCGGTTCAGGTAGAACGACTTGATCGCCTCGATGTCGCCGGTCAGCTTGGTCTTGGAATACTGGTCGGCCTTGGTGTACCAGCTGAACCAGCCGCTGGTACCGAGCTGCATGGCTTCGCGCAGTTCCTTGTCGCTGAAGGTCTTGTTGCCGACGATGTTGATCTGCTTGATGCGCGCCATCTCGCCTTCGTCGACGTTGAACATGACGGTGACGCGGTTACGCTCGATCGGCGTGACGGTGGTGGTGATCTTGACGCCATACAGCCCGCGCGACAGGTACTGGCGCTTGAGTTCCTGTTCGGCGCGGTCGACCGATGCCTTGTCGAAGATCTTCGCTTCGCCCACGCCGATGTCGCCCAGCGCCTTGATCAGCATGTCTTTCTCGAATTCCTTGGTGCCGGTGAAGTCCACCGTGGCGATGGCCGGACGTTCCTCGACCAGTACCACCAGCACGCCGTTTTCCTCTTCCAGACGCACATCCTTGAAAAAGCCGGTCGCGTACAGGGCCTTGATGGCGGCGATACTCTTTTCGTCGTCGAAGGTTTCGCCGACCCGCACCGGCAGGTAGCTGAATACCGTGCCCGCCTCGGTGCGCTGGATGCCTTCGACGCGAATGTCCTTGACCACGAACGGCGACACGGCCAGCGCAGGCGCGGCGCACAGCGCCAGGACAGCTGCGCCGATCAGGCTGCGGCGAAAGGAAGGCAAGGCAAAACGATCAGAATGTAATTTCATTGGCTAAATCATTGGGTCAATCTTGGGACGGGCCGCGCGCAACGCGCACCAACATCACCTCGTCCGGGAATGCGCAGGCCTGTCATGACAGCAGCCGTGCGACGTCGTTGAAGACCGCGAGGGCCATCAGCATGAGCAAAATTCCCACGCCGGCGCGTTGTGCATACTCGCCAACGCGTGCGGGCAAGGGGCGCCCGGTCAAAACTTCCAGCGAATAATACAGCAAAAGACCACCGTCCAGAACCGGAATTGGTAACAGATTCATCACGCCCAGACTGATGCTCACGAGGGCGATGAAGCGCACGAATTCGACCGCGCCGGCACGTGCGGTCTGGCCGGCGTAGTCGGCGATGGTGATCGGGCCGGTGACATTCTTGAGCGAGACTTCGCCGGTGAGCATCTTGCCGATCATTTTCAGCTGCATCACCGACCAGTAATGGGTCGACTGCGCAGCCTTGGCCAGGGCGCCGACGGGGCCGTATGCGGGCGTAACCATTTCGGGTGGACCGCCCAGCTCCGCGCCGATGCGCGGCAGCTTGACCTGCGGGTCGATGCGCGGCGTGATTGTCAGCGCCAGCCGGTCGGCGCCGCGCTGCACCGTCATGGGCAGCGCGCGGCCGTTCGATGCCACGATGATTTCGCGCAGCGCCAGATCGTCGCCAACAGGCCGCTCGCCCACCGCCAGCACCACGTCGTCCGGGCGCAGTCCGGCCTGTTCGGCCGCCCCGCCCGGCGTGACGCGGCCAATGCGCGCCGGCGGACGCTGCAAAGTCAGCCCCAGCTGGGTCAGGAAGTCGCTTTCCACGTCCAGCCTGGCCAGCGTGCCGGCCGGCAGCTGGGCGCTGATGCGGCCACCGCCCGCCTGCGCCACTTCGAGCTGCGCATCGGTCTTGTCGAGCACCGCTTCCATCAGTTCCATGCGCAGTTCCGACCAGGTGGCCACTTGCCCGCCATTGACGCCGACGATCCTGTCGCCGCCGCGCAGGCCGGCCTGCCAGGCCGCGCTGGTCTCGGGCATGGAGCCGATGCGGGTGGACGGCTCGGGCATGCCATGCATATACAGGCCGGTGAACAGCAGGACCGCCAGCACGAAGTTGGCGATCGGGCCGGCCGCCACGATGGCGATGCGGCGCCACACGCTCTTGCCGGTGAATTCGCGGCCGGCGTCGCGCGGATCGGTGGCCGCGGTGGCGGGATCGCGGTTGTCCAGCATCTTGACGTAGCCGCCCAGCGGCAGCGCCGAGATGGCCCATTCGGTCTGGTCGGGGCCGAATTTACGCGACCACAGCACCTTGCCGATGCCGAGCGAGAAGCGCAGCACCTTCACCCCGCACAGGCGCGCCACCAAGTAGTGACCCAGCTCGTGGAAGATGATCAGCGGCCCGAGCGCCAGCAAAAACGCGATGGCCGTGTGCAGCAGGTTCATCTGGCGATGTCCGCGATGATGCGCGCGGCGGCCGCGCGCGCGTGCGCATCCTGCGCCATGACGGCCTCGATGCTGGTGGCGGCGCCGTGGCCGTTCTCGTGCATGACCCGTTCGATCACGCGGTCGATGTCGCGAAAGCCGATGCGCTCGTCCAGGAAGGCCTGCACCGCCACTTCATTGGCGGCGTTGAGCAGCGCAGGGGCGGTGCCGCCGGCGATCAAAGCGTCGAAGGCCAGCTTCAGGCATGGGAAACGCTGGAAGTCCGGCTTGGTGAAGTGCAGCTGGCCGATGGTGGTCAGGTCCAGCTGGGCCACGCCCGACTCGATCCGATCCGGGAAAGCCAGCGCGTTGGCGATCGGGGTGCGCATGTCCGGATTGCCCAGTTCGGCAATGACCGAGCCGTCGATGTAGGAGACCATCGAATGGATCACGCTTTGCGGGTGGATCACCACTTCAATCAGCGCGGCCGGTGCGCCGAACAGCCAGTGCGCCTCGATCACTTCCAGGCCCTTGTTCATCATCGTGGCCGAATCGACCGAGATCTTGCGGCCCATGACCCAATTAGGATGGGCGCAGGCCTGATCCGGGGTGACGGCGTCGAGCGACTCGACGGCGCGGTGCAGGAACGGCCCGCCGGACGCGGTCAGCACGATCTTGGCCACGCCCGACTGGCCGGGCTGGCGTGCATACGTGGCCGGCAGCGACTGGAAAATCGCATTGTGTTCGCTGTCGATCGGCAGCAAGGTGGCACCGTGCTCGCGCACCGCGTCCATGAACAGCTGGCCGGACATGACCAGCGCTTCCTTGTTGGCCAGCAGGACCTTCTTGCCCGCCCTGGCCGCCGCCAGGGTCGGGGCCAGGCCGGCCGCGCCGACGATGGCGGCCATCACGGTATCGGTATTGCTGCTGGAGGCGACCGCGCACAGGGCCGCTTCGCCGTAGTCCACGTCGGTGCCGAGACCGTGGCCGCGCAGCAGGTCGCGCAGGCGCGCCGCCGCCTCGGCCGTGCCGACCACCGCGCGCGCCGGCCTGAACTGCACGCACTGGGCGGCCAGTTCCTCGACCCTGGCATGCGCCGTCAGCGCGTAGACCTGGTATTTGTCCGGGTGGCGCGCCAGCACGTCGAGGGTCGAGACCCCGATCGAACCGGTGGCGCCAAGAATGGTGATGCGTTGCATGTGCTCTTTCCTACAGCTGGCTGTGGATCAGTGCCGCCAGCGGCAGCACTGGAATCAGCGCGTCGATGCGGTCCAGCACCCCGCCGTGGCCGGGCAGCAGGTTGCTGCTGTCCTTGACGCCGGCGCGGCGCTTCAATTGGGATTCAAACAGGTCGCCGACGATGCTGGCGGCCACCAGCACGGCCAGGATGCCGAACAGCGCGGCCCAGCCCAGCTTGGCCTGCACGTGCACGGCGAAGGTGTCGGCCAGGGCCGGCGCGCCGGACAGCACCGAGGCGCTCGCCAGCACCAGCACGGCGATGCCGCCGCCGATGGCGCCCTCCCACGATTTGCCTGGCGAGATCGACGGCGCCAGCTTGTTCTTGCCGAGGGCCTTGCCGGCGAAATAGGCGCCGATGTCGGCAATCCAGACCAGCGCCATCACCGACAGCAGGTACACCGGCGAATGGCGGTAGAACAGCACGATGGCGGCGAAGCAGGCCACGATGGAAATGGCGTACAGGCTGCCGACCATGGTGTTGCGCGGCCCGTCAGGTGGCGGCAAACCGACTTTGAGCGAGGGCACGAAGCGCAGCAGCCAGATGATGGCGGAGAACGCGAACCAGAAATTGACCGCCGGCGTCTGCGCGCGGTACAGGAAGGTGAAGGCGAAAGCGGCCACCCAGAACACGCTGATCAGCAGCGCCTGCTTGCGCGAGGACTGGAACAGCTGGAAGGCTTCGGTTTCGGCGGCCAGCAGGAATACCAGCAGCACGGCGGCAAAAGCGGGGAAGTAACCGCCGAACAGCACTGCCAGCAGTACCACGAGGAGGAGGACCGCAGTGATGATCCGGGTTTTCAGCATCAGCTTTTCTTGGCCAGTTGATCGCCGGTGCGGCCGAAGCGGCGCTCGCGGCTTTGATAGGACGCGATCGCGGCGTCCAGCGACTCGATCGAAAAATCGGGCCAGTAGGTATCGGTGAAGTACAGCTCGGAATACGCCAGCTGCCACAGCAGGAAGTTGGAAATGCGCTGCTCGCCGCCGGTGCGGATGAACAGGTCCGGCTCGGGCGCGTAGGCCATGGCCAGGTGCTCGGACAGCTGCGCTTCGGTAAACCCGGTCACGCCAGGATTGGCGGCGGCCATCTTGCCGGCGGCCTGGATGATGTCCCAGCGCCCGCCATAGTTGGCGCACACGGTCACGGTCAGGCGGGTGTTGTTGGCGGTGCGGCGCTCGGCGGCGGCGATCATGTCGCGCAGCTTGACGTCGAAACGGTTCAGGTCGCCCACCACCTTCAGGCGGATGTTGTTGGCGTGCATCTTCGACACTTCACGCTCGAGCGCGGTAACGAACAGGCGCATCAGCAGCGATACTTCTTCTTCCGGACGGCGCCAGTTTTCCGAGGAAAACGCGAACAGGGTCAGGTACTCGACGCCGCGCAGAGCGCAGGCTTCGACAACATCGCGCACCGCTTCGACGCCCTTGACGTGACCGGCCACGCGCGGCAGGAAGCGCTTGGTCGCCCAGCGGCCATTGCCGTCCATGATGATGGCAACGTGCCGCGGCACCGTTGCCACCTCGGGTACTTCTGTCGTCGAACTCTTGAAAATCATAAATCCTGACTTGATGGGGATCTGCGCAAGGGCGCTATATTACTCCCTTGCATGCGACCCCGTCATTCCTAATACGTCGTTCCATGTCCCGTCGACCTCGCGCACGCGGGGGGCCATGGCACCGCCGGTCAGCGCAAGACTTGTTGCTCACCAAATCAGTCGTTGCAGATGTTTGAGGACCTCGGTTTTTCGAGGTCCCCCAAGGTATTTTAAACCGTCAGCACTTCTTTCTCTTTCTCGGTCACCAGCTTGTCGATATCGACGACGAACTTGTCGGTCAGCTTCTGGATTTCGTCGGAGGCGCGGCGCTCGTCGTCTTCCGAGCAGGCTTTGTCCTTGACCATTTTCTTGAGCGACTCGTTGGCATCGCGGCGGATGTTGCGCACCGCAATCTTGGCGTCTTCGGCTTCGCTCTTGACCAGCTTGACCATTTCCTTGCGGCGCTCTTCGGTCAGGGGCGGGGTCGGCACGCGGATCTGGTCGCCCTGGGCGGCGGGATTGAGCCCCAGGTCGGCCTCGCGGATCGCTTTTTCGATGGCGGCGGCCATCTTCTTTTCGTACGGCTGCACGCCGATGGTGCGCGCGTCGATCAGGGTCAGGTTGGCGACCTGGCTCAGCGGAGTCGGGTTGCCGTAGTACTCAACCGTGACATGGTCGAGGATACCGGTATGGGCGCGGCCGGTACGGACCTTGGCCAGATCGGCCCGTAAGGTTTCGATCGACTTGGCCATGCGCTCTTGCGCGTTCTTCTTGACGTCAGCGATAGTCATGCTGCTCTCCTAGCTTGTTCGATGTATGTATGAATGTTGGTAGATCTTAAACGTGCACCAGTGTACCTTCGTCCTCGCCCATGATCACGGCCTTGAGGGCGCCTGGCTTGACGATCGAGAACACCTTGATCGGCAGCTTCTGGTCGCGGCACAGGGCGAACGCGGTCGCGTCCATCACCTGCAGCTGCTGGGCGATGGCTTCGTCGAAGGTAATCGATTCGTAGCGGGTGGCGTGCGGGTCTTTCTTCGGATCGGCCGTGTAGACGCCGTCGACCTTGGTGGCCTTGAGGACGATCTCGGCGCTGATCTCGGAGCCGCGCAGCGCGGCCGCGGTGTCGGTGGTAAAGAAGGGGTTGCCGGTACCGGCGGCAAACACCACGACCTTGCCCTCTTCCAGGTATTGCAGCGCTTTCGGGCGCACATAGGGCTCAACGACTTGCTCAATGGAAATTGCCGACATGACGCGCGCGGTAATGCCCACATGGCGCATGGCATCGGCCAGCGCGAGCGCATTCATCACCGTGGCCAGCATGCCCATGTAATCGGCGGTGGCGCGGTCCATGCCCTGCGCACCGGGCGCGACGCCACGGAAGATATTGCCGCCACCAATCACGACCGCCAGTTCCACCCCCAGCTTGGCCACTTCGGCCACGTCGGCGACCATGCGCTCGATCGTGCCGCGGTTGATGCCATACGGGTCATCGCCCATCAGCGCCTCGCCAGACAATTTCAGGAGTACGCGTTTGTAGGCTGGTTTCGACATGGAGGGCTCCTAGAAAAGTGACGGTTTGCGTTTGTATTCGGGTACTGCCGTGCGCAGCGCGAGGCGCGCGCCGCGCACATTAAAAAAACGGGCCTTGCGGCCCGCTTTCCAACTTACTGCTTCGAAGCAGCCATTTGCGCTGCGACTTCGGCAGCGAAATCGTCCTGCTTCTTCTCGATCCCTTCACCCACCACATACATCGTGAACGCTTTCACGGTGGTGTTGGCGGCTTTCAGCATTTGCTCGATCGATTGCTTGTCGTTCTTCACGAATGCCTGGTTCAGCAGCGACACTTCTTTCAGGTACTTCTGAACCGAACCTTCCAGGCGCTTGGCCAGGATTTCAGGCGACTGGGCCGGCTTGCCTTCGGCGGCGGCCTTGTCGGCGTCTTCCTGGGCTTTGAGCTGGGCAACCGAACGCTCTTTCTCGATCAGTTCGGCAGGCACCTGCTCGGACGACAGCGCCACAGGCTTCATCGCGGCGATGTGCATGGCGACATCCTTACCGACTTGCTCGTCGGCGCCGTCGAAGTCGACGATCACGCCGATCCGGGTGCCGTGCAGGTAGGAAGCCAGCTTGCCGGTGGTTTCGAAACGCTGGAAGCGGCGGATCGACATATTTTCGCCGATTTTGCCGATCAGTGCGGTGCGCACTTCGTCCAGGGTCTTGCCGTCGCCGGCTGGCAGGGCCAGCAGGGCAGCCACGTCGGCCGGGTTGTTTTCCACGACCAGCTTGGCGGCGTTGGCGGCCAGGGCCAGGAAGTCGTCGTTCTTGGCCACGAAGTCGGTTTCGCTGTTGATTTCCACCAGCGCGCCCACGTTACCCGAAATGTACGCCGACACCACGCCTTCGGCGGTGATACGCGACGACGCTTTCGATGCCTTGCCGCCGAGTTTTACGCGCAGAATCTCTTCCGCACGGGCCATATCGCCTTCGGCTTCGGTCAGGGCTTTCTTGCATTCCATCATAGGTGCGTCGGTCTTGCCGCGCAGTTCGCCTACCATCGCTGCAGTAATCGCTGCCATGTGTTTCTCCTAACTAAATGTTGAACGTCTAACGTATTCGGTTTAAAAAAAAGGGGGCAGACGCCACCCTTTTTTCTTCCTGCCTCGCAGCCGAAGCTGCCGGCCGATTAAGCCTGCTCGGACACTTCGACGAAGTCGTCGCCCGACGCTTTAACCATTTCAACGATATCGTTGGTGGCGTTGGCACGGCCTTCCAGGATCGCATCGGCCACGCCGCGTGCGTACAGGGTGATGGCTTTGGACGAGTCGTCGTTGCCCGGGATGACGTGGGTCACGCCTTCTGGCGAGTGGTTGGTATCGACCACGCCGATGACCGGGATGCCCAGCTTGCCGGCTTCGGTGATCGCGCCTTTGTGGTAGCCGACGTCGACGACGAAGATTGCGTCAGGAACGCCATTCATTTCCTTGATGCCGCCGATGGACTTTTGCAGCTTGACCATTTCGCGTTGGAACATCAGAGCTTCTTTTTTCGACAGCTTCTCGACCGAACCGTCTTCGACCTGGGCTTCCATGTCTTTCAGGCGCTTGATCGAGGTCTTGATGGTCTTGAAGTTGGTCAGCATGCCGCCCAGCCAGCGCTGGTCGACGTAAGGCACGCCAGCGCGCTGCGCTTCAGCGGCGATGATGTCGCGCGCCTGGCGCTTGGTGCCGACCAGCAGGATGGTGCCGCGGTTGGCAGCGACTTGCTTGATGGTTTTCATCGCTTCCTGATACATACCCATCGTCTTTTCCAAGTTGATGATATGGATCTTGTTGCGGTGACCGAAGATGAACGGCGCCATCTTGGGATTCCAAAAACGGGTTTGGTGACCGAAGTGGACACCGGCTTCCAGCATTTCACGCATCGTTACGGACATTTGAATCTCCAGGGTTGGGTCTGGAATCCGGTCAGTCACCATTCAGGCACCCTTTGCGACCGGACTCGCGATTTTCAAAAAAGATTTGGACTGCTTTGACAACATTGCTCAAAACGGATCGGAGCAACCCGAGATTCTAACCGGATTTGGCCGATTGTTCAAGAGTTGCCGCCCCGCTCCAGAAGCACCCCTATCCGCGCGCGCTTTGTCGCAGATCGACACCGGTGCGCGCCGGCCCCGCATGATAGACGAGAAAGCGCAGACTTTTGCATACGGCAGAGCCCCTTTAACCCGTCCAGCCAGGAATTTCATGCAGCGCGACACCATCCGCAGCCGCAACCTGTACGACCGCCGCATCGACCTGGCTACCGCTGCCGCGGTCGAGGTCGCGCTGATTTACATGAATGTGTTTGGAAGAGCTGCCACGCGGCAATATTTACCCCTGACCGACATCCCGCCCGCCATTGCCCGGCGCATCGTCCAGCACGACGGCCAGCGCCGCCGGCGCGAGCTCTGAACCGGCCTTCCTCCCTGCCCCGGACCAGCGCGGGCCACATCCCTTATAATGGCTTCCTACTATCCGGGCCGGCGCCCCGGCGCGCCGGCCAACCCATCGTTTTTTGCAGATTGCGAATCTATGTCCTCCATCTCGATCAAATCCCCTGCCGACATCGAAGGCATGCGCGTGGCCGGCCGTCTGGGCGCCGAAGTGCTCGATTACATCACCCCCTTCGTCAAGCCGGGCGTCACCACGGGCGAACTGGATCGCCTCTGCCATGAGTACATGGTCAATGTCCAGGGCACCATTCCCGCCCCGCTGAACTATTGCCCGCCCGGCTACACGCCCTACCCCAAGTCGATCTGCACCTCGGTCAACGATGTGATCTGCCACGGCATTCCGGGCGACAAGGTGCTCAAGAATGGCGACGTGGTCAATCTCGACATCACCGTCATCAAGGATGGCTACCACGGCGACAACAGCCGCATGTTTTTCGTGGGCGAACCGTCGATCCTGGCACGGCGCCTGGCGGAAGTGACCTATGAATGCATGTGGCTGGGCATTGCCAAGGTCAAGCCGGGCGCCTACCTGGGCGATATCGGCTACGTGATCCAGCAGCACGCCGAACGGCACGGCTACAGCGTGGTGCGCGAATTCTGCGGCCATGGCATCGGCAAGGTCTTCCACGAGGAACCGCAGGTGCTGCACTACGGCAAACCCGGCACCCTGGAAATGCTCCAGGCGGGCATGATCTTCACGATCGAGCCGATGATCAACGCCGGCCGCCGCGAGATCCGCGAAATGGGCGACGGCTGGACCATCAAAACCAAGGACCGCAGCCTGTCGGCGCAGTGGGAGCACACCATCCTCGTCACCGAAACCGGCTACGAAGTGCTGACCACCTCGGCCGGCACGCCGCCGCCGCCGGCCATCATCGGCCAGCCGACCCAGGCCGTGGCCGCGTAACACCATGTCGTCCGTTCCCGCCGCCACCAAATTCCAGCCGCGCGACCTGCTCAAGCAGCAGCTCAAGGCCAACCGTCTCGCGCTGATCACCGCCTTCCGCGAAGACGGCAAGCCGGAAAAACTGCTGCGCGGCCTGCGCCAGAGTGTCGACATGGTGCTGTCGGCGGCGTGGAACCTGGTCGGCCTGCCCGACAGCGCGGCCCTGGTGGCCGTGGGCGGCTATGGACGGGGCGAGCTGTTCCCGCAGTCCGACGTCGACATCCTGATTCTGCTGGCCGCGCCGCCCGATGCCGCGCTCCAGAAGGATCTGGAAGAAATGGTGCAGCTGCTGTGGGACCTGGGCCTGGAAATTGGCCACAGCATCCGCACGGTCGACGAATGCATGAGCGAGGCGCAGGCCGACATCACCGTGCAAACCAGCCTGCTGGAAGCGCGCCTCATCCACGGCAACGCCGAACTGTTCGCCACCCTGCAGGCGCGCTACGACGCGGCCATGGACCCGCAAGCCTTCTTCCACGCCAAGACCGCGGAAATGCGCCTGCGCCACGCCAAGTACGAAGACACCGCCTTCAGCCTGGAGCCGAACTGCAAGGAAAGCCCGGGCGGGCTGCGCGACCTGCAGGTGATCCTGTGGGTGGCCAAGGCCGCCGGCCTGGCCAGTTCCTGGGGCCAGCTCGCCACGCGCGGCCTGATCACCCAGACCGAAGCGCGCCAGCTGATGGAGAAAGAGCGCGCCTTCAAGGACATCCGCGTGCGCCTGCACCTGCAGACCAACCGCCGCGAAGACCGCCTGGTGTTCGACGTGCAGACGCCGATCGCCGAAACCTTCGGCCTGAAGACCACCGGCGAAGGCCTGAACGCGCGCCGCGCCAGCGAATACCTGATGCAGCGCTACTACCTGGCCGCCAAGACGGTCACGCAGCTCAACAGCATCCTGCTGCAGAATATCGAGGCGCAGCTGTTCCCGCAGCCGTGCGAAGCGGTGGCCCTGAACGAGCGCTTCAACGACGTCAACGGCTTCATCGACATCGCCCAGGACGACACCTTCATGGCCACGCCGTCGGCGGTGCTGGAAGTGTTCCTGATAATGACCGAGCACCCGCACCTGAAGGGCATGACGGCGCGTACCCTGCGCGCACTGTGGCACGCGCGCTTCGAGATCGACCAGCGCTTCCGCGAAGACCCGCGCAACCGCGCGCTGTTCCTGCGCATCCTGCAGGCGCCGGTCGGCCTGGTGCACGCGCTGCGGCGCATGAACGACACCAGCGTGCTGGGGCGCTACCTGCCCAACTTCCGCCGCATCGTCGGCCAGATGCAGCACGACCTGTTCCACGTCTATACCGTCGACCAGCACATCATGATGGTGGTGCGCAACATGCGCCGCTTCACCATGAGCGAGCACGCGCACGAGTATCCGTTCTGCAGCCAGCTGATCTCGAACTTCCCGCGCCGCTGGCTGCTGTACGTGGCCGCCCTGTTCCACGACATCGCCAAGGGCCGCGGCGGCGATCACTCCAAGCTCGGCACCGTCGACGCGGCACAGTTCTGCGAAGACCACTCGATCGGACCGGAAGACAGCGAGCTGGTGGTGTTCCTGGTCGAGCATCACCTGACCATGTCGACCGTCGCGCAGAAGCACGACCTGTCCGATCCCGACGTGATCGAGTCGTTCGCCAGGCTGGTCAAGGACGAGCGCCACCTGACCGCGCTGTACCTGCTGACGGTGGCCGACATCCGCGGCACCAGCCCCAAGGTATGGAATGCCTGGAAGGCCAAGCTGCTCGAAGACCTGTACCGCATAACCCTGCGCGTGCTCGGCGGCGAACCGCATTCGGCCGACCGCGAACTGAAGAACCGCCAGGAAGAAGCCCTGGCCACGCTGCGCCTGTACGGCCTGCCGGCCGACGCGCACGAAAAGCTGTGGAAACAGCTCGACATGGCCTACTTCCTGCGGCACGAAGCATCCGACATCGCCTGGCAGACACGCGCCCTGTGGGACCGCCTGGACAGCGAGGCGCCGGTGGTGCGCTGCCGCCTGGCGCCGATCGGCGAAGGCTTGCAGGTGGCGGTCTATATCAAGGACCAGCCCGACCTGTTCGCGCGCATCTGCAGCTACTTCGACCGCAAGAACTTCAGCATCCTCGACGCCAAGATCCATACCACCAGGCACGGGTACGCGCTCGATACCTTCCTGGTCACCGAGCAGAACTTCGCCAAGAGCTACCGCGACATCATCAACCTGATCGAGCACGAGGTGTGCGAGCTGCTGACATCGCAGGCGCCGCTGGCGGCGCCCACCCGTGGCCGGCTCTCGCGCCTGTCGCGCACCTTTCCGTTCGCGCCGACGGTGGACCTGCGCCCCGACGACAAGGGCCAGTACTACCTGCTGTCGATTGCCGCAAACGACCGAAACGGGCTGCTGTACGCGATCGCCAACGTGCTGGCGCGCTACCGCATCAATCTGCACACGGCCAAGATCATGACCCTGGGCGAGCGGGTGGAAGACGTGTTCCTGATCGATGGCCAGGCGCTCAACAACGCGCGCACCCAGCTGCAGCTCGAGACCGACCTGCTCGATGCGCTGAAGGTGTAAGCCCCATTTTGTTTTTCACTGTAAGTAATCCATGACTGAATTAGTACGCCTGTCCAAACGCATGTCCGAACTCGGACTGTCCTCCCGCCGCGAGGCCGACGAGTGGATCGCACGCGGCTGGGTGCGCGTCGACGGCCAGGTGGTGTCGGAGCTGGGCAGCAAGGTGCTGCCGCACCAGAAGATCACGGTCGAGCGCCAGGCCGCCGCCGAGCAGTCCAAGCGCGTGACGGTGCTGATCAACAAGCCGATGGGCTATGTCAGCGGCCAGGCCGAAGACGGCTATACCCCGGCGGTGGCGCTGATCAAGCCGGAAAATCACTGGGCCGACGACCCGTCCACCGAGCAGTTCCACCCGACCCAGCTGCGCAGCCTGGTGCCGGCGGGCCGGCTCGACATCGACTCGGTCGGCCTGCTCGTGCTGACCCAGGACGGCCGTGTGGCCAAGACCCTGATCGGCCAGGACACCAGCATCGAAAAGGAATACCTGGTGCGCGTGCAGTACACCAAGGAAGGCAAGCTGCCTGACGCGGATCTGAAAAAACTGTGCTTCGGGCTGTGGATGGATGGGAAGCCGCTGCTGCCGGCCAAGGTGCGCTGGCAGAACGACGATCAGCTCAGCTTCACGCTCAAGGAAGGCAAGAAGCGCCAGATCCGACGCATGTGCGACATGGTCGGGCTGAAGGTGATCGGCCTGAAGCGTGTGCGCATCGGGAAGGTCAAGCTGGGCGACCTGCCCGTCGGCCAATGGCGCTACCTGCGGCCGGACGAGCAGTTCTGATCTTAAGGCATTGCCTGCGCCGACATGATCTCGAGCGGCACGCCGCCACGGGCGGTGCGCAGATTGACCAGCTTGACCGGCTCCAGCGCATTGGCCGCCGCGCCGTCGCTTGTCACCGCCAGCGCGATCGTGTTTTCACCATTCGGATTCAAAATACCCGGCGGGATGATGAAGGTGCGCTGCGGTCCGATATGGGCGATGAACTGCCCCATGTTCCAGCCGTTCACGAAGATCAGCGCGCGGTTCTCGCGCTCCGAGCGCGGCTTGGCCGCATCGCCGAAGGCCAGTCCGAGCTGGATGTCGTGGCCCTTGGGCAGATCGAGCGGGAAGGTGGTGCGCAGCCAGTAGGTGCCCGGCGCCGGCGGCGCATCGCTCAATTTGGCCGCCGACCAGCCGGCCTTGTCCTGCGCAGCCGGCAGATACCAGCCCGCGCGCTCGCCAAACAGCCCGCCGTTGTTCATCGGCCCGCGCACAACGTCGGCCGGGTTCTCGCCACCCAGATTGCCCTGGATGCGCCACTGGATCGGCACCGCGAAGCGCTGGCCGCCTTTTGAGGTCAGCGACGCGGCAATCAGGCCGCGCGCTTCGCGGTGGAAGTCGTCGGCCATCAGGTCCCAGTTGTGCGAGTTGTTGCGCACCATGACGGAGATGATGTGCTGGCCCGGCGCAAGCCTGTCGCCGAGCGTGAACTTGACGCTGTCGGTCGTTTCGGGGAACGAACGGCCGACGTCGAGTTCATGCTGGCCGAGGTACTTTCCGTCGACCCACGCCTGCAGCATACCCGCCCCGCCCGCGCCGTAGTACAGCTCCAGCTGGTTGGTCTTCGGGTCGGTGATGGCGACCCGTCCGCGATACCACACGTCGCCATGGTGGAAACCGTAGTCGCTCATGGCCAGCGTCGGCTGGCCGCGTTCCGGCATCGACCAGGTCTGCGCCGCGGAGCCGCGCCTGTCCGCCTTGACCCAGCCGGCGTCGTCGAAGTCCGGCTGCGCCTCGGGGCTGTCCATGCGGCGTACCCAGGCCAAGCGGCCCAGGTCGGGCAGCTCGACGGCGTCCGGGCCGTCCACGCTGCCGGTCTTGACGCTGCCGTCTTCCTGCGCACTCAAGCGCAACGGCGCGCCGTTGAAGGTGGCCGAGGTGAAGGCGGGTCCCCAGATCTCGATCTCGCTGGCCGCGCTGGTATCGCCGCTTAGGGCGAGCGCGCCGCCGGCAATCGTCGCGCCGCGCACCAGCGCCGGCGTCAGCTGCAGCACCTGCCCCGCCGCCGTCTTCTGGCTCCAGAACTGCATGCTGGTCTTTTCATCGGCCAGCAAGAGCAGCAGCGGTGCGCGGCCACCGCCCGAGATGCGCACGCGCGCCAGGCCGTCGTGCACGTAGCTCAGTTTCAGGTCGCCGGTGGCGGCATCGAAGCGTGACGCGACCTTGCCCGACAAGACCTCGACCTTCGGTTCGCTCGCATAGCGCAGCAGCGTTTCGCCCCGCTCCTTGTCGCGACCGTGGAACAGGGCGATATCGCGTTCGCCGTTGCGGAAATGGGTCTGCAGCTCCGAGGTCGAATACACCAGATGCTGACGCTCCATGGCGTAACTGGCCAGCAGCATCTTGGCATCCTGGCCGTTCAGCCGGACCGGTACCTGGAAGCTGCCGTCCTTCGTCGTCAAGGCGAAGGTGAAGCTGTCATCGGTGGTGACATCGGACGGACTGTGAACGGCGAACAGCACGTGCGTCCCCAGCGCCGGATTGACGTTGTGGTACACCTTCGCCTTGGCCAGCGAGGTCGCGATCTCCGGCCCTTTGTCCATCTGTGCCAGCACCTGTTCGGCAGCCTGCACGAACATGCCCTGCTGCTTGAGGGCGTAGGCTTTCGGACGCAGGCCACGGTCTTCCGAAATCGGCGCGCCGTAATCGTAGGAGGTGTACACGACGGGACCGGCGAGCCAGCCCCACGAGGTGCCGCCGAAGGTCATGTAGATATTGTGGATGGTGATCCGGTTGATCAGGTTGGTGCCATAGAAGACGCGCTGATAGCCTTTGCCCTGGCGTTCGGCGGTGCAGTTGTAGGTGCCGTTCGAGCCCCAGTAATCGAACCAGCCGCCGCCCAGTTCCGCAGCAAAACCCGGCGTTCCTGGCGAGGAGAGCGCGCCGATCCTGGGCGAGTTCTTGCCATAGATGCCCCAGTCCGGCGCCTTGTTGGGGCCCGCGGGATTGGCATGCACGTTGCAGGTGCCGCCCGGATAACCGTCGAAGGCGTACAGGTCGGTCGGTCCCGGATTGGCCCACGCCGCGGTGGAGTTCTTCGGCGTCCAGTCGGGCAGGCGGCCCGCGGCGTTATGGAAGAACGGGACCGAGATGCCGTCGGCCCGGGCCTTTTTGGCCAGGTGCTCCATCTGGCGCAGGTGCTTCGGCTCTACCTTGCCCAGCTCGTTTTCGAGCTGATAGGCGATCACATTGCCGCCGCCGGTGGTGATCTGGTGCCGCGCGATGATGGCGTTAATCTGCGTCATCCACTCGTCGGCAGCGGCCAGATAGACCGGATCGTCGGTGCGCGCTTCGGCGCGGTTGCGGAACATCCAGCCCGGAAAACCGCCGCCGGTCAGTTCCGCATTCACGTACGGGCCGGTGCGGGCGATGATGTACATGCCCTCTTCCTCGGCGATCTCCAGCGCGCGCTCGACATTGCGGACGCTGGAAAAATCGTACACTCCCGGCGCCGGCGAGTGGTATCCCCAGTCGAAATAGAATGCGATACCGTTGAAGCCAACCGCCTTCATTTTTTGTATCACATCGCGCCACAGCGATGGATTGGGCAAGCGGAACGGATGCATCTCGCCCGACCACAGCATCACGCGCTTGCCATCGACCAGCATCGAATGCTCGTCCCAGCTGACCGTTTTCGACCGGCCTTTCGGCCGGGTTGCCTGGGCAAACGCCGAGCGCTCGTCGATCATCACGGTGGACTGGCGGATCAGACTCGATACGCCGCCGGCCTGCTTCTTCGGGGTCCAGGTCTTGAACCCGTCGCTGCTGTCCGAGTACCAGTAGCGCTGGCTGGCGTCGTCGCCAAAATAGATGCGCGAGCCGCCGTCCGGAAGCCTGACCACGGACGGGCCTTCGAGCGGAGCACCCCACCCTGCCCAGTCACCCTTCTGCTCGACCTTCCAGGGACCCAGCAGCGACCTGGCCATGGCCAGTTCGATAAAGCCGGTGCCCTGGTTGCGCACGAAGGCCGTGTAGCCGGTGCCGGTTGTAACGACGAAGCTGTCCCGATAGCCCTGCAAGCCCTGCATGGCCTTGGGCGCGGACCACTGCGTCATATCGGCATTCGGTTCGACGACGTAGGCGGCAGGGTCCCGGCCCGCACCGACCGTCAGCGACACCACGATCTTGAGCGTGCCGTCTTTGTCGCGCAGCCATTCGGGCGCCTTCGCGTGCGTCACGCCGGGCAGCGTCACGGGGACATTGCGCACGAACTGCCAGTTCTTGAGGTCCTTCGAGCGGGTGATGCCGAAGTCGGCACCGCCGCTGTCGGTGGTGTAGGCGACGTAGTAGTAACCGTCGGTATGGCGGACGATGGACGGATCGCGCAGCAGCCGCTCGGCCGGAGCGTAGGCTTCGGATGCCAGCGAGGTGAACTGCACGCCGTCGGCGGACGAGAACAGACTCAGCTTGTTGTCCGAGGCGGCCGCAAAGCTGGCCATGACGAAGGCCGAACCGGCCAGGGTGGCGGCGCGCGCCTGCGCGCTGTGCGGATCGGCATCCGATGCCTGGGGAATACCCAGCTCCTGCGCCATGCAGCTCAACGCGAGCGCGGCGCCGCCGATACCGGCAATACTGGTCTGGAGAATGCGTGAGAGGCGGATACGGCGCTGTTCGAATTTCGGCATGGAGCTTGTGGGGTGGGATCGTGGGGCTGCTGGTGGCCCTCATCATAATTGTTTTCGATGCGCAGGCATGGCCGGGACTTCTCAAGATGTTGAGCGATTGGTCCTTCCGTAACAAGTTGTGAAGTTTTGTAACGGTGACAACAGCGCTGTAATAGTGCGTTACCACATTTGGATAAAAAGAACTGTTGCCATAACGTGAAGTCGTGGCCCGGCGGCAAGGGTCACATTTCCCAACTCATTTGGAGGTTTACGATGATGAATCACACTCACGTTGCGGCACAACCGAAAATGCCATTTCCACCGTCGCTGGTAGGAGAGTTCGACGCGCCGATGATCACCATGCTCGGCTCGCTCGACGACGATCACGGCACCAGCGGCTTCGATCTTGAAGGGCAGAGCCCGAAACCGATCATGGCGATCATCTACGCAGGAACCTGATTGGTAAGACCCTAGTGCTTCATCGCCGGCGCCGGCCTCGAGTTGGCGCCGGCGACGTGGCTGACTGCTTGACGAATGACACCGGGAGACAATTCATGTCCAGACGTATATGGATCGCAGAGGGTTTTGCGAGTGATGGAGCGGTCTATGGCCGCACGCTGCAGTTGCCGAACGGCGCCGCACGCGATCATGCCGCCATGGGAGGCGGCCTGCAGCGCGTGGCCGCGAAGGTGCTCAAGGTTCGCCAGGCCGACTTCACGTCCTGCCCTTGCATGGATGCCATGCTGCCGCGCCAGCAGGATGAAGTCCGACCCGATCTGCGAGGTGGCTGATGCGCGAACGATTGGCTGAAAACCTCAGGGCGGTGTTTGAAGTCGAGGACGCCGCCATCGTCACGGACGACCGGCGCCTGGCCGACTGGCTGGCGACCCGGGGCGTCCATGCGGTGACGTTCGACGCGCTCCTGACCGACCGGGGCAATGTGCCTCAAAAAGTCCTTGCGGTCCCCCTGGACTGGGATCGCCTGCCGTCCCGCCAAGCGCTGCGGGATCTATTTGCCACGACCAGCGTGCTATGGATGCCGCTCGCGTCCTTCTCATCCGATCTTGAGACCGCCAAGTACGCCATCGAAAGGTTCGCGCAAGCCGACGTTGCCGGGGCGGTGGCGATGAACCGCCGCGTCGTCTCCCGGCTCCTGCTCGCCAGGGAAGAGGTCACCATGTCGGGGCCGGACACGGCATTGACCATTCGTCTTCCGGAGTCCCTCGAGCTGCTGTGCCGTACCCGCGTGGCGATGCTGCCGGATGAACATACGGCCATGGGCAACTACTTTGAAGTGGGGATGTCGCCAACGGATCTGTCCGGCAATGTCGACACCGAGTTGGTCATTTCGGGAACATTCCGGGTCAACTCGGTGCTCGTCGCCAAGCATCGGGAACTGAAGCCGGAGATGGCCTCGGCCTTCATCACGGCGACCGACATTGCCGCAGAGATGCGCAAGGCCTGCCCCTTGCGCGTCACGATACGCGACAACATCATCGTCGATGGCCTTGGCCCATGGGCGGCCGGTCTTGCCGCCGTGACCGGCCCGGACTATCGCGCCGTGACCGAAGTTGCGGTCGGCACCGGCATTTTGCCGCCGGAGAGCGTGGACTGGAGTCTCAACTGTGTACTTAATGAAGGTGCCGCCGGCATTCACATCGGGATTGGCAATAGCCTGACCGGCATGCACTTCGATTTCATGTCAACGGAGGCCCAGCTTGATGGCATATGACACCGACACCGAGCGCCCCATGCAACTGATCGGCGCTCTACACCTGCAACCGGAGCCGGACGGCGGCGCCCTCGTCATCGACGACCGGACGCTCACGGCGGCACGCGTCAATCAGGCTGCGTATGTCGTGCTTGACGCCCTCGCCCGGCCACGCTCGCGCGAGGAACTGGCCGCCATTCTGGCTGACGCGGCCAACTGCGACGCCGCCGACGCCGCCGTTCACGTCGATCAACTTACCAAGCAACTTGTGGATCTCGGCTGGATTGACTTGCGTGTAAGATAGCTCATCTTCCATTCTGATGGAGTCGACATGTCCCCTGCGGCGGCGCTCGCCCTTGCCATCTCCTGCTGCGCCGGATTGGCCAGCGCCCAGACCGCGCCGCCGGTGACGGAGGGGCCGCTGCGCGCCCATCTGGCCTTCCTGGCCGGCGACCTGCTGGAAGGCCGCGGCACCGGACAGCGTGGCGGCGCCCTGACCGTGCGCTATCTGGAGACGCAGGCCCAGGCGATCGGCCTTCAACCAGCCGCGGGAAACTCGTACCGCCAGCCCGTGACGATGATCGGCACCAAAACCCTGGCCGGCAGCGCGGTACGTTTCGAGATTGGAGGCAAGACAATCGCTCCCGCTCTCGGCACCGGGATCGTGATGAGTACCGGCGGCAGCGAGCCGAAGGTGCGCTTCGACGCTCCGGTCGTGTTCGTCGGCTATGGCATCAAGGCGCCGGACGAGCACTGGGATGACTATGCAGGCAGCGACGTCAAGGGCAAGCTGCTGATCATGATGGTCAACGATCCCAAGCCGACGGCCGAGGAACCGCAGCGTTTCGGCGGCAAATCGCTGACCTACAACGGCCGCTGGACCTACAAGTACGAAGAAGCGGTGCGTCAGGGTGCAGCGGGCGTGCTGCTGATTCACACTGCCGAATCGGCATCCTATCCGTGGAGCGTGCCGGCCAACGGCATGATGCACGAGAAGTTCCATCTGGCCGGCCCGGGCAACCCGCTGGAAGGCTGGATCCACGAAGATGCCGCGCGCGCGCTCTTCAGGGCCGCAGGGAAGGACCTCGACGCGCTGCGCGCGCAGGCCGAGGTGCGCGGGTTCAGGGCCGTCGATCTCGGCATCAGGGCGCACGCCACGCTCGACAGTACAATCCGCCAGGTCGACGAGTTCAATGTGGCCGGCATCGTACCGGGTACCGATCCCAAGCTCAAGGGCGAAGCGGTGATCTACTCGGCCCACTGGGACCATCTCGGCATCGATACCGAAAACGGCAAGCCTGACCATATCTGGAACGGCGCGGTCGACAACGCGTCCGGCGCGGCCAGCCTGCTGGCGATGGCCCAGGCGGCCGCTAAGCGGCCCGCCAGGCGCACGCAGATTTTTTTATGGACATGCGCCGAAGAGCAAGGCCTGATCGGCGCGAGCGGCTATGTGAACGCGCCCTTATGGCCGCTGGCGAAAACCAGCGCGGACCTGAACCTGGACAGCATGAACTTCATCGGCCCGACGCGCGACATGGGCGTGGCCGGGGCTGAGCGCAGCAGCCTGTATGACAGCTCGGCCAAGGTGGCCAAGCGGATGGGATTGCAGCTGTCGCCGCCGGTGCCAGACCCGGCCGGCAGCTACTTCCGCGCCGACCACTTCATCTTCGCCAAGGCAGGCGTGCCGGCTTTCAGGATCGGGACTTCCGTGTTCTCGGGCGACGGCGCGTTTACGTTTTCGCACGATCAATCGGCGTCGCTATCGAAGATGTTGGCGTTCAAGGAGCACTATCATCAGGTCAGCGATCAGTACGATCCTGACTGGGATTTGTCGGGGATGGTGCAACAGGCCCAGTTCACACTGAACTTGGGCTATGAAGTGGCCAACGATCCGGCAATGCCGCGTTGGTGCAAGGGTGATGTACTGGAGCGAGTGAAGCGGTAAAACAGCTTGACGATGGGCGGAAAACCTCGGCCCGCCCGACGCCCGCCAAATATCCAGCTAGACCATCGCCCTCGCGAAACGCGGGGGCCTATACTCCCGCGAAGGAACCAAACCAATTCCTCCCGCGTCGGCACCTACCACGAAGATGCCTGTTCTCGGACCAGCCTATTTCTACTCGTAAATAAGGTCAGGAATGTCGTTATCATTGTTGTCTTCAAACTTCTCAGCGATTACTTCAACGAAAAACTATTTTCGGGGGGACCTTAGCAACGCATGCTTGCCGCTGATCGCGTTAAATGTCCGGGCGGAGCTTCTGCTAAGCTTACACTTGAACCCGCTCAATGGCCGAAAGCCACTGGGCAGTGGAGGAATCCACAACCTCCCCAACGAAATTGGAGCCCGCAATGCCTATCGTCACACCCACCTATTCCACGCTATTCCAATGTCTGTATGACGAGGAGCACCCGATCACTCGGCGCTTCCCCCCCTACTCCGTCTTCCGTGCAATCGATTCTCGCAATGTGCTCCAGGAGGCGACGCCCCGTCCCCGTGTGCATGACTTCGCCGTCATATGGGATGACGATCACGATACCCGGATCATTGCCGTCCTTGAAGAAATGCTGATGGCTGGAGCATTGCCTGGCGTGCAATTCATCGGCGAGCACAAGGGGACTCTGAGCGTTATACTTGCAGCCGCGACCTACTATGTTATCGATGTCGAGGCGTATAAAAAATGGGTCACTAAGCTGGCCGAGGCGTCTGGCGACTTTTGGATGGTCGAAATTGGAATGTTTGACCACTCTCCCGGCAACCTCGCTCGTTTTCACCAGTGCGACTTTGTAGAGATAGTAGGTGGTGACGATGCGGACAAGGCATTCCTCTTTACCATTGATGCTGCGTGGCGCCTAGGCACCAAGGCGTGGCGCAGCATCGACATGCCGGCAGTCCCACCGTCGCCTGGGGTGCTCTTTCCGAGAGGCGAGCGTTATTTTGTCGAGCGGCCACAACGGCATGCGGCGATGGTCTTCGCGCCACCACCACCACTACCGCTCCCGCCTCTCCCGCCAGTAAGACAATAGGTTAAGCAGAACATGCTAAGCATCGTGAATGAAGTGGTGGTGGACAGCATCCATCCCTGCCTGGTTCTCGTGCGCGGGTTGCAACTTTTACCTCGCGCGCGTCCAAAGCCGATTTTCTCATGCGCTGCGTTGGTTCGAACAAGCGCCTTGCTCTCCTCGCCGCCGATGAACAAGGAAGTGAGTTGGCCACTCGACGACGAGGATTGGCGATTCGGTTGTGATGCCGGCAATGGCCAGACTCTCATCGAAGGCCTCATCCGGAAAATCAGTCAGGTCAGTATTGAGTCCGCGTTCGACGTACAAACTGCGCCGTTCATCGGCGCTTACGGCGGTGATAGGCGTGCTTTTTTCGGATTGCTTAAACGATTTTTATATGTCAGCATGCTGCGGGTGCTGGTTCAATCGCGCTGGCCATTATGGAGACAATTTTATATGAGAAAAATCCATCCTAATCGAAATCGCCCATTATTTTCTAGGTAGTAAGCCCGGGCGACTGAGATAACCTGAAGAGAAAATTTAATCATATGGCCGCAAAGAAGCAGCGATGCTACATAGCAATACCCCACCTGCCTGGCTCGGAGAGAGTCAAAGACGCTATAACCGCTGGGGTCCATCAGGCAGGTTTTCAGATCGCAAAGGCAAGGAGTGGCCAACGCTCGCTTACGCATTCGATGCGGGAAAGTATCATCGGTGAGCTAGCAAACGCGGATTGTATCATTGCGGAAATCTCTGAAAACGACCCCAACGTATTTTACGCGATTGGCTTAGCACAAGCTATGGGAAAGGAAGTGTTCCTCCTTGCCAATGATACTCTCAGTCATGACATACCTTCCGATGTGCAGGAATATCATATCCAGTTATATTCTCGCGATCCAGACGGTTTCGCATCCCTGATAAAAAAGATCTCGAAGCTATTGACCGAATTTCGGCTCTTTCCGCGACGCAAGGCGGCTTTAAGAGGGAGTTCTTCCGCGCCTTTCTTTGTCGATTGGGACAAACTCTCTCCGACGGACACGGACAATCTCTGCAAGGAATTGCTTACACAAATGGGTTTCAAGCGCATTGACTGGCAAAACGATTCGCCTGAAGTTGATATGATCGCCGAACTGCCGAAGAAGGACCCAGACGGATTTGAATATAAGGAGCTCTGGTTGATCTCAATGGGGAATATCCCTACTGATAACCTAATGGAAATGGCACTCCACGATCCGGCATATTTGATTCATTGGTTGTCGCGGCATTCCGATGAGGCGCGAGGTAAGTCTCATCTTCAGAGCGCAGCCACTTTTACGGTTTTGTTGATCTCACCCAGAAATAGTGCACAGTCGGATGAGTTTGCTCAATATAGCGAGAATTGGCGACGAAGAGCCCGGCGTAACCCGATGAGCACAAATGCGCGTTTGCGAGTGTGGGATCAATCTTATCTAACATCGCTCATTCATCAATTTCCGCAAATTGGCTATAAGTATTTTTCCGATGAGGGGCGATTGAGATCGGAGACGCGGAAGAGTTATGAGGATTTGTATAACGAGAATTCCGGAATGGTAATCCGTCTTACCTCGTTGGTACTGGAACTTGAGGAGGAAAAACGAAGAAGGGCCAGTGCAGAAAGAGATGCAGTTTGGAAGGATATTTCGTTTGCAGCGGCACATAAGATCGGCAACCCAATATTTGCCATCGAAACGGATCTCGACCCCCTGGAAAAACGCATTATGGAAGAACGAATAACGGAAGCAATGGAAGTTGTCGATAATATTCGTTCGGCCGTAGAAAAGGCCAAGAGCTTTGTCGAGCAATTCAAATCGCTGGCTAAGGCCCAGCAGATTAAGCTGGCTCACATTTCGTTGCGCATGATATTAACTCAGGCCGTGCGAACAGTTTGTAACCAAAATATACATTGCGAGATAAATTGCCCACCTGAAACCTTCGTGCTTGGCGATCTAGAAAGGCTTTCGGAATGCTTCGATGAACTTGTTGCGAATTCTGTACACTGGTTTGATAAGGAAGAAAAGAACATAGTGATAAATGTTTCTTGCCCTAAGGCCGAATCGCTGCCATCGATATTGGATAGTAATAAGCAGTATGTTCTCGTACATTTTTTGGATAACGGGGTAGGTATTCCAGTAGCTGAGAAAAGTCGAATTTTCGACGCTTTTTTTACAACGCATGAGCATGGAACAGGACTCGGACTCGCCTTAGTTCGACGGATCATTGAGGGGCACGCCGGGATTATTTTGGAATCCGGAGTGCCGGGGAAGGGGGCGGATTTTGAAATCTACTTGCCTGCCGCCGATTCAATCGCGCAGTTGGTTGACCAAAGAACGAAACGATAGACGTGCAAACCTAGGAGAATAACTTGTCCAGAATCTTGCTGATTGACGATGAGACGGAAAATCTTAACGCGTTGCGCCGAGCGTTAGGTGATGCGAATCCAGATTGGGTTATTTTTACTGCATCGAGCGAAGGCGATGGCGTAAATATCTTACGACAGCAATTTGAAAAAAATGAGCCAATTGATGTGGTTCTGACGGATTTAGTAATGGACACTGAGGCCAGCGGAATGAGTGTCTTGCAAAAGGCTAGGAAAATCGATCCGCTTGTGATTGCAATATTGTTCACCGCCAAGGAAAAGAGTCTCGACCGTTATGCCGCCTTTGACTATGGGGCATTCGATGTGGTAGAGAAAAATATTCGCGGAGCGTCTGCCTCCCGCGAAATTATAATAAAAACAAGGGCGGCGATAAATTATAGCGCATGGTCGAAGAAGATTAATTTTATGAGCAGGTATTTCGACCCGCGAGTTTTTGATGCGATTGACCGGAATCCTACTCTCCTAGAAGTGGCGAGCAAAACTGTTACAATTGTATTCTGGGATGTGCGTGGTTTTTCCAGATTATGTGAAAGTTTGAAAGCTCATCCCGCACTGATTGCCGGATTCTTAAAGGACTACTGCGAAACTGGGGCGCGGGTAATATTTCGGAATGGTGGGGTCTTGGATAAGTTCATCGGCGACGGAATAATGGCTTTATTTGGCGTTCTTGATCAAGCCAGCAGCAATGGACTGACTGATGCTGAATCTGCGGTACAGGCTGCGCGGGAGTTGCGGGCGGAATTTGAAAAAGTCGTCAGCAAATGGATGAAAGAGTGGGTCCTGTATGTGCCGGATAGCATCGAGGTGGGATTGGGATGCGGGATTCACACCGGGGACGTGCTCGTTGGAAACGTAGGAACAAGTTTTCGTGATCAATTCACCGCCCTGGGACCAAATGTTAACTTTACCAGCCGAATAGAGGGGCGATCGGACGGAGGTCAAATTCTGCTTTCGCAATCGACCGTGGCACGTGTTACCACTACAGTCAAAACCAAACAGGTCGGAACGATAAACGATATCAAGAATATCCCAGGGACGTTCAAGATCTTCGAAGTGGTGTGAAGTTACTTGTTTAGTTTCGGGCGCGGATGATCGTATGCCGACGCTGCGACTGCGGGCAGTGCTACTGCTCTGACCGCGCCAACGCCGAGGTGCGCGAGGCTGGATAGCACTACCAGCAATCGCGCCAAGGGGTAAGTGGGAAGTTGCACTCGAGAATGGCACTCAGCAAATGTAAAACTTGATCTATGGCATCACATTGATCCATGCCGCGCTTGCGGGCGGCTGTAAGAATTCCGCAACAGATCGCTGTCGCGGCATGGCGGCGCTAAAACAGCTTGAACTTGAGCTGCACAGAAATCCCGCCGTGCAGGCGTTCCTTGTACGTCGGGACCACGGCCACGTTGATCCCCACGCGTTCGTATTCCCAGGTGGCGGTCGGGATCGCGGCGAGGAACCAGCCCCCATCGCGCATCTTCGGATAGCCGTTGAAGCCACCGATCACGCCGCCGAAGCGCACGCCGCCCCAGCTCCATGGCTGGTAGTACACGCCGGCATAGTTCGAGTGCTGGCGATCGCTGTTGTAAAACCGGCCAACCGTTACGGCTGCACTGTCCAGGAAGCGGTATTCAAATCCGATGCCGGGATTGCGGCCATTGAGGTCTTTGTCGCTTTGGAAGTGGTAGGTCGCAAAGCCGGTGTCGATCCACAGTTCGCTGCGCTTGCCGTCAGCGGCGGGCGCTTCCTGGGCAAAAGCTGCGGTACTGCTGGCGGCGGCCAGGATCAGTGCGGCACATCGAATACGCATATCAGTCATCATCATCGGGGTCGAGGTCGGGGAACATCACGCTGGTGTAGCCGAACTGGCTGAAGTCTTCAATGCGCATCGGGTAAAGAATGCCGAGCAAATGATCGACTTCGTGCTGTACCACGCGCGCGTGGAAGCCTTCGACTTCGCGATCGATCGCGTTGCCGAACTGGTCGACGCCCTGATAGCGCAGCCGGGTGTAGCGCGGGACCACGCCGCGCAGGCCCGGCACCGACAGGCAGCCTTCGAAGGCGGATTCCTTCTCCTTCGACAGCGGCGTGAGGACGGGATTGATCAGTACCGTCTCGGGCACCTGCGGCGCATCCGGGTAGCGCTGATTCTGCTTGAACCCGAAGATCACCAGCTGCAGGTTGACGCCGATCTGGGGCGCCGCCAGTCCAGCGCCATTCGCATGGTGCATGGTGTCGAACATGTCGGCGATCAGCGCCTGCATCGCCGGCGTGCCGAACTCCGTTACCGGTTCGGCCACGCGCAGCAGGCGCGGGTCGCCCATCTTCAAGATCTCGCGTACGCTCATGACGGATTGTGCTCCTTGTGCAAATGGTCCAGGAATTCGCGCAGGCCGGCCGCCGTTTCAGGGTGCTTGAGCCCCATCGCCGTCATCGCCTGCAGGTAGCCGAGCTTGGAGCCGCAGTCGTAGCGCTGGCCCGCGTAGCGATAGGCCAGCACGCGCTCCGATTCCATCAGTGCGGCGATGCCGTCGGTGAGCTGAATTTCACCGCCCGCACCGGTGCCAAGATTTTCGAGGAAGTCGAAGATCTTCGGCGACAGAACATAGCGGCCCACCACCGCCAGGGTGGACGGGGCCACCTCGGGCTGCGGCTTTTCCACAATGCCCGATACCAGCTCCAGATTGGGGCGGTAGGACGAGGCGCTGACGATGCCATACTGGCGGGTGTTCTGGCGCGGAACGTCCTGCACGGCCAGGATGCTGCACTTCTCGTATTCGTACACGCTGGTCATCTGCGCCAGCACGGGCTTGCCGCCGTTCGCATCCATGAAGTCGTCCGCCAGCAGCACGGCGAACGGTTCGTCGCCCACCACCGGCCGCGCGCACAGCACCGCGTGGCCGAGGCCCAGCGCGGCCGACTGGCGGATGTAGATGCAGTTGACGTTCTTCGGAATCACGTTGCGCACCAGTTCCAGCAGCTCGGCCTTGTTGGCCTGCTCCAGTTCCGATTCGAGCTCGTACGCCTTGTCGAAGTGGTCTTCGATGGCGCGCTTGTTGCGGCCCGTGATGAAGATCATCTCCGTAACGCCGGCGGCAACCGCTTCTTCGACCGCGTATTGAATCAGCGGCTTGTCGACGATCGGCAGCATCTCTTTCGGCTGCGCCTTGGTGGCAGGCAGAAAGCGGCTACCCAGTCCGGCCACAGGGAAAACGGCTTTTCTTATTGGTTTCATCTACGAGGTTTCCTTGATTTGCGCTGATTCCAGCAGTGACATGAGGCCTGCTTCGTCCAAAATGGTAATGCCGAGTTCCTGGGCCTTGGCGAGCTTGCTGCCGGCGTCCGCGCCGGCGACGACATACGAGGTTTTCTTCGATACCGAGCCGGATACCTTGCCGCCGGCAGCTTCGATCAAGGCGGCGGCATCGTCGCGGCCCATGGTCGGCAGCGTCCCGGTCAGCACGAAGGTTTTGCCGGACATGGCCCCGCCAGTGGCCTTCATGGCGTGCGGCCCTTCCTTCCAGCGCAGCACCTGGCTGAGCGACTTGACCAGTTCGAGGTTGCCCGCATCAGTGAGGAATTCACCGATCGAGCGCGCCACGACCGGGCCGACATCGGGCACGTCGAGCAGCTGAATGCCGCCTTCCCAGCTGGCCGCGTGCAGCAGCGCGTCCAGGCCGCCGAAGTGCTGGGCCAGCGCCTTGGCAGTCGATTCGCCGACGTTGCGGATGCCCAGCGCATAAATAAAGCGGGCAAAGGTGGTGTCGCGCGATTTGTCGAGCGCGTCGATGACGTTTTTGGCCGACTTGGTGGCCATGCGGTCCAGGCCCGCCAGCCTGTCCTGGTCGAGCGCGTACAGGTCGGCGGCGGTGTGAATCAATCCCTTGTCGACCAGTTGCTCGATCAACTGATCGCCCAACCCTTCGACGTCGATGGCGCGGCGCGAGACGAAGTGCATCAAGCCGCCCTTCTTCTGGGCGCTGCAATGGGTCCAGCCGCCCGAGCAGCGCGCTACGGCTTCGTCTTCCATGCGCACGATGGGCGAGCCGCACACGGGGCAATTGGCCGGCATGATGAATTCGCGCGCATCGGCCGGACGGCGTTCCGGCACAAAGGCCACCACTTCCGGAATCACGTCGCCGGCGCGCCGCACGATAACGGTGTCGCCGATGCGGATGTCCTTGCGGCGCACTTCGTTCTCGTTGTGCAGCGTGGCGTTGTTGACGTTGACGCCGCCCACGAACACCGTGGCCAGGCGCGCCACCGGGGTGATGGCGCCGGTGCGGCCGACCTGCACTTCGATGTCCAGCACCTCGGTCAGCGCTTCTTCGGCGGGGAACTTGTGGGCGATGGCAAAGCGCGGCGCGCGCGACACGAAGCCGAGCTGCTGCTGGTCTTCCAGCTTGTCGACCTTGTAGACGACGCCGTCGATTTCGTACGGCAGGCTGGCGCGGCGCTGGCCGATGTCACGGTAAAAGCCGAGCATGCCTTCGGCTCCCGCGACCACCGCCCGCTCCTTCGACACCGGCAGGCCAAGCTGGTCGTACCAGTCCAGCAGCGCCGAGTGCGATGACGGCATGGCCGCGCCTTCCAGCGCGCCGACGCCGTAGGCGAAGAAGCGCAGCTTGCGCGAAGCGGTGATGCGCGAGTCGAGCTGGCGCAGGCCGCCGGCGGCGGCATTGCGCGGGTTGGCGAATTCCTTTTGCCCGGCTTCGCGCTGGCGCGCATTCAGGGCCTGGAAGTCGGCTTTGAACATCAATACTTCGCCGCGCACTTCCAGCACCGCCGGCACGCTGTCGCCGTGCAGGCGCAGCGGAATGGCGCGGACAGTGCGGATGTTGGCCGTGACGTCTTCGCCGGTGGCGCCGTCGCCACGCGTAGCCGCTTGCACGAATACGCCGTTCTCATAGCGCAGGCTGATGGCCAGGCCGTCGAACTTGAGCTCGCTGGCGTACTGCACCTGAACCGCGCCCAGGCCTTCGCGCACGCGCCGGTCGAAGTTATCGATGTCTTCGTCGGCAAAGGCGTTATTGAGCGACAGCATCGGCACGGTGTGCGTGACCTGTTTGAATTCCGGGATCGGCGCGGCACCGACGCGGAAGGTCGGCGAATCGGCCGACACCGCTTGCGGATGCGCCGCTTCCAGCGCCTGCAGTTCGCGGAACATGCGGTCGTACTCGGCGTCCGGAATGGTCGGCGCGTCGAGCACGTGGTAGGAGTAAATGTGACGATTCAGTTCGGCCGTCAGCGCAGCCATGCGGGCCAGATCGTCGGTCGGTGCGGCAGTCGTCACGGCGCTCTCTTAGCTGAACAGGCGCAGCGCGCGGGTCGAACCGGCCGGGATGTCGGCCGTTTCCATCTCTTGATAGAACGCGAGCACCTGGCCGTTGATCTCGGCCAGCGCTTCGTCCGACAGCGGCTGGTTGCTGTCGTCGACGATGGTGGCGTCCAGACGCGCCACCAGCGCCTTGGCGCAGGCGATCATCAGGCCGAAGGCTTCGCGCATCGGCGCCACGCAGGGCACGTCGAGCAGCAGGGTCAGGCGCGAGGTGATGTCGGCGCCGAGGGTGACATTGGTCGACAGGGTGAACAGCTGGCCGCCATCGCCGTCGGGCACGATGTAGCGGCCGTCGGGGCGCACGTCGAAGCCCTGCTTTTCCAGCGCGCCGATCAGGGTCGGGATCGACCACGGCGCGCCGTTCGACAGCAGGTTCACGCCCAGCTGGGCGTCGTGGCCGGCCACGAAGCGGTGCAAGGTGCGTGCTTCGCCCATCACTTCGATCATGTCGGGAATCTCCGGTTCGGCGCCGATGTCGTCGGACAGCGCGCGCAGACGTGTGACCAGTTCGGAGTATTCAAGTTCATTGAGCGCGGTGGTGCGGCTGGCCATCTGCACGCCGGCCTGCAGCTTGGTGTACACGCCGCCATGGGTGATCGGTTCCCAGTCGCCGTTGACGTGCAGGCCGATGTAGTGGATCGGCTTGTTGCCCACGTGGCGCAGGGTCTGCAGCACCGGCAGGATCTTGTCGCCGCGCACGGCGATCTCCAGCGCCAGCGGAATCATGCAGTCGATCAGGGGATCGACCAGGCTGGTGGCCAGTTCGGCGGCCGGGGTGTCGGCCGTGGTGCCCGGCAGCGTCGGCGTGAGCGGCGCTTCGTCCGCAGCGTCGGGCGCGGCGCCGGACAGGTCCAGCACCGGCTCCTGGCGCGCCTCGCCGCTGCGCATCAGCACATCGTCGTGTTCGGACGAGAAGGCGCGCTCCACGCTTTTCTTGGCTTTGTGTTCCTGCCATTTGTTATAGGCGAAGACACCGGCGACGAATACCGTCGCGGCGCCGATCAGGCTGATTTGAAGATCTGTCATGCTGCTTGTGCCTCGGTAGCGAAATTTGCGGCGGACTCCATGTCCACCGCCACAATGCGCGATACACCCTGCTCCTGCATCGTCACACCGATCAGTTGATTGGCCATCTCCATCGCGATTTTATTATGCGAGATGAATAGGAATTGAGTTTGGTCCGACATGCGCTTGACCATGCGGCAGAAGCGCTCGGTGTTGGCGTCGTCGAGCGGCGCGTCCACCTCGTCAAGCAGGCAGAACGGCGCCGGATTCAGGCGGAACATCGAAAACACCAGCGCGGTCGCGGTCAGCGCTTTTTCGCCACCGGACAGCAGGTGGATGGTGGCGTTCTTTTTGCCGGGCGGCTGGGCCATGACCTGCACGCCCGAATCGAGGATCTCGTCGCCGGTCATGACCAGCTTGGCGTTACCGCCGCCGAACAGGATCGGGAACAGCTCGGAGAAATGATGGTTGACGCGGTCAAAGGTATCCTGCAGCAGGTCGCGCGTTTCGCGGTCGATGCGCGCGATCGCGTCTTCCAGCGTGGTGATCGCTTCGACCAGGTCGCGGTTCTGCGCGTCCAGGAAGTTCTTGCGCTCGGACGCCTGCGCCAGTTCGTCCAGCGCGGCCAGGTTGACCGCGCCCAGCGCCGCGATGGCGTTGGTCAGGCGCGTCACTTCGCCCTGCAGGTAGGACGGCTTCATGTCCGGCTGGAGCTTTTCCGTCAGCGCCGCTTCGTCCGCGCCGGTGCTCTTTAGCGCTTCGTCGAACTGCTCCTGGTTCAGGCGCGCGGCCTGCTCCTTGAGCTGCATTTCGGTGATCTTGTCGCGCTGCGGCTGCAGGCTGCGTTCGGCCTGCATGCGGCTTTCCTCGGCGGCGCGCAGCTGCTGGGTGATCTGGTCGAGTTCATGGCGCGCGTCCGACAGCGCCTTCTCCTGCGCGCTGCGGCGCTCCAGCAGCTCCTGCAGGCCGTCGTTGGCGGCGCCGCTTTCCAGCGCTTCGAGTTCCTGGCGTCCCAGTTCGATGCTTTCGCCGACCTGCCCGGCCTGCTCTGCGGCGGTGGCGATATTGCGCTTGAGTTCTTCGATGCGCGAGCGCTGCGATTTCTCGGCAAACTGGGCTTCCTGTGCGGCGCGTTCGAGTTCGCGCAGTTTGTCGCGCGCGTCGGCCAGGGCCTGTTCCTTGTTGAGGAAATCGGTCTGGCCGTCTTCGTGCGCGCCCTGCAGTTCGGCCAGCGCCATGTCGAGCTGTTCGAACTGCTCTTCCGACTCGGCGCGGATCTGCTGCTGCTCGGCTTCCTGCGCGGCGATTTCGGCCAGGTCGGCGGCGATCTGCGTGCTGCGCTGGTTGAAGCGCGCCTCAATCTCGGACTGCTTGACGACGTCGATCTGCAGCGCGTGCACCGATTGCGTCAGCGCGGCGCTGCGCTGGCGTGCCTCCTGCAGGCGCCGGGCCAGGTCGGCCGCGGCGGCCTCGGCGCGCACGGCGCGCGCGCGCGCTTCGTCGGCCAGCATGGCTTGCGCGCGCAGCTGCTTGGTGAGGTTGTCGATCTCCTGCTGGCGCGCCAGCATGCCGTCCTGTTCGGCGTCGGCGGCGTAAAAGCGCACGCTCGACTGCGTCACCATGTGGCCCTGGCGGGTGACGAAGGCGCCGCCGGCCGGCAAGCGCGCGCGTTCGGCAAAGGCGCTGGTGGTATCGTCGGCGGCGAACACATTGTGCAGCCAGTCCTGCAGCACGCCGCGAATGCCGGCTTCGTTCAGCTTGAGCAGGCTGGCGAAGGGCTTCAGGCCCGCCACCTCGGTGGCCGGCGCGGCGTTGACCGCCGGGGCGTACACAGCCAGCTTGGCGGGCGGCGCGTCGCCGAAGAAGGCCTTGGCCCACTCGATGTTCGACATTTCCAGCGCGCCCGTGCGTTCGCGCAGCACCGCTTCCATCGCGGTTTCCCAGCCCTGCTCGATCTGGATTTTTTGCCACAGGCGCGGCAGGCCGGCCAGTTCGTGCTTGGCCAGCCAGGGCTGCACCTTGCCCTGCGTTTGCACCCGTTCCTGCATCTGCCTGAGCGCGTTCAGGCGCGCTTCGAGCTGGGCGTTGGCGGCGGTTTCGGCATTGACCTGGGCCTGCGCCGCGCTGCGTTCCTCTTCCACACGCTGCTGCTGTTCGGCCGCTTCTTCCAGCATCATGGCCTGCTCTTCCAGCGCCTGCTGCTTTTCCTCCAGCTGCAGGCGCAGGTTGGCCAGGTGGCTGCTATCGGGCAGATTAAGGCCGCTCTTTTCCTGCTGCAGGCGCTCGCGCCGGGTCGCCAGACCGGTGAGGATGTTGGAGGCGTTGCGCTGGTGCGCCGAGGCCAGTTCGATCTGCTGCTGCGCCTGCATGATCTTGGCGCGCGATTCGACGCTGCGGTTCTGGGCGGCGCGGTACGACGCTTCCATGTCCGGCAGACGCTCAGCCTGCGCTTCGGCAGCCATCTGCGACTGTTCGACGCGCCCGCCCAGTTCCTCCAGCAGGAACTCGGCCTCCTCGATGCGCTGCTGGTATTCCTCGCGCTGGGTGGACCACTGGTTGCGCTGCGCGGTCAAGGTGGCGATCTGGCTTTGCAGGCGCGTGCGCGACTCGATCACGAACTTGATCTGCGCTTCCAGGCTGCCGATTTCGGAATTGGTCTGGTACAGGTGGCCCTGGGCCTGGTGCAGGCGGTCGCCGATGGCGAAGTGGGCCTGGCGCAGGTGCTCCAGGTCCAGTTCGACGTGGCGCAGTTTGGCCGTCTGCCCTTCCAGCTCGGTCTGGGCCTGTTCCATGTCGCGGAAGTAGCGGGTCTGCTCGGCCTGCGCTTCCTTCTTGCGCAGCAGCCAGAGCAGCTTCTGCTTTTCTTCCTGGTCGGCCTGCAGCGCGTGGAATTTGTTGGCCACGACGGCCTGCGCTTCGAGCTTTTCCAGATTGGCGCTCAGTTCGCGCAGAATGTCTTCGACGCGCAGCAGGTTTTCACGGGTGTCGTTGAGGCGGTTTTCGGTCTCGCGGCGGCGTTCCTTGTACTTGGACACGCCGGCGGCTTCTTCCAGGAACACGCGCAATTCCTCGGGGCGCGATTCGATGATCCGGGAAATCATGCCCTGGCCGATGATGGCGTAGGCGCGCGGGCCGAGGCCGGTGCCGAGGAAGATGTCCTGGATGTCGCGCCGGCGCACCGGCTGGCCGTTGATGTAGTAGGTCGAGGTGCCGTCGCGCGTGAGTGTGCGTTTGACGGCGATCTCGGCATACTGGCCCCACTGGCCGGCGGCCTTGCCGTCGTTATTGTCGAACACCAGCTCGACCGAGGCGCGCCCGGCCGGCTTGCGGTGGGTGGAGCCGTTGAAAATGACGTCCTGCATGGATTCGCCGCGCAGCTCGGATGCCTTCGATTCGCCCAGCACCCAGCGCACCGCGTCGATGATGTTCGACTTGCCGCAGCCGTTCGGTCCGACCACGCCGACCAACTGGCCGGGCACCTGGAAATTGGTGGGATCGACGAAAGACTTAAATCCCGACAATTTGATGGACGATAGACGCACGTTTCGGAAGCAGCGAGGGAATCTTGAAAGATCCCCATCATACCATTTGTTGCAGCGATTTCGAGGAGTACCATGCACCCGGCCCGTTTGGCCGGGCGGTTCAAACGCACAGGTAAGTGAAGCGGCGCTGCAGGGTCGGGCATGGCGGCTGGTACGGGCGCCGCGTCGGCTGCCAGCTCCAGCGGCTGTAGGGGCGGTCGTGGCCCGACAGATTCAAGGCGATGGCGGTCATCCATTGCTGCGTATCGACGCGCTCGCCGCGCGGCTGGGCGACCAGCACCAGCAACGTCAGGCCGATCAGCCATGGATTGGGCGTGAACCGCCTGGTCGAGTGCGTGAGGGCCATGAAGGCGGCCGCCGTGCCCAGGCCAAGCAACAGCCCCAGCAGCGCTTCGGCAGGGCTGTGCGCCATCACCTTGACGCGCGAAATCGCCACCAGCACGGCCAGCAGCGCCGCAAGAGCGACATGGATAACGCGCCAGCCGAGGCGCATCTCGCGGCACAGCAGATAAGCCGCAACCGGGAACACCGCGCCGGCGCGCGCCGCGTGCCCGCTGAAGCCGGTGAAGTCATAGGCCTGGCTGCCGATCCCCCATCCGATGAAGGCAATTTTACTGGCAATGACAATTGCCATCGCCACGCCGAACACCAGGCACCAGTAGAGTGCGCGCCGGGCGCAATGGGCCGCGCCCAGCCATGCGGCAATCGCTATGCCGATGGGCGCGGTAATCCCGAGTCCGCCAAGGGCGGTAATAAAGTGCCACCAAACCATACTGAAGGGAAAAGTCGATTCAAAACAGCGCGGCCGATTGCGCGCGGAGGGAATGATACGTTATGCGGCTGCCGAGCTCAGCACGGAAGGATCGTTGCCGGCCTTTTCCTTCATCGCTTCGGACAGGGCGCGGCCGACCAAGCCGTCGACCCGCATCACGCGCACCTTGTGTTCGCGGAACGCCGCCTGCAGCTTTTCGACCGGCACGGAGAAGGCTTCCTGGCGCGCGCCGGTGGAGAAAATGAAGAGCGTGCGAAGCGGGCTGATCCAGGCGAGTTTGACCTTGCGCACACTGCCATCCAACTGGGTGAACTCCAGCCACTGGTTGCGTTCCAACGCTTCGATGGCCAACGCGGCGTCGTCGATGTCGACTGCCGGGGCGGCCTCCGACGCCAGCTGTTCCTTTTCCAGCCGGCGCAAGGCGTCCTGCTGGGCAACCTCGACGGCGATCTCGAGCTGGCGCTCGGGCGAAATGTCCAGCGGCGCACGCACGATGGAGGCATGGCACTCGGCCAGTTCGGCGAAAAACTGCAGGCGGTCGGCATCCTGCCACTTGATCACATCCAGCCAGCGGTTGAGCGTGGCGAGCAGGCCGGGCAGCTTATTGATCAGGGTTTTACGTTCTTCGCGGGTGATCTTCGGCTTGACGCTCCAGATCAGGTCATCCATGGTCTTGGTGGCGTTACCGACGGCGCCAGGTTTGTCGTCTTCGACCGAATAGGCAACAGTCAACACGGAGGTCCAGCGATTTTCCAGGAAAGTTTCCAGCATCGCGACCACTTCGCCACTGCCGATCCGCGCGGCCACCGCACTCTTGGCCGACCGGGTGGCGGCCGTGACTTTTTCCTGCTTGAGCGCAGCGGCGATGGGCGCGGCGATGGCGCTTTGTGCGACCTCGTCGTCGGCCTTGACCGACTGTTCCAGCTCGGCCAGCGCTTCGGAAAAGACCTGGCCGCTCTCGTCGGCTTCACGGCCGACCCGGTCGATGCTGCGGCGCATGGCCTGGAACAGCGGATCGTCCGGCGCCTTGCGCTGCTCCATGCCGATGCGCGACATCAGGTCGATCATGCGGCGGGCCGGATGGGCCTCCTCGAAGAAGAAGTTCTTGTCGGCAAGCGCAGCGCGCAGGACCGGAATCTGCAGGAACTGCATCAGTTCGCGGATTTCGGTCGGAATATTGGGGTCGATGAAGACCGTATCGAAGATTCTCGACAGGAGGTCGATGGTACTTTCGTCGCCGCGTGACAAGCTGCCCTTGGGCATGCTTTCCTTCAGGCGCGGCAGGTAAAAAATGTTGGCGCCGGGGGCGAAGCCGTCCGCGCTGCCGCCGCCTGGGTGCTGGCCGCCGCCTTGATGCTGGCCGCCTTGATGCATGCCGCCTGGGTGCTGGCCGCCGTACAGGTTGGCGCCGCCATGACCGTGGGCGCTGCCTTGCCCCCCGCCGGTGCCTTGGCTTTGAGCGCCGCCGTTGCCCTGGCCGCCGCCGTGGTAGCCGCCGGTGCCTGACTCCGTATTCTGGCGATTCCCGTTGGCGGGCATCGCCAGCAATTCGGGTACGCGCGACTGCAACTGCTTGAGCAAGTCCAACAGCGGCGCACTCGAACCGTTACCGGCCATCACATCGCCATGACCGCCGTATCCCGGCGCCCCGTTGGCGAATCCGCCGGTCTGGTTCATCTGGCCGTGAGCGCCTTGCGCGGCGAGCCCGCCCGTGGCCACCGCACCGTGCCCGCCGTGGCCGCTGACCGGAGGGAAACCGCCCGAGGGAGCGCCCCCGCCCTGCCCATGGTGTCCGCCTGCGGGGGCGAAGCCGGTCGACGAAGGCACTTGCGCATGGCCCTGTCCGCCGCGGCCGGAACTGGCCGATGAATGAGCTGCGTTATCACCCGGCTCGGCCGGCGCGGCCACATTGAAGCCTTGCGCGGCGCTGGGCCGCCAGCCGCCGCTGGAAGCGGACAGGTTCGGCAGATCGGGAATCAGCGGAATGCCGCCATCGAAGGCGTTTTCATCCTTTTCATCGTCAAGAAATTGCCGCAACTGGCGCGCCAGGTCGGCTTTTTGCTTGGAACGGGCTTGCTTGGCCGCCGCCGCACTTTCG
Organism: uncultured Oxalobacteraceae bacterium; assembly: GCA_946480015.1. The sequence goes on along the minus strand of CAMLIL010000025.1, from coordinate 13,108 downwards.
GTCTTGCGGATATTGAGTGCTTCGACCGATCCCGGCTGCGCGCCTTTCTTGACCAGCGCATCGCACAGCGCGTCATACAGCGGGGCGAAATCGAACAGCACCGCTGGACGCAGCATCGCCTGAATCAATGCATGGGCATCCGGCTCCGGCTCGAATTCGCACCAGGCCCGATTCAGCACGCTCAAAAATACGTCCGGGCGGAAAGGATTTTGCGGGATGCGCAGAATTTCGCGGTCCAGCAGCACACCCAGGCGTACATTCAGCGTGGCGATCTGGGTGGCATATTTGAATTCGAACGGCCGGGCGATGGCGTCGAAGGCGACTTTGTTGTCCATCTCCTCGAACGGCACCAGCGACAGTTCGGTCACTTCCGCGCGCACCTTTTTCAGCGAGGGCACCAGTTGCTCGAGTTCGCGCCGCAGCGTCAGTTCGAATTCGGTGGTCGCCAGGTGCACGAAGGCGTACTGGTTTTCCTTGAGCAGATTGCCCGATTTGACGCGCAAATAGCCTTGGCGCGGATCGATAACCTCGCTCACGTCCAGCATGGCGCCCACCAGCCGGGTGGCGACGCTCATGATCTGCTCATTGAAATGCTTGGTGGCGATCGCGACCAGGCTTTCCAATTGCGCATGCTGCGACATGATCGCTTTCTTCGCACTCGCTAATGGGGTCGCCGAGGATGTCATGGTTGCAGGTCGTGCCGTGGATTCTTGCCCAACCTCTATTCTGGCACATTATTGCCGTATGGCAATAGGAGATTACGCAAAATGCGCAACTTTCTGCGATCAGTGTTCATTTTGACCACTTCCACGCATGGCTCGCGCGCGACAGCTTGTGCGCACGCTGGCGACCAATTTGATGCTTCGCAAAGGTCATGCGGCACGTTTCCCTACCATAACAAGAGCGCTCTCCTTCCGCGAGGGCCTTGCTAAGGAACCAACATGACCTTGATCCGCCGGCTCGACACCAACCTCAAGGTATATATATGTTTTGCGCTGCTGGTGGCGCTGAGCGCCGCTTTGGCATTCTGGATGATGGAAAAACTGGCGCCCGTCACGGTGCCGGCCGGCCCGGCCGCCGCCCGGCTGGACGAACTTGCCGCTTACACCAAGGCGCTGGTCTGGATCGGCGTGGGGGTCCAGGCCGCGCTGGCCGTATTGCTGGCGTTCTGGCTCAAGGCCGAGCTGGCGCGCCCGCTGCACGAAGCGGCCGGCATCGCCCGGCGCATCGCCGCGGGCAACCTGGCCACCCGCATCGGCGCTGCGGGTCCGGGCGCATCGGGGGTGCTGCTGGCTTCACTGCAAGACATGAACGATCAACTGGCGAGCGTGACCGCCCGCGCGCGCAACGGCACCGATGCGATTGCCGGTGGCGCGGGGGCGCTGGCGTGCGCCGGCAAGGAATTGTCCGCCCGGGCCGAACGCCATGCCGTGGCCGTGCAACAGGCTGTCCAGTGCGTCGGCGCGCTGGCCACCGGCGTACGCGGGGACCAGGGCGCCGCCATCGAGCAGCTTGCCCAAGCCATGGCGGCACTGGAACAGAGCGCCCACGAAAACGCGGTCCTGGCCGAGCATTCGGCCGAGGCCACCGCCTTCATGCGCGACCAGACCGGCAGACTGTCGCGCCTGATGGCAGGTTTTTCCCTGGGGCAAGGCCATGCGGGTGGCAGCCCGCGCATTCACCTGGTGTCGATCAACCGGCATCCCGTCGCCCGTCCGGGGCGGGAGCGGCGCAAGCAGGTACGCATTGCCGCTGTCACGCCGGCGGCGCGCGACTCCCTGAGCAGCGAAGAAATAAACTGGCAAACCTTTTAATCCCGGGCTCACCCGGCTGTCGGCTTGCGTCCTACAGCCACTAGCGCCATTGTCTGATAGCGCTGCACTTGTGCGACTCGCATGATTGTGTCACCGGAAACGGGCATGAGAAACTTTTCGCTCTGCACAGCCGGCAAACATGACCTCAACCTATTGAAAGGGAATGACATGGCATCGAAGCAGAAAAGCGGCAACCAGCAGTCGGGCTCGCAAGGCAACGCTTCCCGTCCCACCGGAACCCAGGGAGGCACCCACGAGCAGCACGTCGAAGCTGGCCGTCAAAGTCACAAGAACGACGCCAAAGGCGGATCGAAGCAATCCGGCGCCGGTTCGGGCAACAAGCAGTCCACCAGCAAGCGCTAAGGCGCACCGTTCCGGGACTGGCCACCGGCCAGGTGGCCGCCCCGGACTGCGCCGCACCTCACATATTGCGCAGCACAGCCCCTTTGGGCGGCGCAAAATCCCCGACATCGGTAATCATCCCCGCGACCTTGGCATCGCGCGCGGTCAGGTGCAAATCCGAATACTGGTGAATGGCCCACTGCTCCGGCGTCAGTTCGATATGCTTGCGCAGGATCGATTCGGTGCGCGCATCGTCGGCCCGCAAGCCTTCGACGATGATGTTGAGCGCATCCGGACGCGCGCCCGGCGAAGCGGTGGCATGCGACTTGTGCACCATGAAGCGCGCCGTTTCGCTGGCATAGCGGCGCGAACCGGCCAGGAACAGGATCACCGCGATCGACGCCACCGCGCCGGCGTTGTACATCACGAACTTGACCGGTGAATTGGACAGGAAGTTATACAGGCACAGGCCATCGCTGACGTAGCCGCCGTTCGATTGCACCAGCACGTGGGCCGTGTCGATGCCCTGCTCCGTCATGCAGCCGACGGCTTCGAATACCCGGTGCACCATGTCGCTGTTCACGTCGCCCGACAGGGTGTAGTACGCGTTGCTCTCTTGTTTTGCTTGGTCTTCGCTCATGGCTTGGTCGCTCGCAACAGGGATACTTCATTCTAGCAAATACGAAGGTGCGCTGGCGGCGCCCCGCTGCCCATTCGTGCGCGCCCTCCGGCCCCGAGGTTGACAGCCGGCCCTTGCTTGGCATATCCTCCACAGTCTTGATCGGGAGAGGGCAGCCAGGCGCTGCCGCCGAAGGGGCATCACCCAAAAACTCTCAGGCAAAAGGACCGGTCAGGGGTCGGCGGCGCACAGCGCACCGGCTCAAACTCTGGAGAGCGGCCGCGGCACACGCCGGCGGCCCACCGAAGGGGCAGGCGGAACATCATCCGCTATCTCTCAGGTATCAAGGACAGAGGGGCGCGAACACACTTGGAGAGCTGCGACGGCGTTTCCGGTTTGGTCGGACAATACCCCTATTTTACTGCGCCTATACCCTGAGGATCCCATGACGCTGAAAGCGACTCCGCTCAATTCCGCACACCGCGCCGCCGGCGCCAAGATGGTCGATTTCGGCGGCTGGGACATGCCTGTCAATTACGGCTCGCAGATCGACGAACACCACGCGGTGCGCACCGATGTCGGCATGTTCGACGTCTCGCACATGTGCGTGCTGGACCTCGAAGGCGCCAATGTGCGCCCGTTCCTGCGCGGCCTGCTGGCCAATAACGTCGACAAGCTGCAGGTGCCGGGCAAGGCCCTGTATTCGTGCATGCTCACGCCCGAGGGCACGGTGATCGACGACCTGATCGTCTATTACTTCAGCGAGACCTGGTTCCGCCTGGTGGTCAACGCCGGCACCGCCGACAAGGACGTGGCCTGGATCGCACAACAGAACGCCGCCACCGGCAGCGGCGTCGCCATCACCCAGCGCCGCGACGGCGCCGACCCGCTCGCGCTGATCGCCGTGCAGGGACCCAACGCGCGGGCCAAGGTATGGCAGGTGCTGCCCACCACCCAGGCCGCCAGCGAAGCGCTCAAGCCCTTCAACGCGGCCATCGTCAAGGACACCGCCTTCGGTGAAGTCATGGTCGCGCGGACCGGCTACACCGGCGAAGACGGCTTCGAGATCGCCTTCCCCGCCGCGCAGGCCGAAGCGCTGTGGAACGCCCTGCTGGCCGCTGGCGTCAAGCCCGCCGGCCTCGGTGCGCGCGACACGCTGCGCCTGGAAGCGGGCATGAATCTGTACGGCCAGGACATGGACGACACGGTCTGCCCGCTCGACGCCGGCCTGGCCTGGACGGTGGACCTGGCGGCCGAGCGCGATTTTATCGGCAAGGCGGCGCTCAAGGCGCGCGGACAGCAGGCCAGCTTCGTCGGCCTGATCCTGCGCGAAAAAGGCGGCATCCTGCGCGCGCACCAGAAGGTGATCGCACAGGATGGCGCGCAAGGCGAAATCACCAGCGGCACCTTCAGTCCCAGCATGCAGCAGGCCATCGCGCTGGCGCGCGTGCCGCTCGGCGTGAACATCGGCGACACCGTGCACGTCGAGATCCGCGACAAGAAACTGGCCGCATCGGTAGTGAAGCTGCCGTTCGTGCGCAACGGTAAAATACTGGCTGCCTGAGTTTCGCCGGCAGCCCCCCTCACAACAACACCACTTTGGAGCCAACGTTATGAACATTCCAGCCGACCTGAAATACACCGAATCCCACGAGTGGGTGCGTGCTGAAGCCGACGGCACCGTCACCGTCGGCATCACCGAATACGCACAGGATGCGCTGGGCGACATCGTCTTCGTCGAACTGCCGAAGGTCGGCAAATCGTTCACCGCCGGCGACGACGCCGCGGTGGTCGAATCGGTCAAGGCCGCCAGCGACATCTACGCGCCGGTATCGGGCGAAGTGGTGGCCGTCAACGACGCCGTGGCCGACGCTCCCGATTCGATCAACGCCGACGCCTATTCGGCCTGGCTGTTCAGGCTCATGCCGAGCGACGCCAACGCCATCAACGGCCTGCTCGACGCCGCCGGTTACGGCAAAGTCACCGAGTAATTCCGCGCTCCTTCATTATGCATCGCTCCCGCCTGAAACGGGAGCGATGGCAGTTCCATACTTTCCTGTCCAGTCCATCATGACCCGTCCCAGCCTGACCCAACTCGAAGCACGCGATGCTTTCATTGCCCGCCACATTGGCCCATCCGACTCCGAGCAGGCGGCCATGCTGTCCACTCTCGGCTATGCCTCGCGCGCCGCGCTGATCGATGCGATCGTGCCGCCGCATATCCGCACCACGAAGCAGCTGGACCTGGGTCAGTACTACGAGCCGCTGCCCGAACAGGCCGCGCTGGACAAACTCAAGGCGCTCGCGTCGAAGAACAAGGTACTCAAATCGCTGATCGGCCAGGGCTACTACAACACCCACACGCCCAAGGTCATCCTGCGCAACATCTTCGAGAACCCGGCCTGGTACACCGCCTACACGCCCTACCAGCCCGAGATCTCCCAAGGCCGCCTGGAAGCGATCCTGAACTTCCAGCAGATGATCACCGACCTGACCGGCATGGGCATCGCCAACTCGTCGATGCTCGACGAAGGCACCGCCGCCGCCGAAGCCATGACCCTGATACAGCGGGTCGGCAAAAGCGCCTCGAACGTGTTCTACGTGGCCGACGACGTGCTGCCGCAGACCCGCGAAGTGATCGAAACGCGCGCCCAGCCGATCGGCGTGGAAGTGCGCACCGTCGCCGCCGCCGAACTGGACGCGCTCGATGCGCCCTGCTTCGGCGTGCTGCTGCAATACCCCGGCGTGAACGGCGATGTGCGCGACTACCGCGCCGCCTGCGAAAAGCTGCACGCCAACGGCGCCATGGTGATCGCCTGCGCCGACCTGCTGGCGCTGACGGTGCTCACGCCGCCCGGCGAATGGGGCGCCGACGTGGTCGTCGGTAACAGCCAGCGCTTCGGCGTGCCGCTCGGTTTCGGCGGCCCGCACGCCGGCTACCTGGCCACGCGCGACGAATACAAGCGCAGCATGGCCGGCCGCCTGGTGGGCGTAACCATCGACGCGCAGGGCAACAAGGCCTACCGCCTGGCCCTGCAGACGCGCGAGCAGCACATCCGCCGCGAAAAAGCCACTTCCAATATCTGCACCGCGCAGGTGCTGCTGGCCGTCATGGCCGGCATGTACGCGGTCTATCACGGTCCCACGGGGCTGGTGCGGATCGCCCAGCGCGTGCACCGCTACGCCAACATCCTGGCCGCCTGCCTGGGCCAGCTGGGCTACGAACTGGCCAACGCCACCTACTTCGACACCCTCACCATCAAGAGCGCGCGCGCCGAGCAGCTGCTCGCGGCGGCGGTCGAAAAAGGCGTCAACCTGCGCCGCATCGATGCTACCCACGTGGGCGTGTCGCTGGACGAAACCACCACGCGCGACGACCTGGCCCTGCTGTGGTCGATCTTCGCCCAGGGCCAGCCGCACGCCGGCAGCCAGCCCGATTTCGACGCCATCGAAGCGTCGGCGCAGATCGGCTTCCCGGAAGCGCTGTGCCGCACCAGCGCCTTCCTGACCCACCCGACCTTCAACCGCTACCACGCCGAGCACGAGATGCTGCGCTACCTGCGCAGCCTGGCCGACAAGGACCTGGCGCTGGACCGCACCATGATTCCGCTTGGGTCCTGCACCATGAAGCTCAACGCCACCAGCGAGATGATTCCGGTCACCTGGCCCGAGTTCTCCAGCATCCACCCGTTTGCGCCCGACAGCCAGACCGCCGGCTACCGCGAAATGATCGGCCAGCTGGAAGACATGCTGTGCGCACTGACCGGCTATGCCGCCATCTCGCTGCAGCCGAACGCCGGTTCGCAGGGCGAATACGCCGGCCTGCTGGTGATCCAGAAGTATCACGAATCGCGCGGCGAAGGCCACCGCAACATCTGCCTGATTCCCTCGTCGGCGCACGGCACCAACCCGGCCTCGGCCAGCATGGTCGGCATGAAGGTGGTGGTCACGGCGTGCGACGATAACGGCAACGTCGACCTGGCCGACCTGCGCGCCAAGGCCGAGCAGCACAGCGCCAACCTGGCCTGCGTGATGGTCACCTATCCGTCCACCCACGGCGTGTTCGAGGAAGGCATCACCGAACTGTGCGAGATCGTCCACGCGCACGGCGGCCAGGTCTACATCGACGGCGCCAACATGAACGCGCTGGTCGGCGTGGCCGCTCCCGGCTCGTTCGGCGGCGACGTGTCGCACCTGAACCTGCACAAGACCTTCTGCATTCCGCACGGCGGCGGCGGCCCGGGCGTGGGCCCGATCGGCGTGGGCGCGCATCTGGCCAAGTTCCTGCCCAACTCGCGTTCGACCGGCTACGTGCGCGACCAGGCCGGCATCGGCGCGGTCAGCGCCGCGGCCTACGGTTCGGCCAGCATCTTGCCGATCTCCTGGATGTACATCGCCATGATGGGCGCCGAGGGCCTGACCGCTGCCACCGAAACGGCGATCCTGAACGCCAACTACATCGCGCGCCGCCTGGCGCCGCACTATCCGGTGCTGTACACCGGCCATGACGGCCTGGTCGCGCACGAGTGCATCATCGACCTGCGCCCGCTGCAGGACGCCACCGGCATCAGCAACGAAGACGTGGCCAAGCGCCTGATGGACTTCGGCTTCCACGCGCCGACCATGAGCTTCCCGGTGCCGGGCACGCTCATGATCGAGCCGACCGAGAGCGAATCGAAGGCCGAGATCGACCGCTTCGTCGAGGCGATGATCTGCATCCACGCCGAGATCGTCAAGGTCCAGCGCGGCGAGTACGACCGCATGGACAACCCGCTCAAGGGTGCGCCGCACACGGCCGAAGTGCTGACCGCCGACGAGTGGCCGCACAAGTACAGCCGCGAGGTGGCGGCCTTCCCGGTGGCGTCGCTGCGGCGCCAGAAGTATTGGCCGCCGGTCGGCCGCGCCGACAATGTGTACGGCGACCGCAACCTGTTCTGCGGCTGCGCGCCGGTCAGCGACTACGAGTAGGCGCCGTCCCCGCCCTTCGGCTTGCGCCATGCCAGCCGAAGGCGCGCGCCGGCTTTTTTCGGCAGCGCCCGCTCCAGCCCGCCGACGCAGCGCAGCTCCGGCCCGGGCGAATCCTCATCGAGCTTGAAATCGGCCACCGAGCGCTGCAGTGCCAGCGCCTGGCGCTGCAGCGTTTCGGCCGCCGCGGCCGTGTCGCGCACGCGCTGGCGGTCGTTGCGCAGCACCTCGCCCGCCGCCGGCGGCCCGCTGTCGAGCGCCTGCGCGCCGGTGCGGATGTCGCGCAAGGTGCGGTTCAGGTTGCGAATGCTGGCGTCGATCGCGCGCGAAGTCTCGGAGATTTCGTCGCGCCCGTAACGCCGCTGCGGCACGCGCAGGTCGCCCTGGGCCAGTCCGCTGGCGGCCTCGCCGATGGCCTTCACATCCTTGAGCATGGCCGCGCGCACCGCCATCGTGATCCCCAGCGTCAGCGCGATCGACAGCACGATCAGCACCGGCATGAGCACCGCGGCGGCGTTGAAATCGGCGCGCGCATGGTTGGACGCCCGTTCGCTGAGCGCCTGCTCCAGCGCTGCCAGCGCGCTCAGATGGCCCTCGACGACATCGAACGAACGCTCGGCCTTGGACATGGCGTTGGCGCTCATCGAACGGTCCACCGTCGACAGCTCGAGCACGTCGCGCACGTCGCGCAGATACACGCTGAACGCCGCCCTTGCCAGCGCCTGCACGCTCTGTTCGCGCCCTTCATGCGCGATGGCCGCGTCGAGCGCATCGAAGCGCTGCGCGATCGTGGCGTGGCGCTGGGCGATCTCGCGCCGCAGCGCGGCCACGCGCGCCTCGGAAAAGCTGTTGCCCAGCCAGGTCAGGAGCTGATAGATGTTGGCGTGGGCCTGCTCCGCCTCGCCCAGCAGGCTGTTGGCCTGCATGATGCGTGCGGCGCGCTCGTGCACGATGGTCTCGAACGCCTGGTTCTGGCGCACCATGGCGTAATAGGCCGCGCAGGAAGAAAAAATCAGCATCAGCACCACCGCCGCAGGCGCGAGCAGCAGCTTGGGCCCGATCTTCAGACGGTTCAGCATGGCGTCAAGGCCGATAGATGCCGGCTTCCAGCGCCACGTCGCCGGCCCGCAGGACGTAGGTGCTCTTGTTTTCGACCCTGAAGCTCTCCGGGTTGGTGAACTTGTAGTGAACCCAGCCCTTGCCGGCGCCGTTGGCGATGGCCACCATCTCGCGCCGGAACAGTTTGCCGTCGGCATCGGGCACGTCCAGCAGGTTTTTGCCGATCAGCGCGGCGGTCGGGTGGGCGACCGTGATGCCATTCAGGTCGCGCATGGCCAGATACAGCGAGCCCTGGCGGAACATGGGGTCGTTACCGTTGATGCGCTTGGCCATCTCCTCCCTGCCATTTTCCTTCACGAACCGCGCGCCCTTTTCCGCCAGCGCGACCGCGTGCGCGGGCCCCGGCTCGGCCGCCAGCGCGCTCTGCTGCAGCGCCAGACCGATCAGGATGGCGGGAAGGATGGATTTACAATGGCGCATGTCGATGACTCCTTTTCGATAACAAACTGACACTGTGCATGCGGACAGGTATCATGGCGAAGTGACACGATGCAGTCCGCATGTTCCAACGCAATGTTTCCTTTGCGCTGAAGCTAATCTACGCTGGCACATTGGCCGTCCGCTTGCGTAGCATCAAACCGCGCATGTCCCCAATTCATCGCACTTCCGAGGAGACCGAATGAAGCGACCTGTCGTAGCCGCACTGTTGTCGGGGCTGGTATTCCCCGGCGCCGGGCAGCTGTACCTGAAACGCCCCTTGCGCGCCTGCCTGTTCCTGGTTCCGGCGGCGCTGGCCGTGGCCGTTTTTATCAATGACGTGGTGTCGCGTGCAAGCGACATGCTCGACCAGATCAATGCCGGCACGCTACCACTCGACCCGGCCGCGCTCGCGGCACAGCTGGAGCGCCAGGATGGCGGTTCCATGCTGGGCAGCGTCAGCGCCGCCGTCATGATTGCCTGCTGGGTGCTGAGCGTGCTCGATGCCTGGCGCCTGGGCAAGCTCCCCCCGCCTTAAAGTTTCGATAATTAGTTTCCCACGGAAAAATTTGTAGCTTTTCTACCAAAGTGTGTTGCAATTACTCTATACAAGGCGGGCGCAAACTGCGACTATGTTGATATCCGTCAATTATTGACGCGCTTTATTCATGATGTCAGTCAACGTTATCAAATCCACCCTGCCAACCCGCCAGCTCGCCTTGCTGGTGGCCGCCATCGTCGGCCCGTGCGGCGCGCATGCCGAACCGGCGTCCGGGCGCGACCTGACCAGCATCCCGTTCGAGCAATTGCTGGCCATGGAGGTCTACAGCGCCTCCAAGTTTGTGCAGCCGGCCAGGCAGGCCCCCGCCTCGGTCACGGTCATTACCGCCGGCGAGATCCGCGACTTCGGCTGGCGCACCCTGGCCGACGTGGCGCGCAGCGTGCGCGGGCAGTACGTCAGCTACGACCGCAACTACAGCTATCTCGGCGCGCGCGGCTTTCTGCGGCCGGGCGACTACAACACCCGCTTTCTGCTGCAGGTGAACGGCAACCGGATCAACGACGGCGTCTACGACCAGGCCCCGCTCGGCAACGAGTTCCCGCTCGATCTGGAACTGGTCGAGCGCATCGAATTCGTGCCCGGACCGGGTTCGTCGATCTACGGCTCGAACGCATTTTTCGGCGTGATCAACGTGATCACCAAGCAGGGCGCGGACCTGCGCGGCACGCGGGTGGGGCTTGAGGCCGGCGGCGCCGGCTGGCGGCGTGGCAGCGCCAGCGTCGGCTGGGACGACGGGCACGACACCAATTACCTGCTCGCGGCCAGCCGCTACCGCAGCGCCGGCAAAGACCTGTACTACCCGGAATTCGACACGCCGCAGCAGAACCACGGCGTGGCCCAGGGGCTCGATTACGAGCGCGGCACGCGCCTGTTCGCCAGTGCCACGCACGGCGCCTTCAGCGCCAGCGTCATGCATGCCGAACGCACCAAGGGCATCCCGACCGCATCGTTCGGGCAGATATTCAACGATCCGCGTCCCAACACCGTGGACCGCCAGAGCTACCTGAACGCCGCCTGGCATTCCCCGGCCGGCGCCAGCGAAACCGTGACCTTGCGCGGCTTTGCCGGCCACTACGACTCGATCGGCGACTACGTCAGCGCCGATCCGGGCTATATCGTCAACCATGACGGCAGCCGGGCCCGCTGGTGGGGCGCCGAAGTCAATCTGGTGAGCACCCGCTTCAAGGGGCACACCCTGCTGGCCGGCGCCGACATCCAGCGCGACTTCCGCCTGCAGCAATTCGCGTACGACGTCGCGCCGTACCGCCTCTACCTGGACAGCACCGGCCATGGCTACCGCGGCGGCCTGTACTTCCAGGACGACATGGGACTGAGCGAAGCGCTGCGGGTCAGCCTGGGACTGCGCTACGACCATTCCAGCATGATGCGCGGCCTGTTCAGCCCGCGCGCTGCGGTCATCTACAGCGTCACGCCGGACACCACCATCAGGGCGATCCAGGGCTCGGCCTTCCGCGCGCCCAACAGCTACGAAATGTATTACGCCTTTCCCGGCCCCGGTGGACAGCGCACCAATCCCGACCTGCGCCGCGAACACATCGCCTCGAGCGAACTGGCCCTGGTCCAGCGGATCGGCGCCAATGCGCGCCTGACCGTCACGGCCTTTCGCAACAGCGTCAGCGGCCTGATCACGCTGGAACGGGATGCCGATACCGGCATGACCGGCTTCGACAACGCCGCCCGCCTGAAGGCGCGCGGCATGGAAATCGAATACGAACGCAGCTGGGCCAACGGCGCCGCGCTGCGCAGCAGTTTCAGTCACAGCCATGTCGGGCCCGACCCCACCGGCCAGCAGATCAACGCGCCGGCCCGGCTGGCCAAATTCAATCTGGCCGCGCCGCTGCCGCTGGCCGGCCTGCGCGGCGCCATCGAGGCCCAGTATGTCGGGCCGCGCCATACCCAGTACGGGGCCGCCGGCGCGTTCTGGCTGGTCAATGCGAACCTGCTCAGCACGCGCCTGTTCGAAGGCGCCGAAGCCTCGCTGGCAGTGACCAATCTGTTCGGGCGGCGCTACGCCGATCCCGGCTCGGCCGAGCATGTGCAAAGCGCCATCGTCCAGGACGGCCGCCGTCTGCGCGCCAGAGTGGCCTATGGGTTCTGAGCGTGCGCGCCTGCTGTTGTTTGCGCTGGCCTGCCTGTGGCGCGGCGCGGCCATGGCCGCTCCGGTGCCGGAGCACGAATTGAAAGCCGCCTTCGTCTTCAATTTCGCCGTCTTCACCGACTGGCCGCTGGAGGCGCTGGCCGGCGGCGCGCCGCTGTCCCTGTGCGCCAGCGCCGGCACGCCGCTGTTCGGCGCGCTCAGCCAGCTCAACGACAAGCTGGTCAACGGCCACCGGATCGCGGTACGCCAGTGGGCCGACACGCCGCGCGCCTGCCATGTGCTGGTGCTCGAGCGCGCCGACCGCGAACGCTGGCCCCAGCTCAAGCGCGAACTGGCCGGGGCCAGCGTGCTGACCGTCTCGGATGACGCCGCACCCGCCGGCGAAGGCGCCATCATCGCGCTGGCCCTGCACGACAAGCGCATCGGCTTTGCCGTCGACATGGCGGCCGCGCGCGCCGCGCGCCTGACCCTCTCCTCCAAGCTGCTGCGCCTGGCCAGGAGCGTGCAATGAACACGCCGGCCAAATTTCCGCGTCCGCAGCGCCTGCTAGGCAAGACCGTGGCGCTGGCCAACATCCTCACCGCCGGCGCCGCGCTGCTGGTGGCCGGCATCGCGCTGATCGTCATCCAGTTCCTGGCCCTGCGCGGCGCGCTGGCCGACGACCTGCGCGTGCAGGCCCGCATCATCGGCAACAACACCAGCGCCGCCCTGCTGTTTCACGACGCCCGCGCCGGCGAGGAAACCCTCAGCGGCCTGGCGGTGTCGCCCAGCGTGACCATGGCCGCGGTATTCGACGGCGCCGGCACGGCGCTGGCGCGCTTCCAGCGCGGCACCAGCGCGAACCTGGCGCCGCCGGACGCGGATCTGATCGCGGCCGGCTATGAATTCGGCATCGACCACGTCGACGTGGTCGAACCGGTGCGGGTCAACAACCAGCGCATCGGCGTGGTGCTGATCCGCGCCACGCTCGACCAGCTGTTCTCGCGCCTGGCCGCGTATGCCGGCCTGACCCTGGGCATTGCCATCGTGTCGCTGGCCCTGGCGTACGGCCTGGTGTCGAAGATGCGGCGCGCGGTGCGCACGGCCGAAGCCCACCTGCACTTCCTGGCCCACGTCGACCCGGTCACCAATCTGCCCAACCGCAACCAGTT
>CAMLIL010000024.1 GCA_946480015.1 uncultured Oxalobacteraceae bacterium | reverse complement strand
TCCTGTTCCCATCGAACGGCGAACCGTCGATCGTGCCGTCGCAGGATATCGTGCTCGGTCTGTACTACGCCACCCGCGAAGCGATCAATGCCAAGAACGAAGGCATGCTGTTCCAGGACGTGTCGGAAGTCATCCGCGCCTACGACAACAAGGAAGTCGAGCTGACGACCCGCATCACCGTGCGGATCGTCGAGAACCCGAAAGACCCGGTCACCGGCGAATTCGTGCGCACCGTCACGCGTTACGAAACCACCATCGGCCGCGCGATCCTGTCGGAAATTTTGCCGAAGGGCTTGCCGTTCAGCGTGCTGAACCGCGCCCTGAAGAAAAAAGAAATTTCCAAGCTGATCAACACGTCCTTCCGCAAGTGCGGCCTGCGCGCCACCGTCGTGTTCGCCGACAAGCTGATGCAGTCGGGCTTCCGCCTGGCAACCCGCGCCGGTATTTCGATCGCCGTGGACGACATGCTGGTCCCACCGCAAAAGGTCACCCTGATCTCGGCGGCCGAATCGGAAGTCAAGCAGATCGAGCAGCAGTACGCTTCCGGTCTGGTGACCGCGGGCGAGCGCTACAACAAGGTGGTCGACATCTGGGGCAAGACCTCGGACGAAGTCGGCAAGGCCATGATGGACCAGCTCAAAGTGGAAGACGTCATCAAGCGTGACGGCACCAAGTCGACCCAGGAATCGTTCAACGCGATTTACATGATGGCCGACTCGGGCGCGCGCGGTTCGGCAGCCCAGATCCGCCAGCTGGCCGGTATGCGCGGCCTGATGGCCAAGCCGGACGGCTCGATCATCGAGACCCCGATTACCGCGAACTTCCGCGAAGGTCTGAACGTGTTGCAGTACTTCATCTCGACCCACGGCGCTCGTAAAGGTCTGGCCGATACCGCGTTGAAGACCGCGAACTCGGGTTACCTGACCCGCCGCCTGGTCGACGTGACCCAGGATCTGGTGGTGATCGAAGACGATTGCGGCACCACCAACGGTACCGTGATGAAAGCCATGGTCGAAGGTGGTGAAGTCATCGAAGCGCTGCGCGACCGTATCCTCGGCCGCGTCAACGTGCATGACGTCGTCAATCCGGAAACCCAGGAAACCCTGTACGAAGCCGGCACCCTGCTGGACGAAGACATGGTCGAAGAAATCGAGCGTCTGTCGATCGACGAAGTCAAAGTGCGCACGCCGCTCACCTGCGACACTCGCTTCGGCCTGTGCGCCAAGTGCTACGGCCGCGACCTGGGCCGCGGCTTGCTGGTCAACTCCGGCGAAGCCGTCGGTGTGGTGGCAGCGCAGTCGATCGGTGAGCCTGGTACCCAGCTGACCATGCGTACCTTCCACATCGGTGGTGCGGCATCGCGCGCAGCGGTGGCCTCGTCGGTGGAAGCGAAGTCGAACGGTACCATCCGTTTCACCTCGACCATGCGTTACGTCACCAACGGCAAAGGCGCACAGATCGTCATTTCGCGTTCCGGCGAAGTGCTGATCACGGACGACCACGGCCGCGAGCGCGAGCGCCACAAGGTGCCGTACGGCGCCACCCTGATCGTCAAGGACGGCATGGTCATCAAGGCCGGCACCGCGCTGGCGACCTGGGACCCGCTGACCCGTCCGATCATTACCGAATACGCCGGTACGGTGCGTTTCGAGAACGTCGAAGAAGGCGTGACCGTGGCCCGTCAGGTGGACGAAGTGACCGGTCTGTCGACCCTGGTTTCCATCGACGCCAAGCGTCGTGGTTCGCCAGGCAAGACCCTGCGTCCGCAGGTCAAGCTGCTCAACGAGAACGGCGAAGAAGTCAAGATCGCCGGTACCGAACACGCAGTGGCGATCGGCTTCCAGGTCGGCGCACTGATCATGGTCAAAGATGGTCAGCAAGTGTCGGTTGGTGAAGTGCTGGCGCGTATCCCGACTGAATCGCAGAAAACGCGAGACATTACCGGTGGTCTGCCGCGCGTGGCCGAACTGTTCGAAGCACGTTCGCCGAAAGACGCGGGCATGCTGGCGGAAGTCACCGGTACCGTGGCCTTCGGTAAAGAAACCAAGGGCAAGCAGCGTCTGGAAATCACCGACATGGACGGCAACAAGCACGAGTTCCTGATTACCAAGGACAAGCAAGTGCTGGTGCACGACGGCCAGGTGGTGAACAAGGGCGAGATGATCGTGGACGGCCCGGCCGATCCGCAAGACATCCTGCGACTCCTGGGTATCGAAGCGCTGGCCCGTTACATCGTCGACGAAGTGCAGGACGTGTACCGTCTGCAGGGCGTGAAGATTAACGACAAGCACATCGAAGTGATCGTGCGCCAGATGCTGCGTCGCGTTCAGATCGTCAACGCCGGCGACACCGACTACATCGTCGGCGAGCAGGTCGAGCGTTCCGAGCTGCTGGAAGAAAACGACCGCATCAACGCGGCCGCCAAGATTCCTGCGACGTACGAGAACGTTCTGCTGGGTATTACCAAGGCATCGCTGTCGACCGACTCGTTCATCTCGGCTGCATCGTTCCAGGAAACCACCCGGGTGCTCACCGAAGCGGCCATCATGGGCAAGCGCGACGGTCTGCGCGGTCTGAAGGAAAACGTCATCGTCGGCCGCCTGATTCCTGGCGGTACCGGCCTGGCCTTCCATCGTGCCCGCAAGGAAAAAGAAGCGTGGGAAATCGAAGAGCGCAAGGCGCTGCTCGATGCCGAGAAGGCCAACATGGCGAGCGAACTGCAAGCCATGGAAGACAACCAGCCTCAGCATCACGGCGACGAAGCGTAATCTAGCCAGTCCCCAAAATGAAAACGGCACCGTGGAGCGATCCCGGTGCCGTTTTTTATTGATAGCGCAGCTAGTCAGAGGCAAGCTTTGCCCAGCCTTTGGAATGTCACCAAAGGCACTGCGACTTCAGTTATGTATTCCGTTGCGACGAACGCAACGGCGTTTCCAGTGGTGCTCGAGAAAACAGTCACTGGTCCATCGTTTTCTTGCCCAAAGGTGAGCAAAGAAAATTGACCGACATATGTGGGAAACATTCGTTCGCGCTCGTTGACCGTAAGACCGCGTTTGGCGGTAATGTGAGCGAGCGGTAAAAGCCTTCCGCCAAGATCGCTGCCGCCCGTGCAGTGTTGTGTGGCTGTTCCGTCCGCGTAGGTTGCGGTGACTTCAAGTGGCCCACCAATGACTGAACGCTGAGCGGTAAGTGTCATCTTATCGCTCGCAAAGATCATCACTTGTACATGATCCAGGCTTACCGATTGAAGTTCGCTGTGCGGTTCGACGGTCGAGCGTGAAGAGGTGCTGGTTGCATGGAGAACCACCCCGCCAAGCAGACCTAAGATGAGCGCGACGACGATCAATGCACGACTTTTCATAAGATTCGCACCTCGGTTCTTTCAGGCGCCCAGTCAAATAGCGCCTTGGCATCGGCACACTGCAGGCGCACACATCCGTGTGACCCGACCCATTCCGTTAGCGCTCTTCCGGCCCGAAGCAAGGGCCACGGCGCTGGGCCATGATACTGATGGATTGCTTTGCCGTTTGTAGTGAAGAACATAGCGTAGTCCATCTTCGCCGTTGTAAGTCTTACTCGTATAGCGCTCGTGCTTCCGAAAAATCGAAAATGTCCCTCGTCCAGTTGGGTGGTCCTTGTCACCACTGACGCACTGAAAGCGGAACACTAACGCATCTCCCTCGTAAGCTTCGAGCATTTGCTGCGCAAGATTTATCTTGATCAGCTTTCGAGGCTTCTTCGATGTCAGCGGTGCAGCCTGCTTTTTTTGCCCGCTGGACGTTTCCTGTCCCATTGTCATCTCCCGTTAAGTTCCAAGTCGCCGGCTAGGCCGCCAGAACTTTAATCTAGAGGAAACGACTTTTTAATGGTTGACATAGTGCAACTCTTCAGGCAAACCTTCGCATGACCGTCAGTGTGAGCCGCGCTTCAGGTGATGCTACACGTAGCGGAAGAGGCGCTCGCGAGCGCTAACACGCAGTTGTCTCGCTAGCAACCACACGCCTTGCAACAGCCAGTGCAGAACCCGCTGGCCAAGCCGCGAAAGATCATGCGCTGCGGACGGGATTCGCGCCAGAATGAAACGCGAGGATGCAAGCCGCGATTGACATGCATCCTGCCGAGAGGTGTTAGATGGAAGCGCGTTCAGTCATAATGTTTTCTCCTGTTGGTCAGTTGTAGCAATCTTCGCAGACAAATGTGGAGCAATTTTGCAGAACTCAGCGCGCAGGCCGCTGTGCATCTTCACCGCCCGGTGGCTTGGACGGGATGAGCACCAGCCGGCAGGTGCCTTTCACCGCTTCGCCGTGTTTGCTCTTCAGTTCCGCCGCATCGCCATCCTTCTTGCCCTTACAAGCGTCGAAGGCTTCCTGGGGCGGCCCTGGGCGCCCACGCGGTGGCGGCGCATCGTTCTGGGCCAGTGCCGTGCCGGCACACAGCAATAGCGCGAAAAGAGAAGCGCATTTGAGCATGATGTTTCCTTTCAAAGTTCGGGATCGAGCCTTCATCATCCACGCCAAATGTGAACCAAGTTTGAATAAAAAATGCCGCCCGGCAGAAGCTGGGCGGCAGTTAGTGGGAAACGGACCGAAGCTACGGCCTACACGCCAGCTTTCGCGCGTTCCGCATCGATGCGGCGGAACAGGTCTTGGTGCAAGCCACGCGTGTATTTGCTCATATGCTTGCGTGCATGATCGAGTTCCTTCAATTCCCGCCGCGCGATCGTCAGGTCGCAGCTGGCCAGCGCCCATAGGGCATATTCGCCGCGCGCTTCGAGGCTGGAAAAGCGGCTGACCACCGAATCAAACTCGGCGCCGGCGTCAAGTGGGCGGCCGGCTTGCGCGTATGCCTTCGCCAATAGCAAGCCCACCTGCTCCGGGCGGAACCCGGCGTTGTGTCGACGCAGCGCTTCCAGCACCGAGACGGCATCGGCCGCCTGTCCGTTGGCCAGCCTGGCCATCGCCGCGCCCAGGTTGATCTCCGGATCCTTCGCGAACGGTCCGCTCAGGCAGGCGTCGAACTGGGTGACAGCCTGCTCCATCATGCCGGCCTCGTACATGGCGCGCGCCAGCCGCATCTGGTTGTGCGCGGTCGGCGTCAGACCGAAGGCATCCTGCGCTTCACGCAGGGCGCGTCCGGGATTGATGCTCTTCTCGATGGTCCGACCGGCTTTACGCAAGCCATGGTCCAGCCGGGAATGCGGCAGGAACACGGCAAGAAAGTAAACCAGGCTGCCGAGCAGAGGAAACGAGAAGAGCACGAACAGCCAATACATCTCGCGTCCGGAACGCACCACATGGACGGCGAAAAAAAGCGCTATCAGAATATGCAATCCGAGACCGAAGATCGGCATACGATTCCTTTTCCAGTAAAAGCGTTATTTGGCGGCGCGAACCCGGCCAAAGGCGTCGCCAGCCTTCCATGCCGGCATACGCTGGCCATCGGCCACCATGCGCCCCAGGTTTAAGGTGAACTGCGCCTGCTGCACCATGCCGCCCAGGTCCCAGTTGGGGTCGTATTCGTCCGACACCTGATGGTAGCGCGCCGATTCGTACGCGTCCCAGTTCGCTGTCGACGCTTGCGGGTCTTTCACATACAGCTTGCCGCCTTCGATGGAGAACGCCGGGATGCCCAGCTTGGCAAAGCTGAAGTGGTCGCTGCGGAAGTAAGCGCCTTTCAGGTCCGGCTCGGCTGCGCTGATCTGCAAGCCCATGGTCCTGGCGGTCGCCGCCGCCATGGCGGCAAGCTCGGTGCGTTCGCTGCCCTCCACCTTGATATCCTTGGTGGCGCCGGCAAAATTCAGGCTGTCGAGATTGAGCGCCGCGGCAGTTTTCGCGGCAGGCCACAGCGGATTGCTGCCGTACGCCGCGCTGCCCAGCAGTCCCTGCTCCTCGGCCGCCACCCACAGGAACATCTGGCTGCGCTTGGCCGGGGCGGCCACAGCCGCTTGCGCCATCGCCAGTAGGCCCGCGCTGCCGGACGCGTTGTCGACCGCACCGTTGTAGATGGTGTCCTTGCCGGTACCCTGTTTGCCCAGATGATCCCAATGGGCGCTGTAGATGACGACTTCGTCCCTCAGCTTCGGATCTGTGCCGGGCACGACGGCGGCGACGTTGAATTGCTCGACCATCCGCACCGCCGCTTTCATGTCGCCCTTGACGCGCGCATCCAGCGCCACCGGCTTGAAGCCTTTCACCTCGGCCGCCGCACGCAGCGCGTCCAGGTCCTTGCCCGCCGCCTTGAACAGTGCGCGCGCCGTGTCGTCCGTCATCCAGCCTTGCAGGCCGGTACCGCGCGTGCCCTGCGCCAGCTGAAAGCGTTCGCTCAACCAGCTGTTCTGCACCACGCTCCAGTCGTACGATGCCGATGGCGTGGTGTGGATCAGCAGGATGCCGGCTGCGCCGTGGCGCGCCGCTTCTTCGAACTTGTAGGTCCAGCGGCCGTAATAGGTCAGGCCCTTGCCGCCGAAACGATTGGGGGCGGCAGCGGTCGACATCGGGTCGTTGACCATGGCCACCACCACCTTGCCCTGGACATCGAGGCCCCGGTAATCGTCCCAGCCTTCTTCCGGCGCGGTAATGCCGTAGCCTGCGAACACCAGCTCGGCGTCGAAAGCGTGCGATGCGGTCGCGTCGCCCGGCGCCCATACCCAATCCTTGCCGAAGGTCAGCGGCAGCGCCTTGCCACCCACTTGCAGGCCAATCGAGCTCGCCTCCGGTTCGGCCTTCACGCCGGCAATCTTGACGGCCTGGCGGTAGCTCTTGCCGTTACCCGGCTTGAGCCCAAGCGCCATTGCCTGCGACTCGAGGTAGGCGACGGTCAGCTCACCACCACGCTGTCCGGTGCCACGTCCTTCGAGCAGATCGTCGGACAGAAAGGCAAGATGGGCGCGCAGGGTCGATTCCTGAACGACGGGCTTGGATGCCGCGCTGGCGGCGGTCGCGGGGATTGCCAGGACCAGGCTGGTAGCCAGGGCCGAGCTCACGACGGAAGAGAGCATCTTGTGCATGGGTTCCTGTGGCGAGAAAGTGGATAAATACGCGCCTTGGTAAGGCGCGCGGGACATTGTATTCCTTTCTCGCTTAAGGCTGAATGAGTGCCGGGTTGCCTCCTGAAAATATAAGGCGATGATGGTTGATGGGCGGTAGGGCGCTGCCGCCCCGCCAAAAGGCCCGGACGGCAACTTCCGACATGCAATCAATAATGTGAGGGGTGTTGAGCCGGCTCACACAATCGTTAAGATATACGTCCAGCCCCGTTGTATGAAATAATCCCGTCAGGCTGCACGTGGTTCCGTCAGGCGGCACACATTGCAGTGTTTCAACGGTAAGCGGATGTAAATGGAGGACGGGCAGTGCAGACAGCAGACAAACCGGTACGCGTGATGCTGGCGGACGATCATCCCATCGTCATGACCGGTTTCGCCATGTCGCTGGCCGGGGTCGGCATGGATGTCGTGGGGCAAGCCAAAACGCCGGACGAAGCGGTCGCCATGTACGCCGAACTCAAACCGGACGTGCTGGTCATGGACATCCGCTTCGGCACCGAACTGACCGGCCTGGACGCCGCGCGCGACATCCTCGCCAGCGACTCCGGCGCCAACATCATCTTTCTCAGCCAGTTCGACCAGGATAGCCTGATCAAGGAAACCTACCGCCTGGGTGCGCGCGCCTTCGTCACCAAGGATTGCGACCCGGCCGACCTGGCCACGGCGGTGCGCCACGCCCACGAAGGCAAGCTGTATTTCCTGCCGCACATCGCCGAACGCCTGGCCAACCTGTCGGTGCGCGGCGACGCCTCGCCCCAGTCGCAGCTGGACCAGCGCGGCCTGGAGATTTTCAAACTGATGGCCGAAGGCCTGACCAACGCCGAAATCGCCGAAAAACTCAACCTCTCCACCAAGACCATCAGCAACATCAGCCAATCGGTCAAGGAAAAGCTGGGCGTGCACCGGCAGGCCTATATCACCAAGCTGGCCGTCAAGCACGGCCTGATCGAACCTTAGTGGGCGGCATGCGCGGGGCAGGGCTGCGGCGCGCATTCGCCCTGGCCATCGGTCTGGCCGCCTGTGCGTTCGCGCAGGCCAGCGAAATCAAGGCGCTGCGCTTTCGCATCGTCACCGGCGACCCGTCCGAACTGTCGCAGCGCATCGCCACCGACCTGCGCAAGCGCCTGACCCACGTCTACGCCTCGCCCGGCGCCGAGCCGCGCCGCCCGGTGGTGGTGGCGGTCGGTCCAAGCGCGCTGCGCGAAGCCATGGCCAAGCCCTGCAATTGCGTGCTGATCGCGGCCTACACCTCCAGCCAGGTCTGGCACGCCCACACGGCCGCGCTGCCGGCGCGCCAGCTGATGTCGACCACCGCGATCTTCGCCGAGCCGGCGCCGGCCGACCAGCTGCACCTGGTGACCTTGCTGTTCAAGCGCCCGGTGCGCGTGTTCGCGCTGATCAGCCGCGAGACCGCCTTCCTCAAGCCGGTGCTGGCGCACGTGGACGAGCTGTACGACTACCCGCGCGGCGCCGACATCAACCGCTTCATCAGCCGCATCACCCAGGCGCGCGTGCTGCTGGCGGTGCCCGACAGCGCCGTCTACACCGAGGAAAACATCCGCAGCATCCTGCTGTCGACCTACCGCCACAACCAGGCCGTGATCGGCTTTTCGGCCGACATGGTCAAGGCCGGCGCGTTGGCCTCGACCTACTCGGACATTGAACAGATCAACGCCCACGTGGCCGACGTGGTGGGCGCCTACCTGGACACGGGCGAACTGGCCCCGCCGCAGTTTCCGCGCTACTTCAGCACCATCGTCAACGAAAGCGTGGCGCGCTCGCTCGACGTATCGGTCGACGCGGCCGCGCGCAACTTCGCCAACCGCCCGCCCAAGACGTCCCTGATCACCGTCCTGAAAAGGCCCCTGCCATGAGACCTCGCGACGCCACCACCCTGCGTTTCTGGCAAAGCTGGAGCATCGGCACCCGCATGGCGTTCATCACCATGATGCCGGTGGTGTTCCTGTTCACGTCCTTCGTCGGCTATTCATGGTATTCGCACCGCGCCCAGGTGGCCGAGGAACTGGCCGAGCGCGGACGCATCCTGGCCAAGGCGCTGGCCGAGACCAGCGAATACAACGTCATCACCGGCAACCTGCCCGACCTGCGCCTGACCATCAACGGCCTGGTGCAGTCGGACCGCAACATCTACCGCATCGAAGTGGTCGACGCGTCGCACAAGGGCGCCATCAGCGTCACCTCGCGCACCGCCGAGCAGGCCGAAAGCCGCTCGTACGAAGTGCCGATCAAGAAGCAGATGGTCAAGATCAACCTGTTCTCCGACAACGGCCTGCCGCACGTGTCCGACACCACCGACCTGCGTCCGCGCACGCTCACCAGCGAGATCGTCGGCTACGTGCGCGTGACCATGTCGCCCACCAATATGCTCGACAAGCAGGCGCGCCGCTTCCAGATCGAACTGGCCATGGCCGCGCTGGGCCTGGCCCTGTCCGGCGCGCTGGCCTGGGTGCTGGCGCGCAGCCTGTCGATCCCCCTGAAGGCCTCGATCGACGCGCTGCGCGGCATCCGCGGCGGCGACTACAAGGTGGCGCTGGCCGTCACCACCGGTGGCGAAGTCGGCGAGCTGCAGGCGTCGATCAACGAGATGTCGGTGGCACTGGGCCGCTCGCGCCAGGAGCTGGAAAACAAGGTCGCCGAGCGCACCAAGGATCTGGTCGAATCGCGCAACGAAGCGCTGCGCGCCGACGCCGAAAAGCGCAAGCTGATCCAGAAGGTCAACTCCATCCTCGAGGACGAGCGCAAGAGCATCGCCATCGAAATCCACGACGAACTTAACGCCTCGCTGATCGCCGCGCGCCTGGAATCGCAGAGCATCCTGCATCTGGCCGGCAAGGTCGAGTCCAGCCCGGTGATCGAAGAAATCAAGCGCAAATCCCAGGCCATCACCAAGCTCGCGCTAGACCTGTACGCCAGCGGGCGCCGGCTGGTGCGCCGGTTGCGTCCCGAAGTGCTGGACATGCTGGGCCTGCACGGCGCGGTCGAAGAAATGATTCGCCACTACGACGAAGCCCACGCCGAATGCCGCTTCGAATTCCATTCCGACGGCGACTTCACCGGCCTCGAAAACGAACTGGCCATTTCGGCCTACCGCATCGTCCAGGAAGCGCTGTCGAACGTGCTCAAGCACGCCGGTGCCACCAAGGCGCGCGTGACCCTGATCGTCGATGAACCCGACAGCACCCTGCACATCGAAATCGCCGACGACGGCGTCGGTTTCTCCAGCACCGGGGCTTCCTCCGGCATCGGCATCATCGGTATGCGCGAGCGCGTGGTGGCGCTGGGCGGCAGTATCACCTTCAGCTCCGGCGCCAACGAAGGCACGGTCGTCGACATCGACCTGCCGCTGCGCTGGCAGAGCGGCAAAAGCGCCTCGCACAGCGGATGAGAGGCTGTTTCAAAATGGGCAGGGCTAGGCGCGGCGACGCAGACAGTGCGCCTGCACGGCAAGGAGCTGCAACAACGCCATGCCCATTTTGAAACAGCCTCTAAGTGGGGTATCGTAGTGGCTTTGAAACCTCAACGACCATCCCATGTCGAACGAACTTCAAACCCCATTCGAACGGGGCAACCGCAATCAAACCACCACCTGGGCCGAGTGTATTGCCTGGTATCAGGACCTGGCCACCCGTTACCCCGGCGTGCTCAGTTTCGGTGAAATCGGCACCACCGACGCGGGCAATCCCATCCATGCCGGCGTGGTTTCCAGCGACGGCGTGTTCGACCGCGCGCGCATCAAGGGCGAGGCGCGTCCGGTTTTCTTCAACAACAACGGCATCCATCCGGGCGAACCGGAAGGCGTGGACGCCTGCATGGCGCTGGTGCGCGACTTCTGTACCGACCCGGTGCGCCTGGCGGCGCTCGGCAAGACCGTGTTCCTGTTCGTCCCGCTGTACAACGTCGACGGCGCCATCAACCGCTCCGGCACGTCGCGCGTCAACCAGGACGGGCCGGAGCAGTTCGGCTTTCGCGGCAACGGCCGCCACCTGGACCTGAACCGCGACTTCATCAAATGCGATTCGCTCACGGCGCAGGTTTTCAACCGCCTGTTCACCGCCTGGGACCCCGACGTCATGGTCGACACCCACACCTCCAACGGCGCCGACTATCCCTACACCATGACCCTGATCCACACCCAGGCCGACAAGCTGGGCGGCGCGCTTGGCCAGTTCCTGCGCGAGGAAATGCTGCCGCGCGTGTTCCGCGAAATGAAAGAACGCGGCTGGCCGACCTGCCCGTACGTCAATCCGGTCAGGGACAGCCCCGATCACGGCATCGCCGAATTTCTCGAAACGCCGCGCTTTTCGACCGGCTACGCCGCGCTGCACCACACCATCGGCTTCATGCCCGAAACGCACATGCTCAAGCCCTTCGCCGACCGCTACGCCTCCATGCGCGCGCTGGTCGAGACGGCACTGGGCTACCTGGTGGCCAACGCCGGACGCATTCAAGCGCTGCGGCGCGCGGCCCGGCTGGAAGGGCGCACGCGCACCGAATGGCCGGTGCACTGGGCGATGGATGAGAGCCGCCCTTCGCGTTTGCGCTTCCAGGGCTACGAGGCACGCTACACGCCCAGCGTGATCGGCAATTACACGCGCCTGTCGTACGACCGTGGCGCCCCCTGGGAACGCGAGATCGACTACTACGACCGCTTCCCGGCCGACATCACGGTCAAGGCGCCGGCCGCCTACGTGCTGCCGCAGGCGTGGCGTGAAGTCGCCGAGCGCCTGCAATGGAACGGCGTGCGCATGGACCGCATCGAGGCCGATCGGGTAGATGAGGTCGGCTACTATCACATCGTCGCGGTCGATTCGCGCTCGAACGCCTACGAAGGCCATATGTTCCATGATGGCGTGCAGCTCGAACGCAGGCGTGCCTGCGTCACCTTGCGCAAGGGCGACTGGCTGATTCCGCTGGATCAGGACCAGGCGCGCTACGCGGTCGAAACGCTGGAGCCGCAGGGGCACGACAGCTTCTTCCGCTGGGGCTTCTTTAACAGCGTGCTGGAAAAGAAGGAAACCTACTCGGACTACGTGTTCGAGGATCACGCACTTGAACTGCTGCGCGACGAGGCCCCGCTGCGCGCCAGCTTCGAGCAGTTGAAGGCAGCCAATCCCCAGCTGCTGTCGAACCAGAACGCCGTACTCGATTTCATCTTCGCCAACTGCGAGCGCTACCGGGAACCCGAATGGCGCCGCTACCCGGTTCTGATGATCGCCTAAGGTCGTCCTCGCTAGCGCGTCTTCTCAATCCACCGGTCCACCTTCGCCTCCAGCAGCGCGAGCGGCACGGTGCCGTCCTCCAGCACGATCTCGTGGAACCTCGGCAGACTGAATTTGTCGCCGAGCTCCGCTTCCGCCCGGGCCCGCAGTTCGCGGATCTTGATCAGTCCGATCATGTAACCGAGCGCCTGGCCAGGCCACACCATATAGCGTTCGGTCTCGCTGCGCGCCAGCGCTTCCGTGTAGCCCAGCGTATCGCGCATGTACTGGATCGACTGCTCGCGCGTCCAGCCCTTGCTGTGCATGCCGGTGTCCACCACCAGCCGCACCGCGCGCAGCATCTGGTCGTTCAGGTGGCCGAAGTAGTCTTCCGGCTTGTCATACAGCCCCATCTCCCTGCCCAGCGTTTCGGCATACAGCGCCCAGCCCTCGGTGAAGGCGTTGTTGCCGCCGAACTTGCGGTAGTTCGGCAGATTCATCTCCTGCAGCAGCGCGATGTGAAAGTGGTGGCCCGGCTGGCCCTCGTGCAGGAACAGGGTCACCATACCGGTGCTGCCGTACTGCGCCGGATCGTTCACGACCGACCAGAACACGCCAGGGCGCGAGCCATCGGCCGCCGGCGGCGAGTAGTGGTCGGACGCCGTGGCGCGCGTCAGTTCAGGCTCCAGCCGCAGATCGAGCGGTGTCCTGGGCCGCAGCGTGAACAGCGCCGGCAGCTTTTCCTTCAATACCGCATCGAGCTTGCGGTAGACATCCAGGACTTCCTGGTCGGTCTTGAACGGCCGGTACTTGTCCTGCGCGGCGACCCAGTTCGGCAGCCCGGCGGCAGGGCCGGTATAGCCCATCTTCGGCCCCAGGACCGCATATTCGCCCTGGATGCGCGCCACCTCACGCAAGCCGATCGCGTGAATCGCGTCCGGTTTGAGGGGCGTCGTGGTCCGCGAGGCGACATAGGCTTCATACCATTCACCCCCGTGCGGCAGGGCGCTCCAGCCGGTGCTGGTACGCGCCGCCGGGAGGTATTCCTTTTCCAGGAACTGGGCAAGCCGCGCCGTCGCCGGGCCCACCCTGGCCGCGATCGCGGTGCGGTAGGCCGCCGTCAGCCCCTGCCGTTCCTGCGCCGTAGCACTCGCGGGGATGTGGCTGACGGCCGTGTAGTAGATGCTTTTCTCCAGCGTTGCGCTCACCAGTTTCTGATACTGCGGCAGCATCGATACCACCACCGCCTTGGGCAGCACCACGCCGTCGCGCATGCCGACGCGCATGTTGGCGATGGCCTGGTTGATCCACTCGGGCAGCTGGTTGATGCGGTTCAGATAGGCTTTGTGTTCCTTGACCGTCGTGAGCCGCTGCGCCTGGTCGCCGCTGGCGAAGTTGGCCAGCACGACGGGAATGGAACCCATCTGGTCCAGCGGCAGCAGATGATCCGGATAGGCGAGCATCGACAACGCGCTCTGCAGCTCGTAGCTCAGGATGTCGTAGTTGATCTGCGCTTTCAAATCCAGCGTATCGCGGTCGATCGCCTGCAGCCGCGTGAGGTAGGTGGCCAGGCGCGCGGCGTGGCGCGCACGCAGGCGCGGCGCGATCGACAGGCCGATCTGGTCGTCGAAGCGGCGGTCGCCATTTTCGGTCGCGTCGACCGGGGCGAAGCGCGCCACATCGTCATAGTATTCGTCGGCCAGCTTGTCGAGCTGCTGTTTTGCCTGCGCCGCCATTTCACCGGAGACTTTCGGGGCTGGCTGCGCCATGCCGATGGCGGGGGAGAAGGCAAGCGCCAGGGCGGCGCACAAAATGCGTAAGGATTTGGTCATGGGGCGGTCTTGTGGATCGATGGGTAAAAACGCCAGGACGGGGTGAAGTCGCGGGCGATGCTCTCTCCCTTCAGGCGTGCGCGGATCATTTCGCCGGGCATCATGCCGCCTTCGAGGATGCGGTCGTGGAACTGCAGGAGCGTCATCCTGCCGCCATCGACCAGTTCCTGTTTCAGCGCGCGCAGCTGCAGCGCGCCGATCATGTAGCCGGCCTGGTATAGCGGGGGATACTCGCCGTTGAACGAGCGCCGCACTTCGGCGCGGGCATTGTCCGGCTCGTGGCCGACGCGCTCGACCAGCAGCTTGACGGCCTGTTCGGGCGTGATTTTCCCGAGATGGAACCCAAGCGAGAACAGGATGCGCGCGGCCCGGTGGTTACGCCAGAACAGCATGCCGATGCGGTCTTGCGGCGTGCTGGCGAAGCCGCGTTCGTACAGCAGCATCTCCCAGTACACCGCCCAGCCTTCGACAAAGAACGGCGTGTCGAACAGCTTCCTGTGCGGCTGGTAGCGCTCGGCCATGAACAGCTGCAGATGGTGGCCGGGGATCAGTTCGTGATGCACCACCGCGCGCGCGAAATGCGGATTATTGCCGCGCATGGTCATCAGCTTCTGCTCGTGCGTCATGCTGTCGAGCGGGTAGGCCACCTGGATGATTTCGCCGCCCAGGAAGAACGGGCTGGTCTGCTGGCTGTCGGCCGACAGCATGTCCATGCGCCAGCTGCGCCGCGCCACTTCCGGCACGGTGACCAGCTGGTTGGCGCTGACATAGTCGATGGCTTCCTGCGCCAGCGCACGCACCATGGCCGGCTGCGCACCGGGCGCCACGTAGCTGTTCTTCACCTTCTCCATGGCGGCGTGCCAGTCGCTGCCGAAGCCCATCTCGGCGGCGGCCTTGCGCAGTTCCGCCTCGCCCCAGGCCAGCTCGCGCTCGGCCAGCGCCATCAGTTCTTCCGGCGTGTACGGAATCATCTCGCGCCGCAGCGCGCTCACCAGGCCGGCGCGTCCGACCGCATCGCCCGTCACGTTCAGGCGCGTCTCCGAGGCTTTGCCGACCAGCCGCTCCGACACGCTGGCCGCGTATGCCGTCATGGCCTTGTCCAGATCGGCGTAAGGCCGCTTGATCCACCACGTCATTTGCGGATCGTAGCCTTCGTAATAGGCGTACCAGGCTTTCAGGTCGGCGCTGGCGGCGCCCAGGATCTGCAGCGCGCGGTTGGCCACGCTGCGCGTGGCGTAGGGCTTGGCCGCATCGACATCGCCGCCCGCCAGCAGCGCCTGCTGCGCCTTGCGCACACCGGCCTCGGCGCGGTTAAGCAGCTCCGCGCTGGCCGCGCCGTCCTGCGCCTGCATCAGCCGGCGCGCTTCGGCCAGCGCGATCAGCGGACGCAGGAAAGGCAGCAGCGCTTCGGCTTCGGCGTAGCGGCCGTCCTGCGCGGCCAGGTCGCGCAGCTCGAAATCGATCTGGTTGCGCAGCATGACGAAGTCGATCCGGTCTTCCACGCCGTAGCTGTCGAAGGGCAGCTGGTCGAGCGCGCCGCGCCACTGCGTGAAGAAGTCGTCCAGCGCCGCGGCGCGCGCGCGCCCGTTGCGTACCGTGTAGAGCCGGTCGAGGCTGGCGTAGTCGAGCTGGTAGCGCTGCACCAGCGCCGGCATGGCCTGCGCGGCCACGCCGAACTGCGCCAGCGGCGGGGTCAAAGGAGCGCCCGCCTGCGCCGGCAGGGCCAGCGCGGCGGCCAGCAGCAGTACGGCGCGCATCAGTAGGTCGCCAGCGCCACCGGAGCGCCTTTGCGGAAGGTGTAGATGGTGACGGCCGAGTGCTTCAGGTTGCCGGCCGCATCAAAGGCATAGCTGCCGGCCACGCCCTTGTACGTGCCGGCGTGCAGGGCCGCGCCCACCACCGACGGCTCGACCGAGTTGGCCGCTTTCATGGCCTGCGCGATGAACATGGTCTGGTCGTAGAACGGCGCTGCGTACACGTCCGGCGGCTGCTTGAAGCGCGCCTTGTAGCGCGCCTGGAAGGCCGGGCCGGCGGCCTGCCGTTCGAGGATCGCGCCGCCCTGCGCGCACAGCACGTTTTCGCCGACCGCGTCGCCGCCCAGCCTGGCCATCTCGGGGCTGCACAGGGTGTCGCCGCCGAGCAGGTGCGCGTTCAGCCCGAGCGCGCGCATCTGGCGCGCCATCGGCGCGGCCTGCGGGGCGTAGCCGCCGAAGAAAATCGCCTGCACGCCCTTGGCCTTGAGCCTGGTGAGGATGGCGGCGAAGTCGCTCGCCTTGTCGGTGGTGAATTCATGCGCGGCCACCTTCATGCCGAGTGCCTTGGCCTGCTTGATGAATTCCGCCGCGATGCCCTGGCCGAAAGCGGTGCGGTCGTCGATCACGCCGACCATTGCCGGCTTGAGCTTTTTGGCCGCATACGATGCCATCGCGGCACCGGCCTGGGTGTCGCTGGCGACGATGCGAAACACGCCCTGGTAGCCGCTCTGGGTGATCTTCGGATTGGTGCCGACGGTGGACATCAGCACGCCGGCCTGGTCGTAAACACGCGAAGCCGGAATCGCCACGCCGGAATTGTAGGGACCCAGCACGAACTTGACGCCGGCGTCGACCAGCTTCTGGGCCACTGCCACGCCGGCTCTCGGGTCGCCCTGGTCGTCCTCCGACACCACTTCAAAGCGCACCGGCTTGCCCGCCACCGTGACCGGCCTGGCGTTGAGCTCCTCGACCGCCAGCCGCACGCCGTTCTCGTCGTCCTTGCCGGCGAAGGCATTGGCGCCGGACAGCGGTCCGCTGACGCCGATCTTGACGACCTGGTCGTCGGCCAGCGCGCATGCTGAGGCCAGCAGGCACACGAGGGCCGCGAGGGGGAGGGAAGGGCTCGATGGCATGGGTGCTCTCCAGGGCTTGGGGTCGCGGCCATCATCGCATACATCGCGAGAATTTAAATTTGGTATTGGCGCTACAACGGTTGACTTCATCAGGCCGGGCGATTACATTGTCGAGGTTTTCATTCTGTGGAGCCCCGAATGGGCAGTTATTCAAGTGCTTGTAGTGGCCGCGTTGGCGGCACCACCTTGATCAGATAACCGCTGTCTCCACAGCCGTCGTCTGCTCGCTGCGGATGATGGCGTCTCCCCTCGCCAGTCACACTACGCACAAGTTCCATCAATCCTGGGTTTCGGAAGGAACCCGCTTGTCGCGAGTATGTAATGACGGTATTGACACCCCAGGCGCCCGTGCGCGCCATCGAACGCCCGATCCACCAGCGCTGGCTGGCCAAACTCGGCCCCGGCCTGATCACCGGCGCGGCCGACGACGACCCGAGCGGCATCGCCACCTATTCGCAGGCCGGCGCCCAGTTCGGCATGCAGCTGCTGTGGACCATGCTGCTGACCTGGCCGCTGATGGTGGCCGTGCAGACCGTCAGCGCGCGCATCGGCCGGGTCACCGGCAAGGGCTTGTCGGGCAATATGCGCGAGCGCTTTCCGCGTCCGCTGCTGTACGCCATCGTCGGGCTGCTGGTGTGCGCCAATACGATCAACATCGCCGCCGACATCGGCGCAATGGGCGACGCGCTCGGGCTCATCGTGGGCGGTCCCAGCCGCCTGTATGCCGCCGGCTTCGGCCTGGTCTCGCTGCTGCTGCAGGTGTTCGTGCCCTACAGCCGCTACGTGCGCCTGCTCAAGTGGCTTACGCTCGGCCTGCTGGCCTATGTGGCGGTGGTATTTACAGTCAAGATCGACTGGCACGGACTCGGTATCGCGCTGGTCGCGCCCGAGTTGACGTGGAACGGCGCCACCATCCTCACCATCGTGGCGGTGTTCGGCACCACCATCAGCCCCTATCTGTTCTTCTGGCAGGCCGCGCAGGAAGTCGAGGAAATGGGCGCCCATCCCGAGCGCCTGCCGCTCAAGGTCGCGCCGCAGCAGGCGCGCGCCAGCTTCCGGCGCATCCGCATCGATACCGTCGTGGGCATGGGCTTTTCGAATCTGGTGGCGTTCTTCATCATCCTGACCACCGCCGTGACGCTGCATGCGCATGGCGTGACGCAGATCGACACGGCGGCCCAGGCCGCGCAAGCGCTGCGCCCGGTCGCCGGGCAGTTCGCCTTCATCCTGTTCGCCGCCGGGATCATCGGCACCGGCATGCTGGCCGTGCCGGTGCTGGCCGGCTCGGCCGCCTACGCCACCGCCGGCGCCTTCGGCTGGACCAAGGGGCTGGAGCACAAGCCGTCCGTCGCCAAGGGGTTTTACGCGATCATCGCCGTGTCCACGCTGGGCGGGGTGGCGCTCGGCTTCATGCCCATCGATCCGATCAAGGCGCTGTTCTGGAGCGCCGTCGTCAACGGCGTGGTGGCCGTGCCGATCATGGCGGCGATGATGGTGATCGGCGCCGACCCCGCCGTGATGGGCCGGTTTGCGATCGGCCCGCGCCTGAAGTGGCTGGGCTGGCTGGCCACCGGCGCCATGCTCGCCGCAGCGCTGGCGATGTTTTTTGTAATGTGATGCGTTTGACACGTTTCCGGGCATAATGGAAACGATGTTAATTTCCCCGAAAACCTTTCTGCTGCTGGCAGCCCTGGCGGCGCCCTGGGCCGCCGCCGTCGAGCTGCACGGCCAGGTCGACGTGCGCGCCGTCGCGGCCGATGCCAGTAGCAGCTGGCTGCACGGCGGCCTGGGCAAGCTGCGCTACGACCGCTCCGGCGTGCGCCTGGGCCAGGCCACGCTGGCGGCCGATGCCGACCTCACCGATACCCTCGCCGCCACCATCGTTGCCCACGGCAGCGACGACCGCCGCGGCGCACTGGGTGTCAATGAGGCCTACCTGGGCTGGAATCCGCTGCCGGACGGACCCTGGAAGACCCGGGTCAAGGCCGGCGCCTTCTTTCCCGTCACCAGCCTGGAGCTCGATTACGACAGCGTCGGCTGGACCCCGGCGCGCACCGTGTCCAGCGCGGCCATCAATAGCTGGATCGGCGAGGAACTGCGCACCAAGGGCATCGAAGTGAATTTTTCGCGCAACGGCCGCCTGGCCGGTTCGCCGCACGACTTCGGCGTCACCGCCGCGCTGTTCGGCTGGAACGACGAGACCGGCACCTTGCTGGCCTGGCGCGGCTGGACCGTGAGCGATCGCATCACCAGCCTGAGCGAACCGCTGCGCCTGGCCGATCTGCCGGTCTACCGCAAAGGCGGCGAGCTGTGGCAGAACCGCACCATCCACCCGTTTCGCGAGATCGACGGCCGGCTCGGCTATTACCTCAGTGCAAGCTACGCCTACCGCGGCATGCTGGAGCTGACGGCGATGCATTACGACAACCGCGCCGATTCGAATGCCATCGAGGACCGCCAATGGAGCTGGCGCACGCGCTTCAACCACCTCGGCTTGCGCCTGCGTCCTGGCGCCGGCTGGGAAGTCGTGGCGCAGGCCATGCAGGGCAGCACCTTGCTGGGAAGTAACGAGGTGTACGCCGATTACGCCTCCTGGTTCGCGCTGGCCAGCCATCGCCTGGGGCCGGGCCAGGCCACCGTGCGCTACGACCGCTTCAGCGTCGACGAGGAAGACGACATCCTGCCGCAAGATCCGAACAGCGAGCGCGGCCACGCGGTCGCGCTGGCCTACGCGCTCGACCTGAGCCCGTCATTCACACTGGTCACGGAGTTTCTTCGCGTCAAGAGCGAGCGCCCGGCCCGTGCCCTCATCGACACCGCACCGCGCCAGAACGAGCGCAGTTTGACGGTCTCGCTGCGCTACCATTTCTGATTTCACGGCGGCATTGCTGGCGAATTATGTTCGCTGGCGCACAGTGCGTTTATGCACGTGGTTTTAGTATGGAAACAGCCGTTCGCCCCGGTCGCAACGCGCTGTAAGAGGCTGTTTCAAAATGGGCAAGGAGCCGCAACAACGCCATGCCCATTTTGAAACAGCCGCTAAGGCAGCGTGTTGGCTACTCATGCCTACGCGAGGTTTCCCGTTGAACGAAGAAAAAACCGTCCTGTCCGACACGCTTTATCAATTCGGCGCCACGCCGGAAACGGACATCGAGCAGGAGACGCCGCTGCGCTCCGAACTGTTCAGTGCGGCCCAGATGGCCATGCACGGCAAGTTCCTGGCGCACCGTCACCAATTGAGCAACAAGGGCGGCCCCGACCGCCTGCTGGCGCGGCTGAGCGAGAACGCCGCCGTCATCGGCGACACCTGCGCCGAACTGACCGCCGCCATCAAGTCGGGGCGGCAGATCACCCCCGCCTCCGAATGGCTGCTCGATAACTTCTACCTGATCGAAGAGCAGATCCGCACCGCGCGCCGGCACCTGCCCAAGGATTACAGCAAGGAGCTGCCGCGCCTGGCCAACGACGATGCCGACGGCACCCCGCGCGTGTACCAGATCGCGCTCGAAATCATCGCCCACGGCGACGGCCGCGTCGATCCGGAAAGCCTGGCGCGCTTCGTCGACGCCTATCAGGAAGTCGCGCCGCTCAAGCTGGGCGAACTGTGGGCCATCCCCATCATGCTGCGCCTGGCGCTGATCGAGAACCTGCGCCGCGTGGCCGCGCGCGTGTACGACAACCGCAACCAGCGCGACCTGGCCAACACCTGGGCCGACCAGATGGTCGAAACGGCGGACAAGAGCCCGTCCGACCTGATCCTGCTGGTGGCCGACATGGCCCGTTCGGGCCAGTCGATGAACAGCGGCTTCGTGGCCGAAATCGCGCGCCGCCTGCAGGGCCAGAGCCCGGGCCTGACCCTGGCCCTGCAATGGGTCTCCACCCGGCTGGCCGAGAGCGGCCTGACCATTGAACAGCAGATCCAGGCCGAGATCGGCCAGCAGGCCGCCGACCAGGTCTCGATCAGCAACAGCATCGGCAGCCTGCGCTTCCTCGGCACCACCGACTGGCAGGAATTCGTCGAGACCATGAGCGGAGTTGAACGCACCCTGCGCCTGGACCCGGCCGACACCTACGGCAAGATGGACTTCGCCACCCGCGACCATTACCGCCACGTGGTGGAAAACCTGGCCAAGCGCTGCGACTACAGCGAAATCCAGGTGGCCGAACAGGCCCTGGGGCTGGCCATGGAAAACCGCGACCTGGCCGCCGGCGGCCTGGACGAGCGCACCCGCCACGTCGGCTATTACCTGGTCGGCAAAGGCTTGCCGCTGCTGGAGCGGCGCCTGGCCGCGCGCTTTCCGCCCAGTGCCGCCGTGCGCCGCGCCGCCCGCCGGTCGCCGCTGACGGTCTACCTCGGCTCGATCGGCATCTTCACCCTGTTGTTTACCGGCGCGGCCGTCAAGCGCGCGGCCGGCGACGACCTCGACGGCGTGCTGCTGATCGTGCTCGGACTGCTCGCCGTGATCGGCACCAGCCAGCTGGCGCTGGCGCTGGTGAACTTCCTGGCCACCCAGCTGGCGCGCCCGCACCTGCTGCCGCGCATGGACTACCGCAAGGGCGTGCCGAGCGACGCCCACGCCATCGTGGTGGTCCCGACCCTGATCTACAGCGCCGACAACGTGGCCAGCCTGTGCGAAGCGCTCGAAGTGCACTACCTGGCCAACCGCGACCCGAACGTGCGTTTTTGCCTGCTGACCGATTTCGCCGATGCGCCCAGGGAGCACATGCCCGACGACGACGCGCTGGTGGCACAGATTAGCGCGCGCATCGAGGAACTGAACGCGCGCTACCGCCATGAAATCGAGACCGAAGTCCTGGCCGACGACGGCGCTGCGGGCAGCGGCCGGCGCCAGATCGAACCGTTCCTGCTGCTGCACCGTCCGCGCGTGTGGAGCCCGACCGAGAACGCCTGGATCGGCCACGAACGCAAGCGCGGCAAGCTCGGCGCGCTCAACGCCTTCCTGCGCGGCGCCGGCAGCGGGGCGTTTTCCCGCATCGCCGGCAGCACCGACGGCCTGGCCCACGTGCGCTACGTGATCACGCTCGACACCGACACCCAGCTGCCGCGCGATGCCGCGCGCCAGTTCGTCGCCACCATGGCGCACCCGCTCAACCGCCCCCAGATCGACCCGGCCAGGCGCCGCGTGGTCGAAGGCTACGGCATCCTGCAGCCGCGCGTGGCGGCCGCGCTGCCGTCCGAGAACGCCTCGCGCTACGAGGTGCTGTGCGGCGGCGAGCCGGGTATCGACCCGTACACCCGCACCGTCTCGGACGTGTACCAGGACGTGTTCCTGGAAGGCTCCTTCATCGGCAAGGGCATCTACGACGTCGACACCTTCGAAACCGTGCTGGGCGGGCGCTTCCCGGACAACCGGATTCTCAGCCACGACCTGCTCGAAGGCTGCTATCTGCGCGCCGGCCTGCTCTCCGACGCCCAGCTCTACGAAGCCTATCCGGCACGCTACAGCGACGACGTCAGCCGGCGCCAGCGCTGGACCCGCGGCGACTGGCAGCTGACCGGCTGGCTGCGCGGTAAAGTGCCGGGCCCGAACGGCAAGCGCGAACGCAATCCGCTCTCCAGCCTGTCGCGCTGGAAGCTGTTCGACAATCTGCGCCGCAGCCTGGTGGCGCCGACCCTCACGCTGCTGCTGGTGGCCTGCTGGGCCGTGATGCCGTCGACGCTGTTCTGGACCCTGGCCGTGCTGTCGGTATTCTTCCTGCCGCCCATCGTCAGCGTGGTGTCCGACCTGACCGAGAAATCGCACGACGTCGTGTGGGGCCAGCATCTGCGCAGCGCCGCCAGGAGCGCCGCCCTGATGTTCGGCCATGCCGCGCTGTCGGTGGTGTTCCTGCCCTACGAAGCCTATTTCAGCGTGGGCGCGGCGATCCGCGCCTCGTGGCGCATGCTGGTCACCCACCGCCACCTGCTCGAATGGCGCCCATCGAGCCTGTCGCGCTCCTCCACCGACATGGAGTCCAACTGGCTCAATATGTGGTTCTCGCCGGCGCTGTCGGTCGGCACCGCGCTGCTGCTCTCGTACGCCAACCCCGAAGCGCTGGCGGTGGCCGCGCCGGTGCTGCTGCTGTGGTTCCTGGCGCCGGTGGTGTCGTGGTGGATCAGCCTGCCGGTCCAGCGTGTCGCCGCCACGCTGACCTCGCCCCAGACGGTGTTCCTGCAAACCCTGGCGCGCAAGACCTGGAGCTTCTTCGAAACCTTCGCCGGCCCGGAGGACAACTGGCTCGCGCCCGACAATATGCAGGAGCATCCCGCCCGGGTGGTCGCGCACCGCACCTCGCCGACCAATATCGGCATGTCGCTGCTGGCCAATCTGACGGCCTGGGACTTCGGCTTCATCACCACAGGGCGGGTGATCCAGCGCACCGGCGAGGCCTTCAAGACCATGGCGCGCATGGAGCGCCACCTGGGACACTTTTATAACTGGTACGACACCCAGACCCTGCAGCCGCTGCACCCGATGTACATCTCGGCGGTCGACAGCGGCAACCTGGCCGGCCACCTGCTGACCTTGGCGCCGGGGCTGACTGCGCTGCTTGACGCGCCGATCGCCAGTGCCCAGACCACTGACGGCATCGCCATCACCCTGCGCGTGGTGGAGGAGTACGCCGCCGATGCGCCGCAGCCGGTGAAGGCGGCCGTTGACGCCATGCGCGCCGAACTCGATCCCGAGCGCCTGCGCGACGCCGCGTCGCTGCCGGGCATGGTCGGCGCGCTGGCGCGCCTGGCTGCAGCCGCCGACGCCATCCTGGCGGCGCTGCACCCGGCCGGCGAACCGAACCTGCAGGGCTGGACTGAAAAGCTGGTCGAACAGTGCTACGCCGCCCACGCCGAACTGCTGGAACTGGCGCCGTGGATGCAGGCGGCCCAGGAACACGTGGTCGACTCCAGCCTGACGCGCATGCCGACCCTGCGCGAACTGGCCCAGTTCCGCCTTGCCGCTGGCGCCGAGACCGACCTGGCGCCGAGCGAGCGCGAACGCCTGCACACCCTGAGCCAGCTGGTCGCGCAGGGCAGCGCGCGCGCCGCCGCGCGCATCGAGCAGTTGAACAGCCTGGCCGCGCAGGCGCGCGAGTTCGCCAGCATGGACTTCCGCTTCATGTACAACCAGACCACCAAGCTGCTGGCGATCGGCTACAACGTCAGCGAGCGGCGCATGGACGCGGCCAGCTACGACCTGCTGGCCTCCGAAATCCGCCTGTGCAGCTTCGTCGGCATCGCCCAGGGCCAGTTCCCGCAGGAGCACTGGTTCGCCATGGGCCGCCAGCTGTGCATCGTGGGCGGCCACCAGCTGCTGCTGTCGTGGAGCGGCTCGATGTTCGAGTACCTGATGCCGCTGCTGGTCATGCCGACCTATCCGAACACCTTGCTCGACCAGACCTACCACGGCGTGGTCAACGCGCAGATCGATTACGCGCGCCAGCGCGCCATCCCGTGGGGGATTTCCGAGTCCGGCTACAACACCGTCGACGCCAGCCTGAATTACCAGTACCGCGCCTTCGGGGTGCCGGGCACCGGCCTCAAACGCGGCCTGGGCGACGATGCCGTGATCGCGCCGTACGCCACCATGCTGGGCCTGATGGTCGAACCGGACGCCGCCTGCGACAACCTGCTGAAGATGGCCGAACTGGGCTTCATGGGCAAGTACGGCTTCTACGAAGCGATCGACTACACCGCTTCGCGCCTGCCGCGCGGCCAGGATTTCGCCGTGGTGCGCTCCTTCATGGCGCACCACCAGGGCATGGGCCTGCTGGCCATCAGCTACCTGCTGCACGACCGTCCGATGCAGCGCCGCTTCGAGTCCGACCCGCTGCTGCAATCGACCTTGCTGGTGCTGCAGGAACGCGTGCCGCGTTCGGGCGCGTTCTACTCCAGCACCCACGAAGTGGCGGCCCTGCGCGCGACCACCCAGGAAGTGGTCATGCCGATGCGGATCATCACCCAGACCACCACCGCCCAGCCGGAAGTGCAGCTGCTGTCCAACGGCCGCTACCACGTCATGGTCACCTCCGCCGGCGGCAGCTACAGCCGCTGGAGGGATCTGGCGGTCACCCGCTGGCGTGAAGACAGCACTTGCGACAACTGGGGCAGCTTCGGCTACGTGCGCGATCTCGAATCCGGCGAATTCTGGTCGACCGGCTACCAGCCGACCCTGGTCGAGCCGAAGAAATACGAAGTCATCTTCTCGGAAGGGCGCGCGGAATTCCGCCGCCACGACCGCGGACTGGAGCTGTACACCGAAATCGTGGTCTCGCCCGAAGACGACATCGAGATGCGCCGCACCCGCATCACCAACCAGACCGCGGTACGGCGCACCATCGAATTTACCAGCTATGCCGAAGTGGTGATGGCGCCGGCCGCGGCCGACAACGCCCACCCGGCGTTTTCCAAACTGTTCGTGCAGACCGAAATCCTGCGCGGCGAGAACGCCATCCTGTGCACGCGCCGTCCGCGCGCCAAGGACGAGCACATGCCGTGGCTGTTCAACGTCGCCACCCTGCATGACGGGGTGGCCATGGAAGTGAGCTTCGAGACCAGCCGCAGCGAATTCATCGGCCGGGGCAACAGCACCCAGGCCCCGCGCGCCATGCTCGATCAGGAACCGTTCAAAGGCAGCGAAGGCTCGGTGCTCGACCCGGTCGTGGCGATCCGCTACAAGGTCGTGCTGGAACCCGACCAGGCCATGACGCTCGATGTCGTGACCGGCATGACCGACACCCGCGAAGCGGCCCTGCACCTGATCGACAAATACCAGGACCGCCATCTGGCCGACCGGGTGTTCGAACTGGCCTGGACCCATAGCCAGGTGGTGCTGCGCCAGCTCAACGCCAGCGAATCGGACGCCCAGTTGTACAGCCGCCTGGCCAGCACCGTGATTTACCCGAATCCGGCGCTGCGGGCCGATGCCGCCACCCTGGTCCGCAACCAGCGCGGCCAGTCCGGCCTGTGGGCCTACGCCATTTCCGGCGACCTGCCGATCGTGCTCATGGAGATCAAGGACCCGGCCAACATCGACCTGGCGCGCCAGATGGTGCAGGCGCACGCCTACTGGCGCCTGAAAGGGCTGGTGGTGGACCTGGTGATCTGGTACGAAGACCTGTCCGGCTACCGCCAGGCGCTGCACGACCAGATCATGGGCCTGATCGCCTCCGGCATCGACGCCCAGGCGATCGACCGCCCCGGCGGCATCTTCGTGCGCCTGCTCGACCAGATATCGCAGGAAGACCGCGTGCTGATGCAGTCGGTGGCGCGCGCCATCCTGTCCGACAGCCGCGGCAGCCTGGCCGACCAGGTCAAGCGCGCCGTGCCGGTGCTGCCGAAACTGGCCCTGCTGCAGACCGAGCCGCGCACCGAACCGGTGGCGCTGCTGCGCCCGCGTTCCGGCACGCGCGAGCGCCTGATCCTCGACAACGGCACCGGCGGCTTCACCCTGGACGGGCGCGAATACGTGATCCGCACCGACGGCAAGACACGCACGCCTGCGCCGTGGTGCAACGTCATCGCCAACCCCAACTTCGGCAGCGTGGTGTCCGAAAGCGGCCAGGCCTACACCTGGAACGACAACGCCCACGAGTTCCGCCTCTCGCCGTGGGAAAACGACCCGGTCTCGGACCGCAGCGGCGAAGCGTTCTACATCCGCGACGAGCAGACCGGCAAATTCTGGTCGCCCACGGCGTTGCCGGTGCGTTCAAACGGCGAATACCTGACCCGCCACGGCTTCGGCTACAGCGTCTTCGAGCACGACGAGGAGGGCATCCACAGCGAACTGTGCACTTTCGTCGCGCTCGACGCGGCCATCAAGTACTCCGTCATCCGGCTGCGCAACGACAGCGTGCTGCCGCGCCGCCTGTCGGCCACCGGTTACGTCGAATGGGTGCTGGGCGACCTGCGCGCCAAGTCGTCCATGCACGTCATCACCGAACTCGATCCGGACAGCGGCGCGCTGTTTGCGCGCAACGCCTACAACACCGAATTCGGCGGGCGCGTGGGCTTCTTCCATGTCGATGCGCATACCCGCACCATCACCGCCGACCGCACCGAATTCATCGGCCGCAACCGCACCCTGGGCAATCCGGTCGCCATGACCCGCGCGCGCCTGTCCGGCAAGGTCGGCGCCGCGCTCGATCCCTGCGCCGCCATCCAGGCGGTGATCGAGCTGCAGCCGGGCGAGGAACGCGAGCTGGTGTTCACGCTGGGCGTGGGCGGGCGGCGCACCGCCGACACCAGCAACACGGTGCAGAAGTACAAAGGCAGCGCCGCCGCCGCGGCATCGTTCGAGAAGGTGCGCCGCCACTGGGAGCACACGCTCGGCGCGGTCCAGGTGGAGACCCCGGAACCCTCGCTCGACGTGCTGGCCAACGGCTGGCTGATGTACCAGACCATCGCCTGCCGCCTGTGGGCGCGCAGCGGCTACTACCAGTCCGGCGGCGCCTTCGGCTTCCGCGACCAGCTGCAGGATGCGATGGCCATGATCCACACCGAACCGCATCTGCTGCGCGAGCACCTGCTGCTGTGCGCGGCCCACCAGTTCGTCGAAGGCGACGTGCAGCACTGGTGGCATCCGCCGCTGGACCGCGGCGTGCGCACGCACTGCTCGGACGACTACCTGTGGCTGCCGCTGGCGGCGCACCGTTACGTCATCGGCACCGGCGACGCCAGCGTGTTGAGCGAGCAGGTACCGTTCCTGGAAGGGCGCATGCTCAAGCAGGAAGAGGAATCGTATTACGACATGCCGCACCGCTCCAGCCAGGTGGGCGACCTGTACGAGCATTGCGTACGGGCGATCAAGCGCGGCCTGCGCTTCGGCGAACACGGCCTGCCGCTGATCGGCACCTGCGACTGGAACGACGGCATGGACCGGGTCGGCAACGAAGGCAAGGGGGAGAGCGTGTGGCTGGCCTTCTTCCTGTACGAAGTGCTGCAGCGCTTTGCCGAGGTGGCCGTGCTGCATGGCGACCACGAGTTCGCCACCACCTGCCGGAACGAAGCCCTGACCCTGGCGCGCAACGTCGAGCAGCACGCCTGGGACGGCCAGTGGTACCGCCGCGCCTACTTCGACGATGGCACTCCGCTCGGCTCGCACGAGAACGACGAGTGCCAGATCGACTCGATCTCGCAGAGCTGGGGTGTGCTGTCCGGCGCGGCCGATCCGGAGCGTACCGCGGTGGCGATGGAGCACGTCAACGAACGCCTGGTGCGGCGCGATTACGGCCTGATCCAGCTGCTCGATCCGCCGTTCGACAAGGGCGTGCTCAATCCCGGCTATATCCGCGGCTACGTGCCGGGCGTGCGCGAAAACGGCGGGCAGTACACCCACGCCGCGATCTGGACCGCGATGGCATTCGCCCGCATGGGCAATACCGAACGGGCCTGGGAACTGCTGCGCATGATTAACCCGGTCAGGCACGGCACCACGCCGCAGGATGTGGCGCTGTACAAGGTGGAACCGTATGTGGTCACGGCCGACGTGTACGCGGTCTCGCCGCACATCGGGCGCGGCGGCTGGAGCTGGTACACCGGCTCGTCGGGCTGGATGTACCGGCTGATGGTTGAATCGCTGCTGGGCATATCGGTGGCGGGCAACCGCCTGACCCTGGCGCCGAAGGTGCCGGCCGAGTGGCCGGGCTTCCGGCTGCGCTACCGCTATCTGGAAACCGTGTATGTCATTTCCGTGGTGCCGGCCGACCAGCCCGGCCTGACGGTCAATGGCAAGGCGGTGGACGGCAATACCATCGTCATGGCCGGCGACGGTGGGGAGCACGAGGTCCAACTGCGACTGCAACGCTAGAATGTCGTCCCCCGCCTTTGGGGGGACGACAAAGTGTTGTGATTTAGTCATTGCTCAACATATCCTGTACGTACCGTCATCCACCCGTCACGCATACCTGAGACAATTGAGTTTTCGACAACAGGAGGCGCGATGCGCACACTCCACCGTCTCGCAGTGTGCGCCGCCTTGTTTGCCGGCATCGGCAACGCCGCCGAGCTCGATCACCGCGAATTCGACGCCACCCTGCACGCGCCCTTTGCGGCGGGCAACAACGGCGCGCGCACCTTCACGCTCGATTTTTCCTATCCCCAAGCCGAAAGCGCCCAGGACGTCAGCTGGCGCCTGGAACTGACCGGCCCCGGCGGCCAGGTGGTGCAGCGCTGGCAAGGCGTGCAGCGGCTGCCGAAGCAGCCCGTGACGGTGCGCTGGCTCGGCCGCAAGGAGGGCGACAGCCTGCCCGACGGCATCTACCAGGTGCGCATGCAGGCCGCCGCCCAAGACGCCGGGCGCCGCACCAGCGTGTCCACCGCCAACATCGACACCGCCTTCGCCCGCGCCGGCAGCGCGCTGGTCGAGCAGAGCTGGGACATCGCGGTCGGCGCCCAACCGGCCCTGGTCCTGCCGGCGTTCCGGCCACTACAACGCAGTCGCACGGCCACCGCCGCACCGGCGGCCGCCTCGCTGCCCTACACCGTCTACTTCGGCAACCTGCACAGCCAGACCAACCACAGCGACGGCGGCGGCGCGCTGGCCACCTGCGCCGGCGCCCAGGACCCGCAGAGCGGCGAGCAGGGACCGGCCGAAGCCTACGCCTACGCCAAGGGGCGCGGCCTCGACTTCCTGATGGCGTCCGAGCACAACCACATGTTCGACGGCTCGGACGGCACCAACACCGCCGCCGACCCGCTCAAGGCGCGCGCGCTGTACCAGTCCGGCCTGGCCGCCGCCGCCCGCTTCAACGGCGCCAATCCGAATTTCCTGGCCCTGTACGGCATGGAATGGGGCGTCATCAACAATGGCGGCCACCTGAACATCTTCAACTCACCCGAATTGCTGGAGTGGGAACTCAATGCCAAGGGGCAACTGATCGGCGACACGCTGACGCCCAAGAACGATTACGCCGCGCTCTACACGCTGATGCGCCAGCGCGGCTGGATCGGCCAGTTCAACCATCCCTCGGCCAGCGCCCAGTTCCTGGTCAACAGCGTGCCGCTCGGCTACACGGCGGACGGCGACCAGGCCATGGCGCTGTGCGAAGTGCTCAACACCAAGGCGTTCTCGGTCAACACCACGGAAACCGAAACCAGCCGTTCCAGCTACGAAGGCGCCTGCAACAAGGCGCTGGAAGCCGGCTTCCACGTGGCTTTCTCGACGGATCAGGACAATCACTGCGCCAACTGGGGCGCCTCGTACACCAACCGCACCGCCGTGTTGATTCCGAACGGCACACCGCTGACGCAGGCCAGTTTCATCGACGCGCTGCGCGCGCGCCGCGTGTACGCCACGATGGACAAGCATTCGCAGCTGATCTTCACCGCCAACGGCCACCTGATGGGCGAGCGCATCAGCAACAGCGGGCCGCTGACCCTGGCGGCCAACTTCAGCAACAGCGCCGGCAAGACCGCCGCCAGCGTGGCGATCGTCGAAGGTGTGCCGGGGCGGAACGGCACCGTCAGCGTGCTGGCACAGGCTCCCACCGCCACCGTCACCCCCGGCATCGGCGAGCACTTTTACTACGCCAAGCTGACCCAGAACGACGGCAATGTACTGTGGTCGGCGCCGGTGTGGGTGACGCAGACGCAGGCCGGCTCCAGCGATACCGTCAAGCCCAGCGTGGCCGCCGGCGTCGCCGTCAGCGGCGGCATCATCACGCTGTCGGCCAATGCCAGCGACGACGTGGGCGTGACCCTGGTGGAGTTCTATATCGACGGCGCCCTCAAGGCCAGCGGCACAGCCGCGCCGTACAGCGCCACCATCGATTCGGCCAGCCTGGCCAACGGCGGCCACACGCTGTTGGCGCGCGCCTACGACGCGGCTGGCAATGCCGGGGAATCGGTGCCGGTGGCTTTCAGCGTGAACAATGCGGTCAGCCCGGGAACCCGGGACCTGGTGCAGAACGGCGGCTTCGAATCGGGCACCGCTTCATGGAGCGCGAGCGCCGGCGTGATCGGCTCCGGCAGCACCTATCCGGCGCATACGGGCAGCTGGAAGGCCTGGCTGAACGGTTACGGCAGCACCCATACCGACTGGATCGATCAGAGCGTTACCATCCCCGCCAACGCCGCCGCCACCACCCTGTCGTTCTGGCTGCGCGTGGTGTCGGCCGAGACCACCACGACGGGAGCGTTCGACACGCTCAAGGTGCAGGTACGCGGCAGCGGCGGCGCCGTGCTCAGGACGCTGGCGACCTATTCGAACCTGAACAGGTCGGACAGCTACGCGCAGAAGAGTTTCGACCTGTCGGCCTACAAGGGCCAGACCGTGCGCATTCATTTCGAAGGCGTGGAAGGC
The DNA here is from genome assembly GCA_946480015.1 of uncultured Oxalobacteraceae bacterium. Next base: position 26,879 of record CAMLIL010000024.1, on the reverse strand, counting down.
GTTCAGGCGCAGACATCGTTCCTGATCGACGATGTGGCCCTGAGCGTTCCCTAGAAACCGAAACGCGCGCCGGCGCCGAGCAGGGTGGCCGCGCCCAGCGCGGCGAACAGGGCCGCGGCGATGCCGTGCACCAGCTTGAGCGGAATCCGGTTGGCAATTCGCTCGCCGAAGTACACGGCCGGCACGTTGGCCAGCAGCATGCCGGCGGTAGTGCCGGCAACCACCGCAGTGATCGACGCGTAGCGCGCCGCCAGCGCCATGGTGGCCACCTGGGTCTTGTCGCCCATCTCGGCGAAAAAAAATGCCAGCAGGGTGGTGAGTAACACGCCGCGGTCGGCCAGTCTGGTATCGTCCTCGTCGAGCTTGTCCGGCACCAGGGTCCACGCCGCCATGCCGAGGAAGGAAATGCCGAGCACCCAGCGCATCGTTTGCGCGCCCATCACGCTGGAGATCCACGTGCCGACGGCGGCGGCGAACGCGTGATTGGCGATGGTGGCGGCCAGAATGCCGAGCACGATCGGCACCGGACGGCGAAAGCGCGCCGCCAGCAGAAAGGCCAGCAACTGGGTCTTGTCGCCGATTTCGGCGAGCGCCACGATGCCGGTGGAAACGAGGAAAGCGTCCATAACAGTCAGTCGAACATGGTGCCGGATGATAGCAGAGGCGCGCCAGCGCGACCGCGCCGTTTGCCCAAAAATGCTATTCTGCGTGCGCCCGACGTGCCATCCATTGGAAAGAACGTATGAATCGACCGACCATCGTGCGCGCCGCCTTTTGCGCCGTATTTACCTTGTGGAGCGCAGCCGCGTTCGCGCTCGACCCGCTCAGCTACGCCCGTTACGACCAGGTCAGGACGCGCGCGCTGCACCTCGACCTGAAGGCCGACTTCGACAAGAAGACCCTGTCCGGCTTCGCCGTGCTGAGCCTCGACTGGCTCGACAAGTCGGCCCGCACGCTCGATCTGGACACGCGCGCGCTGACCATCAGCAAGGTCGAGGCGTCCGGCACGCGCGGCGGCTGGACCAGCGTGCCGTTCACCCTCGACAGCGTCGACGAGAAGAAGGGCCAGGCCCTGCACATCAAGCTGGCGCGCCAGAGCGACAAGGTGCGCATCTGGTACCGCACCTCGCCATCCGCGCCGGCGCTGCAATGGCTTACGCCGGCGCAGACCATGTCGGGCAAGCGCCCGTTCATGTTCAGCCAGTCCGAAACCATCGAGGCGCGCTCCTGGGTGCCGTTGCAGGACACGCCCGCAGTACGCTTCACCTACACCGCGCGCATCGATGCGCCGCAAGACCTGCGCGTGGTCATGAGCGCCGATAACGACCGCGGCGGCATCGGCCTGGGCGGCTGGCGCTTCAAGATGCCGCAGCCGATCCCCAGCTACCTGCTGGCCATCGGCATCGGCGAACTGCAGGCGCGCCGGCTCGGCCCGCGCAGCGCGGTGTACGCCGAACCCAAGCGCATCGCCTCCGCCGCCTACGAATTCGCCGACACCGAAAAAATGATCAAGGCCGCCGAATCGCTGTACGGCCCATACCGGTGGGGGCGCTACGACCTGCTGGTGCTGCCGCCATCGTTCCCCATCGGCGGCATGGAAAACCCGCGCCTGACCTTTGTGACCCCGACCGTGATTGCCGGCGACCGCAGCCTGGTCGACCTGGTGGCGCACGAGCTGGCGCACAGCTGGTCGGGCAACCTGGTGACCAACGCCTCGTGGAAGCACTGGTGGCTGAACGAAGGCTTCACCGAATACGTCACCACGCGCATTATCGAAGCCATCTACGGCAAAGACCACGCCATCATGAACCTGCAGCTGCAGCAGGAAGAAGCGCTGGCCTCGCTGTCCGGGATCCCGGTCAACAAGCAGGCGCTGCTCACGCGCGACCCCGACAGCTCCGACGAACACTACACCGACCAGGGCCTGGCCTACCCCAAGGGCGCCTGGCTGCTGTTCACGCTGGAGCAGCGTGCCGGCCGCGCGGTGTTCGACCCCTTCCTGCGCGGCTGGTTCGACCAGCACGCCTTCTGGAGCGTGACCACCGACCAGTTCCTCGACTACCTGCGCAAGACCCTGCTGGCCCAGCACCCGAACCTGATCAGCGAAGCGGAATTGAACGAGTGGCTGTACGGCCCCGGCATTCCGGCCAGTGCGGTCCGGGTTGTGTCGCCGCGCCTGGCGGCACTCGACAAGGCGCGCGACGCCTGGATGGCCGGCACGCTGCCGACCGCGCGCCTGAACGCGCCCAAGTGGAGCGCCGCCGAATGGATGAAATTCCTGAACGACATCGACGGCAAGGCCGGCCCCGCGCAGCTCAAGGAGCTCGACGACGCCTTCGGGCTGGCCAAGACCGCCAATAATGAAGTCGCGTTCCGCTTTTTCCGCGCCGCGGTCGATGGCGGCTATCGGGACGTGCGCGCCCCGCTGGAAGCATTCCTGATGAGCGTGGGCCGGCAGAAGTTCGTCGTGCCGCTGTACGCGGCGCTGCGCAAGCAACCGGAAGACCGCGCATGGGCCGAAGACGTGTACCGGCGCGCGCGCGAACGCTATCACCCGGCCACCCAGGCCAGCGTCGACAAGGAAATGGCCAAGCCATGAAGGCGATGAGGTGTACCTCGTCGCCAGTACGCCAGTCGTTCTCGCGAAAGCGGTGAGCGGCTTATTTGCGTTGCCAGATGTCGAGCATGTCCTGCGATGCCTGGGCGCGGATGCCGTTGTCGTTCAGGATGCCATCGGTCGCCTCCAGCATGTCCTTGCGGCGCACCACGATGTTCTCGGCGCCGTACTGCTCGAAGCGAAATACCAGCAGCTCGTCCTTCGAGTCGCGCAGCATGGTGACCAGGTGGGCCAGGCTGCGCACCTTGACGCCGTTGACCGACTCCACCACCGAGCCGGCACGGCCGCTGTAGCCGCTCACGCTCTTGTGCGGGAAGAAGGGCGAGCTGATCACCACCAGTTCTTCGCGTTCCGGCGTGGCGAAGGTAGCCCGCTCGGTCGCCAGCGGATGGCCCAGACCTGCAAGCGCGTTGAACAGCTGGACATTGGAGCTCATGAAGGAGGCGAATTCCGCGGTCGCGCGCGAGAACACGAACGGGCCGTAGATCAGATACGACGGATAGCGCTCGTCCAGCGGCGCAATGAGCGGCTTGCGATGGCCCACCACCGGCACCTGCACCGTCATGGACTTGCCGTCGCGGACGATCGTCAGCGGCACCTTGCCATCCTTGGCCAGCCGCTGCACCAGCGCCTGGAAGCGCAGGTTCAGGCCGGGGCCGGCCTTGACCATGGCCTGGTTGTCGATCGCCACATCGCCGATGCGGGTGATGACGTCCCACTCGCGCAGCGGATAGCTGGCATCGGTGAAGGCCGGCTTGCGCACCACGCCGCCGGTCACGCCTGCCGGCAGCTTGAGGTACTCGCGCAGCGCGGGATTTTCCAGCGTCTGGATTTCGTCCTGCATGGCCGGCTTGCCGTCGTAGCGGCCGTCGGCCACGTCGCGCAGGAACAGGTCGATTTCCTCGTTGGGGATGATGTAGCCGATGTTCTGGGCATCGGCCACGCGGGAGAACGCCAGGCCGATCATTTTGTCGCCGGCCATGACCGGGCCGCCGCTGTTACCCGAGTTGATGGCCGCGTCGATCTGGATGCGCAGCCCCCAGGTCGGGTAGGTGTAAGGGACGAATTCGATGCGCGAGACGATGCCCTTGGTGATCGACAGCGAACTGCCGCCGGTCGGATAGCCGTACGCGAACACCTGCTCGCGCACCGCCGGCATGGCGCTGGTGCGCTGGGCCGCGGCATGGGTGTTGAAGAACGATTCGTCGTCGAGCTTGAGTAATGCCAGGTCGATGCCGGGGGCGATGGCGACCACGGTGGCCGACAGTTTGTCGCCGCTCTGGCTGGCCTGCACCTCCACCTGGCTGGCGTAGCGCACCACATGGGCGTTGGTCAGGATGCGGTTACCCGAAAGGACCACGCCGGAACCGGTCACGTCGTGCGGCGTGGACTTGGTCCAGGGCTTGTACGGGTCGGGTCGGCGCAGGGTACTGAAGATCTTGACGACGGCGTTTTCGACGTCGGCGTTGACGGCGGAAGCCGGTGCAGCGGCGACCGGCGGGTCGTTGGCCAGCGCACACGCGCTGGCCATGGCCAGCACGATGGCGCCGGCGATGCGAAGTAGTGTCATGGTCTCGGCAGGGGAAACGGCGCGCGCTGCGCCGACCCTGCACTATACACGCCGCCGGGCCGCCTTCACATCAGGGCTTGACGAACTTGAGCGTCATGCGGTCGCTCTCGCCGATGGCCATGTATTTGGCGCGGTCCACATCCTTGTTGGCCAATACCGGCGGCAGCGCCCACACGCCCTTGGCGTGATCGGCGGTGTCCTTCGGATTGGCGTTGACCTCCGATTTGCCGGCCAGCTTGAAGCCCGCGCTTTCGACCATCCTGATCACATACGCTTCGTGCAGATAGCCGTCGGTGGCGCCGGCCGGTTTGGCCGCCGGCAGACGGTGATCGACCACGCCGAACACGCCGCCCGGTTTGAGGGCCTTGAACACCTGCGCAAAGGCTTCCTTGAGCTTGTCGTCGCCGGCGCCGGTCCAGTTGTGGATGTTGCGGAAGGTGAGCACCATGTCGGCGCTGCCCGGCTTGGCGAAGCTGTACTCGCGCGGCGGCTCGAATACGCCCGTCTGCACCTTGTCGAACAGGGCCGGATTGGAGGCCAGCTTCTTCTGGAAACTGGCGGCGTAGCCGCGCGCGCCTTCATCGGGCGAAGTGGCCGAATAGCCGGCGGCGATCAGCTTGCCCTTCTCGCGCAGGTAGGGCGCCAGGATTTCGGTGTACCAGCCGCCACCCGGCGCCAGTTCGACCACCGTCATGGTCGGCTTGATGCCGAAAAAGGTCAGCGTTTCGTAAGGGTGGCGGGCGCTGTCGCGCGCCGCATTGGCCGGGGCGCGCGCGCTGCTGCCGATGGCCGCCTTGAGGGCCTCGTCCGCCTGCGCCGTACCCAGCATGCCCGCGGCCAGGGCGATGGCCAGCATCATTCGTTTCATATCAATCGTCTCCGTCATGTTCAGGTGCGGCGATCATCCAGCAAGCTTATCGAAAGGTCAAGCGTGCTCGGCGCGGTAGTATTGTGTATTTAATAAAACTTGTGCTTGAAGTCTGGAAACCATTCGTGCGCGCCATTCCGGCGGCTAGCCCTATCATCGAGCCCTTTTCTGGAGCGCTTGTGGAGCGAAGGTCGTTTTTAAAGCTGAGTGGTGGAGTGGCGCTGGCGCCCATGCTGTCCAGCTATGACTTTTACTTCACGCGCCTGAAATACGTGTCGGGCGACTGGGACGCCGCCGCGCGCCTGCCCGGCCAGGTGCTGCAGGCGCTGGCGCGCACCAGCAGCATGCGCGTCGATCCGGCCGAACGCGTGGCCGCGCTGGCCGATCCGGCCATGCTGGCGGTGCCGTTCTGCTATCTGGCAGGTCACCGGCTGGTGCAATTTACCGGCCCCGAACGCGCGCATGTCGAGCGCTATGTGCGCGGCGGCGGCTTTCTGTTCGTGGACGACCGCAGCGGCGCCGCCGACGGCCTGTTCGCGCGCTCCTTCGAGGCCGAAATGGCGCGCCTGTTTGGCGTGCGGGCGCTGCGCAAGCTGCCCGCTTCGCATGGCCTGTTCGCGAGCTTCTACCGCATCGACGGCGCGCAGCACGATGCGCTGCGCGCGGTCGACATGGACGGGCGGGTGCGGGTGCTGTACGCGAACAAGGGCTCCGGCGGCGTGCGCCTGGCCGTCAATATCATTCACTATGCATTGGGAGCCTGACCGTGGCCGAGCGCGATCGAACCGACTGGACTGAACTTGACGTCGCAACGCTGGGCGCCAGCATCAAGGCATTGCGGCGCAGCCTGGCCACGGTGATCGTCGGCCAGGACGACGTGGTCGAGGCGCTGATCGTGTGCCTGCTGGCCGGCGGCCATGCGCTGGTCGAAGGCGTGCCGGGACTGGGCAAGACGCTGCTGGTCAAGTCGCTGGCGCAGGCCACCGGCATGCAGTTCCGGCGCGTGCAGTTCACCCCCGACCTGATGCCCTCGGATATCGTCGGCACCGAGATCCTCGACGAGGACAGCGCCACCCACCGGCGCGTGTTCCGCTTCCAGCAGGGACCGGTGTTCACGCAGGTGCTGCTGGCCGACGAGATCAACCGCGCCCCGCCCAAGACCCAGTCGGCGCTGCTCGAAGCGATGCAGGAACGCGCGGTCACCTTCGCCGGCGCCACGCACGCGCTGCCGCAGCCGTTCTTCGTGCTGGCGACACAGAACCCGATCGAGCAGGCCGGCACCTACCCGCTACCGGAAGCGCAGCTCGACCGCTTTTTGCTGCGCATCGATGTCGGCTACCCGAGCGAAGACGAGGAAATGGCGATGGTCGCGCGCACCACCCACGGTCCCTTGCCCGACGCCGCCCCGGCGCTGGACGTGCCAACCCTGCTGCGCCTGCAGCAGCTGGCGCGCGACGTCAACCTCGGCGAGCATCTGCTGCGCTACGCCACCCGGCTGGTGCGCGCGACCCGGCCGCAGACGAGCAGCGTCGACAGCGTGATCCGCCACGTCGGCTGGGGCGCCGGGCCGCGCGCGGTGCAGGCGCTGGTGATGGCGGCCAAGGCGCGCGCGCTGATGCAGCAGCGCCTGGCCGTCACGCGTGACGACATCCGCGCCATGCTGCACCCGGTGCTGGCGCACCGTGTCCTGCGCAATTTCGAGGCCGAGGCCGACGGCGTGGCGGTGGCCGAGATCCTCGACGCGCTGCACGAGCAGATCCAGCCCGATTAAGGCGATGGCCGTCATACCCACCGCCGACCTGCACCTGGTGGCGCGGCACGTGCTGGCCAGCCTGGGGCCGGGTGCGCACGCCGGCCGCGGGCACGGCCCCGGCGTCGAGTTTGCCGGGTACCGCGCCTACGTGCCGGGCGACGACTGGCGCCGCATCGACTGGAAGCTGATGGCGCGCGCCGACCGCTATTACGTGCGCGAAGCGGAGCGCGACAGCCACCTGGCGGTGTGGCTGTGGCTCGACGCCAGCGCATCGATGGCCGAACCGAGCCGCGTCACCCCAGGCCTGGACAAGCTGGGATTTGCGCGCGCGCTGCTGGCCTGCGTGGCGGCGCTCGCGCAGCGCCAGGGCGATGCCTTCGGTTTGCTGGTATTCGGCGCCGGCAAGGTGCAGGTTACGCCGCCGGCGCGCGGCACCGGCCAGCTGCGCCGCGTGCTGGGGCAGCTTGCGCGGGTCAGCGCCGCCGGCCTGCTGCCCGAGCAGCCCAGGCTGCACTTCGCGCGCACACCCGGCCTGATCTTCGCCGCCAGCGATTGCCTGGACTGGCCGTCGGCCCATGCGCAAGCCTTGCTGCGCCTGCGCCACATGCGGCACGACGTGCGCCTGCTATGCCTGCACACCGAGGCCGAGCGCGCCGCCAGCTTCGCCGCCGGCCAGGCGTGGAGCGACCCGGAAGCGCCCAGCGGCGTCGTACGGTTCGACAGCGACACCCGCGCAATTTACCGGCGCCGGCGCGACCAGCACTTTGCCAATGTCCTGACCGACTGCCGCCGGCACGACATTGCCGTTCTCAGCGCCGCCATCGAAGAACCGCTGGTGGGTGTGCTGCGCAAATGGCTGCGCCCATGAACAGTATGTGGCTGCTGGCCTTGCCGCTGCTGCTGTTGCCGGTATGGTGGCACCGCCGGCGGCGCGAGCAGGGGGACGCGCAAGCGCTGGCGAGCGCGCGCTTTCTGCCGCGCGCCGAGCCCCGGCGGCGGCGCCTGTGGCGCTGGCGCGATCGCCTGCTGCTGGCCCTGCGCTGCCTGCTGCTGGCCTGCGTCATCGGCTGGCTGGCCGACGTGGTGCTGCCGTGGCGCGCGGACGCGGTCGTCATCGTGCCCGGCACCGATGCGGCCTGGGCGGAGCGGCAGATCAGGGCGGCCCGGTTCGACAATGCCGACCGGTTGACCCTGTCGACAGCGGACGCCTTCGGCTGGCTGGCGCGCCATGAACGCGAATGGCAGGCCGGTTCGCGCGTGCTGCTGCTGGGCGACGTGCCGATGCCGGCGTTGATGCCACGCACGCGGATGCGGCTGGAAGTGCGCAGCCAAAGCCGCGCCGCCGCGCCGGCCGGGCGTGACGTCGTCATCGTCGGCGCGCATGCGGCCCGATGGCGCCGGCTGTTCGCCGCGCTGGACGGGCCGCACCGCTACCGCATCGATGCGGCTGCGGGAGTGTCCCCAACCGTGTTCGACGCGCGCCTGCCGCCGCCGCACGATGCGGCGGCAGCGCGCGCCCTGTTCGAAGCCTGGGAACAGCGGCAATACCGGCCGCCCCCGTACACCACGCCCAGCCAGTCGATTGCCCCTGGCAGTGCGCCCGCCACGCAGGGCGGCGGCGCGCTGCGCTATATGCTGACGCTGGCGCTGATGGCGCTGTTCGCGCTCGAACGGATCGTGACTCATGCACGCCGCCGCTGACATCGTCGACCGTCTGCAGTTCGCCGCCACGCGCCGGCGCGCGCCGCTGTGGCTGGCGGTGCTGCTGCCCTGGTGCCTGCTGCTGTCGCCCGTCGGCGTGGCGGCGGCCGGCGGCTGGATCTGGTGGGACTACCGCCGCCAGAACCTGCGTATCGAGCGCCAATGGAGCGGCTGGCTCGATGCTTGCGTTACCGCGCTGGAGGACAGCAGCGCGCTGCTGCGCGAGGCCGATACGCCGATCGCCCGCCTGCAGCGCGCGCGCCTGCTGCGCCGCCTCGATACCGCGCTGCGCGACGATGTCGTGGCCGGCATCGTGCACGCGCAGGTGCGCTTCGACTGGCGCTGGCTGGCCGCCAGCGTGGTGCCTGCGCTGGCGCTGCTGGGCTGGCAGCAGTTCGGCGGCGCCAGGCTGCCCCGTCTTGCCGACGAGACCAGCGCCCTGGTGATGCGCGTGACACCGCCGCGGTACACCGGAATCGCCGCCTTCGAGACCAGCCCGCGCGCGCTGGAAGTGCCGCAGTACAGCCTGGTGCAGTGGTGCCTGCGCACGCCGCAGCCGGTGGCCACGCGGGTCGAGCTGTCCGACGGCCGCGAGCTGACGGTCGGGCGCCAGTGCGCACTCTGGCGCGCGGACGAATCGCTGTTCTGGCGCTGGCGCGGCACCCGCTACAACCTGCTGGTGCGGCCTGACCAGGCGCCGCGCATCGCCATCACGGCGCCGCTGGTGGCGCAGCTGCCGGCCGATGCCACCCAGACCACGATGCGCGTGTCGGTACGCGACGACCATCAGGTGCGCCGCGCCTGGCTGCATCTGACGCTGGCGCACGGTGGCGGGAACCCGCGCTACACCGAGCGTGATATCGCGCTATCCGACCCGGGCGACTGGTCGCGCCGCTGGAGCATGGAAGAACTGGGCATGCAGCCGGGCGACACCCTGTATTTCCACGTGCGCGCGACCGACAACGCCGAGTATCCCCAGACCAGCGTGTCGCCTGTCTATACGGTGCAGCTGGGCGAAGCCACCGAACCGGCCGAAGACAGCGCGGAGGAAGGCGAGGCGCCCGTGGCGGCCAGCTACCGCCGCACCCAGCGCAACGCCGCCGATCCGGTGCCGGCGCAAGTGCGCGAACTGGTCACGGCGCTCGAAGGCGAAGGCGCACTGCCGGCGCAGTGGCGCGCCACCGCGCTAGACTGGATCGGCGAGCGCCTGAGCGTCACCGCGCAAAAACTGGCGGCGCAGCGCGCCGTGCAGGACGTCGCCGACGGCTGCCTGCCGTGCCGCGCTCATCTGCGCGCGTGGCTGCGCACGGCTCCCGAGACGCTGTCGCTGCACGCTCGGCCCGCCGCCGGCACGCCGTTCACGCGCGCGTGGAATGCGGGAGTGGCGCCATGATCGTCATGCTGCTCGTGATGCTCGCCGGCGGCGTGAGCGCGCTCCTGTATGCGCTCGCCCGGCAATGGGCCGACGCCGCACTGGCGCTGGCCGCCGCCGCCGCGCTGGCGCTGCTGCTGGGCGGCTTCTCGTTGCCCGGCGCGGTGCAGGACAATGTCAGGATCGACCCGGATGCCGCATCGATCGATATCGCGGCGGCGCGCAGCGTGTCGATCGATGGCGACGGCATGAGCGCTGCGCGCTGGCGCGATCTGCCGGCGCGGCCGCTGCGCTGGAACGCTCCCGCGTCCGAAGTGCTGCACCTCGACTTCCCGCGGCAAATTGCCCTGGGCAGCATGTTCACCCTGAGCGCGCGGCGCACTGCCGCCAGCGGCTGGCGCCTGCAGCTGCTGGCCGAGAACGGCGGGCTGATCGCAACATCGTCCGGCGAGGGCGCCACTCAGTCGCTGCAATGGCTGCCGCCGATGGCCGAAACCATGCTGCTGACCGCGCGGCTGGTCGACACCGCCGGCAAGGTGTTTGCGCAAGGTCCCTTGCCGCTGCAGGTGACCGAACCGGACGTGCTGCGTGTGCTGGGGCGCTTCAGCGCGCCCTCGTTCGATGTGCGTGCCCTGAACGAGCTGCTGACCCGCAGCCGCGCGCTGATCGACTGGCAGGTCACGCTGGGGCAGGGCATTGTCCGGCGCGACCTGGCGCGCGCGCCGCTCGGGCGGCCGGACCTGGTGATCGTCGATGCGCGCTGGCTGGAGCAGGCGGATGACGCCGAACGCAACGCACTGCCGCGGCAGGTGCCCATGTTGGTGCTGGGCCGCGATACGGGCCTGACGGCACCCGGCTGGCACCGCGAAGCCATGACCGATCCGCGCGCGTTCGCGCAGCGGTGGCAAAGCGTGATCGACCAGGCCGGCGTGCGTGAACACGGCAAGGTGGCGTGGCTGCCGGCCGAAGCCATGCCGCTGGCCGGGCAGCGGCTGGAAGTGTGCGCGCTCGGAGTCGCCGGGAGCGCGCGCTTCCCCCAGCTCGGCCAAACCCTTGCCTGGCAGCGCCGCGCCGACAAGGCCGACGCATCCTGCGTGGCGGTATGGCCGCGCGCGCCGGGCTGGCTGAGCGTATCGGCCGGCGGCGCGGCGGCGAAGGTGTACGTGTACGGCCAGGCCGACTGGCCTTTGTGGCAGGCGGCCCTCAAGCGTGACGCCACCGCGGCCTACGCGGCGCGCCGGCCCGAGCCGCCGGCGCCGTCAGCCACGCCCTTGCCGGCGTGGCCCTTCGCCGCGCTGTTCGCGCTGGCGATGCTGGCGCTGTGGTGGCGCGAGCAGCGTTAGAAGGCCCAGTCCACGCGCGCGTACATCGAGCGGCCGTTGACGCCGATCGGGCAGGTTTCCCAGCAGCGCGTAAAGCCCAGCTGCGGGAACGGCGCCGCGCGTTCCTTGTCCCATTCCGTCGGGTAGGTGTCGAACAGATTGTTGGCGCCCAGGCTGGCCGACAGGCGTTTGGTGAACGCGTAGCGCAGCGACAGGTCGACCAGCCACTTGGCTTCCCAGGTCTGGATAAACGGCGCGGTAAAGCCCTGGCCCTGCACGGCGCCGTAATAATTGGCGCGCGTATTGAGGTTCCATGGCCCGGCCGTGTAGTCCGCCGCGACCACGTGGTGCTGGCGCGGCTGGCCGTGTTCGATCAGGGTCGCCTGGGCATCGTCGAACAGCTGGGCGCCGGACAGCACCGGCGACTGCGAATGGCGCTGCTTCACGCGGGTCTTGTTGAATCCCAGCTGACCGGACAGCAACAGCGTGGAGCCGGCCATGCGCGTGGTGTGCTCGGCCACGATGTCCAGGCCCTTGGTGCTGGTGTCGGGACGCCTACCTGTGGTGGAACGCAGCCCTGCCGCTCGGCCAGGACAGTGAACCGTACGCCTTCGGCGGCGTCTCCAGGCGCTCCATCGGACGCGGCTCGGCCGGCACCGACATCAATGCCATTCCGCTGTCGGCCATCCACCACATCGAAGTGCTGCGCGACGGCTCCGCGGCCCAATACGGATCGGATGCGATCGCCGGCGTGATCAACATCGTGCTCAAGTCGCAGACCAGCGAAACACAGCTGTCCTCGACCATCGGCGCCACCTCCGAAGGCGACGGCGACCTGGTCTCGGCCAGCGCCAACCGTGGCTTCTCGTTCGGCGACGGCGGCTACCTGAACCTGTCGCTCGAAGGCCGGCGCCGCGGCGAAACCAACCGCGCCGGGCCGGACACGCTGCGCGCCGATCCGCCGCGCGTGACCCAGCGCATCGGCGACAGCTTGGCCAAGGCGGTTTGCTGCACGTTCACCAGCGCCTGCTGGTGGCGGCGCTTGCCGTTGACCAGTACCAGCAGCTGGTCGGGGCCAAGGCTGCGCAGGGTGGCGCGAAAACGATGCTACAGGACAGTTTATGTTCAGTAAGGCGGCGTGTTGTATTTATGTATCAAAACATCAATATTGCTGATGTTGCTAAGCGCTGTGGTCGCGCATCCACTCTTTCAGGCCATTGACCCAGGCCTTGGCGTTCAGGTTCATGGTCTTCTTGATGGTCCCGGCGCGCTCGTACAGCACGCTGAAATCGATCTGCGGCGCGTTCTTGAAGGCCAGGACCACGATGTTCGCGTCGTGCACCTCGGGCAGCCACACCACCGCATCGAAGGCCAGCTCCATGTTGAGCAGGTTCTTGTCGTAGTTGGAGAAATCGCCGAACACATTGGTGGTCATGATGCCGCCCTCGGTCAGGCAGTCGGCGCAGGCCTGGTAGAACTCGGGCGAATCGAGCACCGGACCGCGCGCCTCTTCGTCGTACAGGTCCACCTGCAGCACGTCGATGCTGTTGCGGTTGGCCGGGTCGTGGACGAAATCGAGCGCGTTCATTTCGCGCACGTTCAGGCGTTCGTCGTTGGGCGGCAGGGCGAACAGGGCGTGGCAGATGTCGATCACGTTCGGATTGAGTTCAGCGACGGACACGCGCGCGCCGGGAAGGCGCTGGTAGCAGAACTTGGTCAGCGCGGCGCTGCCCAGGCCCAGCTGCGCGATATGGCGCGGCCGGTCCAGGAACAGCATCCACATCATCATCATCTGGACGTATTCGAGCTCGATGTGATCGGGCCGCGACAGGCGCATGGCGCCCTGCACCCACGAGGTGCCCAGGTGGAGCGAGCGCACGCCCTGGAATTCGGTGATGGTGGCCGGGGGATGGCCGGGCGCGTCGAAACGGGACGGGGGAGATGCTTTGGACATGAGGGCTGCATCATACACCGGCAGGCAGGATCAGCGCGACGCTGAGTCCTCCGCCGTCGCGGTTGGCAAGCACGATGCGCCCGCCGTGGGCCTCGGCGATTTCGCGCGCCAGCGCCAGGCCCAGGCCGGTGCCGTGCCGCTTGGTCGAGTAGAACGGCACCAGCGCGTTGGTCAGCACCGCGCCGCTCATGCCGGGGCCGCGGTCGCGCACTTCGATGCGCAGGCTGGTGGCGCCAGCCTTGACCCGCAGCTGCACATCCTCGCCGCGCGAGCCAGATTCGTGGGCGTTCCTGAGCAGGTTCACCAGCGCCTGTTCCAGCTGGGCCGAATCGAAGCGCGCCTGCCGCACGGGCAGCGATTCAGCGACGGTGAAGCGCTCCTGCGCCGCCAGCCGCGCGACAAACTCGTCCCATGCAACGGCTTCCACGCGGGGTGTGGGCAGCTTGGCAAAGCGCGCGTAGCCCTGGATGAAGCTTTCCAGATGACGGGTGCGTTCGCTGATGGTGTCGAGGATCTGCGGCAGGCGTTCGGTCTGGCCGCGCCGTACCAGTTCGGCGCCGGAGTTGGCCAGCGACGACAGCGGCGCCAGCGAGTTGTTCAATTCGTGGCTGATCACGCGGATCACCTTTTTCCAGGTCTGCACTTCCTGGCGGCGCAGTTCGGAGGTCAGCTGGCGCAGCAGCAGCAGTTCGTGCTTGCGGCCGTTGAGCGTAAAGCTGCGCCGCGCCAGGTGGTAGACCTCTTCCTCTTCGCCTTCGCCGGTCGAGAACAGGCCGTCGCCGCCGCGCGCGAGCGCCTCGGTCAGGGCGGGGGCCGCATGTTCGAGGAGGTCCGGCAGGTGGTGGCCTTCGAGGCTGCGGCCGTGATTGAGCAGCTGGCGCGCGGCGATGTTGGCGTAGACGATGGCATCGCCGCCGGCCACCAGCAGCATGGCCACAGGCGTGTTTTGCACCATGGTGTCGAGCAGCAGTTCGCGCTGCGCCAGTCCGAGGCGCTGGTCGCGCAGCACATTGCCCAGCGCGTTGTGGGCGTCGACCAGGCTGGCCAGTTCGTCGCGTCGCTTCCAGTGCAGCCCGAACGAATAATCTCCGTCGCGGTAGCTGGCGACGGTGCCTTCGACGGCATGAAACAGCAACAGTACCGGGCGCAGGTAGGCCCGGATCGCCATCCACGTCACCGGCACCATGACCGCGACGGTCAGCGCGAAGGCAAACAGGGGTGGAACCGGCAGCAGCAGCGCGATGGCGGCCGCCACAACGACAAGGGCACACGCCAGCAGCGCGAGCGGCTTCATGGCCGGGCGATGCCGAGGCGTTCCATGCGGCGGTACAGGGCCTGGCGCGACAACCCGAGTTCGGCGGCCGCCTGCGCCACCACGCCGTTGGCGCGCGCCAGCGCGTGGGCGATGTCGTCGCGGTCCGGTTCGGCCTCGCTGATCGGCGCTGCGGACTGCGCCGGCAGACCTAGATCGGCGGCGCCGATCGTGTCGCCGCGGGCCAGCAGGCCGGCGCGCGCCATGACGTTCTTCAGTTCGCGCACGTTGCCCGGCCAGGCGTGCGCCATCAATGCCGCTTCGGCGCTGCCGTCGAGCGTTTTGCCGGCGGCCAGGAAGCTGTGCGCCAGCGGCAGGATGTCGCCCGGGCGTTCGGCCAGCGGCGGCAGGCGCAGTTCGATCACATTGAGGCGATAGAACAGGTCTTCGCGAAAGCTGCCGTTGCGGATCATGGCGGCCAGATCGGCGTTGGTGGCGCTGATCACGCGCACCTTGACTTGGCGTTCGCGGTTCGAGCCGAGCCGCTCGAACCGCCCGGTTTCGAGTACGCGCAGCAGTTTCATCTGCCCGGCCAGCGGCAGGTTGCCGATTTCGTCGAGGAACAGGGTGCCGCCGTCGGCCGCTTCGAACTTGCCTTCGCGCGCTTTGGAGGCCCCGGTGTAGGCGCCGGCGTCGGCGCCGAACAGTTCGGCCTCGATCAGTTCCGCCGGCAGGGCGCCGCAGTTGAGCACGACGAAGGGACCGTCGGCCACCAGCGAATTGGCCTGGATGATTTCGGCGATGCGCTCCTTGCCGGCGCCGTTCGGGCCGGTGATCAGTACCGGCACGTCGGCGCGCGCGACCTGGCAGGCCAGGTGCAGTACGCGTTCGGTGGCCGGGTCGTTCCACACCAGGCCGCGCAGGTCGAAGCCCTGTTCAAGTTCGCGCCGCTGGCGCCGTTCGCGCTGGGCCTGGCGCGCCAGCGCGCGGTTGGCCTGGCCCAGTTCGACCAGGTTGCGCACGCTGGCCACCAGGCGCGCATCGTTCCATGGCTTGGACAGATAGTCGGCCGCGCCCGACTTGACCAGGTCGACGGCGGCGTCCAGATGGGTCCAGGCGGTCAGCAGGATCACCGGCAGGTCGGGGTGGCGCGCGCGGATTTGGGCGAACAGCGCGCGGCCTTCTTCACCGGAGGTGGTGTCGGCGCTGAAGTTCATGTCCTGGATGACCAGGTCGACCGGTTCCCGCGCCAGCCGCGCCAGCCCTTCGTCGGGCGTGGCGGCGTGGATGGTGGCGATGTCGTGCAGCGAGAACAGCACGTCGAGTGCCATTGCGACGGTGGCGTTATCGTCGATGATGAGTAGGGTCGGCATGGGCGCTAGGATAGCATCGCCTCAGGCGCTGCGGGTGGCGATGGCCGGCGGGATGCTGGCCGCGCGCCACGCCGGACCGTAGGCGGCCAGCGCGCCCAGCGCCCAGAACACGCCGGCGCCGGCCACCAGGTAGCCCAGCGGCAGGCGCTGTATGTCCAGGCGTGTCACCAGCTGCTGGTTCAGGCCGATGGCCAGCAGCACGCCCCCCGCCACGCCCAGGCTGGTGATGATCAGGTTCTCGGTGATGAAGTAGGCCAGGATGTCGCTCCTTCTGGCCCCCAGCGCGCGGCGCACGCCGATCTGCTTGCGCCGCTGGGTCACCCACAGGCTGGCCATGCCGACGATGCCGCTGGCCGTCACCAGCAGCAGCAGCAGGCTGACCGTGATCAGCATCCACGCCAGCACCATGTCGCTGCGGTAGCGGGCGGCGCGGTCCTGTTCGACGCTGCGGGTGGTGATGATCATCGGCGTCGGAGACGAGCGGCGCAGCGCCTGTTCGGCTTCCTTCATGACCCGTTCGCGCTGGCCGGGTTCGGCGCGCACCACATACACCGACTCCCATGCGTTGGTCACGCGCGCCGGCGAAATGACCGACAGATAGCCGCGGCTACCGAGTTCGGCACCCTGTGTCTGCAGCATGTCGATTACGCCGACGACCCTGCTGGGATTGGTGTCGAAGTAGAGCGTCTTTCCGACCACGCTGGCCGCGTCGGGCCACAGCTTGTCGGCCAGGGCGCGGGTGATCAGCACCGTGTCCGGTTGGACAGTCGCGGCAGCGGTGTCGGCATCGATGGTCAGCACGTCGGCACTGGCGAAGTCGCGCCCCTCCGTCACCTTCAGTCCGAGCGTGGCGGCCAGCGAGTCCGGGCTGACGTAGAGCGCGACGGAGGCGCTTTCGCGCATCTGGGTGCGGCTGATCCCGATGCTGGTGGTGCTGCCGTGCCAGGACATGGGCATCTGGTTGGTCCAGGCCACCGACGTGACGCCGGCGAGCGCCCGCAGGGCTGCCGTTTCGGCCCGCTGGCGCGCCAGCTGCTGCTCGTGGCTGCCTTTGACGAGATGGTGCACGCTCAGGTACAGCAGCGAGGACTCGTCGCGCACACCGCTGGGGCGCGCGGCGACCGATACGCGCTGGTTGACGATTTGCAGTGCATTGGCGAGGATCGCCAGGCTGATCGCCACCTGCAGCGCAACCAGGATGGCGCCGGTTTTACTGCGCAGCAGGGAAGACAGGATAGGACGGATGGGCATGATGGACCTCATTGCGATTTGAGCTCGATGGCGGGCGTGACCTGGCAGGCGCGCCAGGTCGGCAGCAGGCCGGCCAGCATGGCGGCGGCGAGCGACATGGCGAAGGCCAGCAGCAGCATTTGCCAATCCATGTGCGCGGCGATTTTCTTTTCAGCCGATTCCATGCCGATCAGCGCGAGGGCGCCGAACGACAGGATCACTCCCACCGCGCCGCCGGCCAGGCCGACCACGCCGGCTTCGGTCAGGCATTGTGCGAAGATGGCGCGGCGCGAGGCGCCCAGGGCGCGGCGCACGCCCACTTCAGCGGCGCGCCCGCTGAACTTGGCCAGCAGCAGACCGATCGTATTGACCAGGCAAAGCAGCAGGAATCCGAAGGCCAGCCATGCCGCCAGCCGGCTGTCGTTGCTGACCACGTGGTGGAAATCCAGCCACTGGACCACGTCGTAGACCTGGCTGGGTGCATTGCGCTTGAACCGCCCGGATTTGCGCTGCTCGGCGACGTAGTTGTCCAGCCAGGATTGCACGTCGGCGCGCTCCGCGCTGGTGCGGGTTTCGACGAACACCTGCAGCCACGTACACTCGGACCCGAGCAGGCCTTGCCAGCCCGATTCGTTCGGGTGCAAGCAGGTCATGTTGCCGCCGGTTCGCGTTTCGTGGCGAATCGCGGTCTTGAACGGGATGAAGAATTCCTGGTCGCTGGCGGCCGAGCCGCCGGCGCCAAGGCGGAAGTACTTGGGGATGACGCGCCATGCCTTGAGCACGCCCGTCACCTGATAGTCGTTGCCCAGCATGCGCACGCGTTTGCCGACCGGGTCGGCGCTGCCGAACAGGGTCTCGGCCAGCCTCTCGCCCAGCACCACGACGTCGGCGCCGGCCTGGTCGTCGCCCTCGCTCCACGGCTGGCCGTGCCGGAAGGGCGCTTCGAACATGGCGAAAAAGTCGCGTGTGACGGCAGTCCCTCTGGCCGCGATGACCGGCAGGTCGGGCCGCATTGGTTCAACCGGCGCCATCACGTCGTACATGGCGGTGCGCCGCTCGCCCGGCAGGCCGGCCAGCATGGCCAGCGTGTCGCGGTAAGTCAGCTGCACGTCGTTTTGCCAGCCGCGATAGGCCGCGTTGTAGCCTTTCAGCGGGCCGCCGTCGACCAGCGGGGTCAACAGGCGCGCGCTCTTGTGCGGGATCGGGTCGCCCGACATCACGTGCAGGATCGTCAGGGTCGACACGCTCGCCGCCACGCCGATGGCCAGCGTCAGCACCATCAGCGCGGTCAGGGCCGGATTGCGGCGCAGGCTGCGCACGCCGAGGCGGAAGTAGTACTGGAACATGGCCTCTCCTTTACTGCGCGCCGGTGACCAGCGACGGCGATTTGCGCACCAGGTCCGAGACCTGGCCGTCGATGATGTGCACATTGCGCTGCGCGCGCACGGCCAGTTCCGGATCGTGCGTGACCATCAGGATGGTGGTGCCTTGCGCATTGATCTGTTCCAGCAGTTCCATCACGCCGCGCGCCATCTGGGTGTCGAGGTTACCGGTCGGCTCGTCGGCCAGCAGCAGCTTGGGCGATCCGGCCAGCGCGCGCGCGATCGCCACGCGCTGCTGCTGGCCGCCGGACAGTTCGGCCGGATAGTGCTTCAGGCGCGAGGACAGGCCAACCTTGGCCAGCGCGTCTTCGATGCGTTCCTTGCGTTCGCGCGTGTTGAAGCCGCGGTAGCGCAACGGCACGTCGACGTTGTCGAACAGGTTCAGGTCGGGGATCAGGTTGAAGCCCTGGAAAATGAAGCCGAGTTTTTCATTGCGCACGCGCGAGCGGGCGTTGTCGTCGAGCGCCTTGACGTTGACGCCGTCCAGGATGTACTCGCCGTCGGTGAATTCTTCCAGCAGACCGGCAATGTTCAGGAAGCTGGTCTTGCCCGAGCCGGACGGCCCGGTGACGGTGACGAACTCGCCTTGCTCGACGTTGATTTCGAAACCGCGCAGTGCGTGCGTTTCGATCATGTGGGTGCGGTACACCTTGGACAGCCTGGTCATGCGCAGCATGGGAGTTCCTTGTTGGAGGTGGATGGATTATTGATGAACTGCGACGCGGGCGGCGTGGGCGAAGGCGTCGGTGCCGGCCACGACGACCTTGTCGCCCAGCTTGAGTCCGGCGCGGATTTCGACCGCTGACACGCTGGTGGCGCCCAGGGTGACCGGCGTGCGCAGCGCCATGCCGTCGCGCAGCACGTAGGCGAAGCGGCCGCCTTCTTCTTCCACGAAGGAGCCGCGCGGCACCAGCAGCACGTTGGGCCGTTCGTCGATCAGCAGACGCGCGCCGACGCGCTGGTTCTGGCGCAGGCCGGCCGGTTGGGCGCCGTCGAAGCGCACCCGTGCCAGCACCTGGTTTTTGACCACTTCGGGCGACAGCGCCGACAGCTTGCCGGACACGCTGGCGCCGGCGATGTCGACGATGGCGCTCATGCCCAGGCCCAGGTCGGCCACGTAGGTTTCCGGCACTTCCAGCTCGACTTCGAGGCGCGACAGGTCGACCAGCGTCATGAGCGGCGCGTTGGCCGGCACCACGCTCTTGTCCTGCACGGCCAGCGTGCCGATGAAACCGTCGACCGGCGCGCGCACCGACAGTTCGTCCACGCGCCGCTGGGCGTTGGCCAGCGACAGGCGCTGGCGGTCCAGTTCATTGAGGCGGGTTTTGAGGGCCAGGCCGACGTCGTCGCCTTCGAGCGTGGCGGCGCTGGCGGCGTGCCGGGCGCGGATATCGGCCGAGCGCAGGGCGTCGCGCGCTTTCTGATAGTCGATCTTGGCGATCACGCCGACCTGCGCCACGCTTTCGTAGCGCTCCAGGGTGCGCTGGGCGGCCAGGCGCTCGATCTCGGCGGTGTCGGCTTCGCGCGCGGCCAGCAGCTTCTGCTTTTTGGCCAGGATGTGCTGGCGCGCCACTTCCGCTTCCAGCTGCTGGTAGCTGGACTGTTCGCGTTTGAGGGCGTCGGCCAGGTCGGGCGACTCCAGCACCGCCAGCAGCTGGCCTTTCTTGACGGTGTCGCCGGCCGCCACTTTCAGGGTCACCGTCGACGGCGCGGTGGCATACAGCGTGGGGCTGACGGCGGCCACCACGCGGCCATTGACGGCGGCGTCGCGGATCAGGGTGCCGCGCGTGACGTCGGCAATGCGCAGGCGCGCGGCGCTGACGGCGTGTTCGTTGTCGCGCCAGGCTGAAACCAGCAGGGCGGCGGCGCCGATGACGGCGATGGCCGCCATGGCGGCGAGGACGCGCCGCTTGCGTGGCGGCGGCGTGCTGTCGATCTGGTCTTGTTCGGCGGTGTCGCGGATCATGGTCGGCGTCGGCTGGTCGTGAATGCCATCGACATTGCACGATCCGTGCCACACGCTAACTCATTGATTGTATTGAGACGATTCGGGTGTCCGGTGCTGTCCGGACAGCGCTGCCGGCGGACAGCGGACGGCTTGTCCGGCGTTCGCGCCGCCGTTCAGGTAGCGTCCCAGGCAATTAGACGTGCTATACATCATTTCCCAATCGAAATGCGCATTGGCCACAGTCGTCTTGTCTAATATTTAATATTGCCTCGTCATTATGCTGCTGCGAACGCGACGTGAAATCGCGGATAATGTTCAGTTTGGTTTGGTAGGCGAGCAAGGAACCTGTATGAAACTGAATCGATTGGCATGGTACGCCGTCGCATGTGGTCTGGCGCTGATGAACGCCGCCTCCGCCGCCGGTCTGCCGGAACAACAAACCGGGGCTGATGCCCGCGCCAGCAGCGCCACCGCGCCGACTCCCCAGGTGAACGCCGACGCCGCGCTGCAACGGCTACGCGAGCTGATGGATCAGCGTCTGGCGCTCATGCCCGATGTGGCGCGTCATAAATGGCGCAATGGCGGGAAAATCGATGATCTGCCGCGCGAGCGCATCATCATCGCCCGCTTCGTGGCCGAAGCCCAGGCGCTGGGCCTGCCGGCGGCTTGGGCGGAGCGCTTTTTCCGGGCCCAGATCGAAGCGGCCAAGATCGTCCAGCGTGAATGCTTTGCCGCTTGGTCGCGCGCCGGCGCGGGTCCGGTCGGCGATCCGCCAGACCTGGCGACAGAAATCCGGCCACGGTTGGACGCGCTGGAGCGGCCGCTGATGCAGGCCTTGGCCGCGGCCTGGCCGGTGCTGGCCGACCCGGCGCAGCGCGCCCGCATCGCCAAAGCGCCAGGAACCATGCAAGGCGCCGCCCTCAGCGGCGCTGCCGCAGCGCGCGCGCTGGCCCCGTTGATGGACGTCAGTGGCCAGGAGTGAAGTTGCAACACGATGGCGGCCAGCTAGCGCCATCCTTTGTTGTGCCCAGGCGTTCCGTCGCCGCCTTGTGGCTAGGCGCTATTGAGCAAATTCTTGCGCAGCGCTTCCAGCTGGCTTTTCAGCTGGTCGATCTCGTTGGCTGCGCAGCCGGTGGCGCAGCTCACTTCCGGACTGAGCTTGGCCGCTTCGACGCGCAGGGCCTGGCCGGCATCGCTGAGCGAGATGATGACTTGGCGCTCGTCGCCGGCCGCGCGCACCCGGCTCAGCAGGCCAGCCTGTTCCATGCGCTTGAGCAGGGGAGTCAGCGTGGCGGAGTCGAGAAACAGGCGCTCGCCGATCTCCGACACTGTCAGCTCGTTTTTCTCCCACAACACCATCATGACCAAGTATTGCGAGTAGGTCAGGCCGAGCTTGCCCAGGAGTTTGCGGTACAGCTTGCTCATTGCCAGCGAGGTCGAGTACAGCGCGAAACACAGCTGGCCGTCGAGCTTGGGGACTTGGCTTGATTCGATATCCATGCGGACGAGTATATATAGCGCGCTATCGAATAGCCAGCGTATTTTCGTCCCCCGCCTTTGCGGGAGCAGGCTCGCGCGGAGGCTTTATTTGAGGCGCTGTTTCAACTCGGCGGCCGCCTGGTCCAGCGCGCTGCGGGTCGCGGGCAGCTTGCTGAGCACATTGAGCAAGCCGAAGTCGTGAATCATGCCGTTGTAGCGCACGGTTTTCACGTCCACGCCGGCGGCGTCGAGCTTGCGGCCGTAGGCTTCGCCCTCATCGCGCAGCACATCGAATTCGGCGGTCTGGATCAATGTTGGCGGCAAGCCTTGCAACTGGGCGGTCGTGGCCTGCAGCGGGGAGGCATGGATGTCCTTGCGGGCAGCCGCGTCGCGGGTGTAATTGTCCCAGAACCACACCATCAGGTTTTTGGTCAGGAAATGGCCCTCGGCGAAGCGCTGGTAGGAAGGCGTGTCGAAGTTGGCGTCGGTCACCGGCCACAGCAGTACTTGCGCCTTCAAGGCCGGGCCGCCCTGTTCCTTGGCCATCAAACTGACCACGGCGGCCATATTGCCGCCGACACTGTTGCCGGCCACGGCCAGGCGACTGCCATCGACCTGGATTTCCTTGCCGTGGGCGGCGACCCAGCGGGTGGCCGCGTAGGCTTGCTTGATGGCCACGCCGTAGCCGGCTTCCGGCGAGGGTGTGTAATTGACGAACACGGCGGCGGCGCCCGAGCCGGCCACCAGGTCGCGCACCAGGCGCTCATGGGTGGGGAAGTCGCCCAGTACCCAGCCGCCGCCGTGGAAGAACATGAACGCCGGCAAGGTTCCTTTGACGCCGGCGGGGCGCACGATGGTCAGGGTGACCGGCTTGCCATCCAGCGTGACGGTCTTCTGGCTGACGTCCGCGGCGGGCAGGGCGGCCTTGACGCCGGCCTGGGCGTTGACCAGCACGGCGCGGGCGGCGGCCGGGGTCATCTGTTCGAGCGGCTGGCCGCCTTCGAGGGCTTTCAGGAAATCGGCAGTGTGGCGTTCGACGCCGGGCAGGCTGGCCGCAAAGGCGTTCGAGACCGACAGCGCGAGGGCCGACAGGGCGGCAAGGGTTTTCAGCGATTTCATGATGAGGTCCTATATAAGTAGCTAGTTATTTAATAGTGCGCTATGTTTTTGGGGGCATGGCGGCATGTGTGCACAGCCATGTGGCGAGTATAAGTAGCGCGCTATTTAATAGCAAGTAATTTATTTGTGGCCTGGCTGGCGCCAAGTTCTGCTCTCTGCATGGCAAGCAAATAGCCAACCCAGCAAAACCGGTGAAGATGAAAGCGCTGGGTCAGCGGGTTGTAGCCCAATCCCCGCTGGTCGGCAAGAGACAGGCCCGCGACGGCAGCCATGTTCAGCAATTCGCGTGGTTTGATGAAGCGGCCGAACTGATGGGTGCCGCGCGGCAATATGCGCAGTACATACTCCACGCCGACGATCGCGGTCAGGTAGCTCAGCGGGTTGCGATTAATTGTGGAAAAGAATACCCAACCGCCCGGTTTGACCAACTCGGCGCATGCCGCTACGACGGCCTGCGGTTGGGGCACATGCTCCAGCATTTCCATGCAAGTGACGATGTCGTACTGCCCGCCGTGTCCGACAGCCCAGTCTTCGGCACTGCTCGTCACGTAGTCGACATCGATGCGCTGGCCTTGCGCATGCCAGCGGGCGATCTGCAACGGCTTTTCGGCAAGGTCAATTCCGGTGACACGCGCTCCCCGGCGCGCCATCGCTTCGGCCAGAATGCCGCCGCCGCAACCGACGTCGAGTACGGCCTTGGCGTCCAGCTTGCAGAGCTGGTCGATCCATTCGAGCCGGTGAGGATTGATGCGGTGCAGGGGTTTGAACTCGGAATTTTCGTCCCACCAGCGGGTGGCCAGCTTGTTGAAGCGCGCCAGCTCAGCCGGGTCAGCGTTCAGTGGTGGGATTGCTGAAGTAGTGGAGGTGTTGGTGTCCATGATGTGCATCCAGGAAGAAATAGGCTTACCAGCGGCCGCGGCTGCGGTTCCAGCGATAGAGAAAGCGGGCGGCAACGTTATACAGCGGTCCGCTTAGCCAGGACAGCCGGCGAGCCAGCCATCCCATCCAGCGCTGGCCGGGCGTTTGCGACCAAAGCGTCGCGAATGCTCGGTCGCCCGCATGTATCGCTCCCGCGGCGTCGCGTACATGCAGGCGCTCACGCAGGGACTCGAGATCGATGCCCAGCTCTTGCGCCAGTTCGGGGTGGCCGTGCACGTCGACAAAGCTGACCGCGCTCCCTTCCATCTGTTGGCGCTGGTAGCGGATGCCCGCATCGCAGACCGGACAGGCGCTGTTGAAATACACGGTGGCGCAAGAAGGTGGTGGGGTTTCTGCCTCGTTCATGGTCTACTCCCTGATCCAATATCGAATGCAAACCACTATACATCATATTTAGCTAATTGGCTAATGAGCTAAATATGACATTTGATGTATCATGGCCTTTGCTGTCCTGCCCGGACGCTTGCCGATACTTTGGATTACCGCACATCATGGATCAAATTTTTGCCGCCTTGGCTTCCACGCCGCGCCGGAAAATCCTGGCTTACCTCTCCGAAACTGAATTGTCGGCTGGCGAAATCGCCGCGCGCTTCGACATGACCAAGCCGTCGCTGTCGAAGCACTTGCGGATACTCGAGTCGGCAGGACTCATCACCAGTGACAAACGCGGGCAGTTTATTTTCTATCGGCTGCAAGGCGATAACCTGGTCAACACGCTGGCGTCATTCATGCAGGCTGTCTGTCCTGTCGCGCAGGGGCTGAAAGAAGAGAGCCGGGCGCTGGCGGCGAAGAAAAAATAGATCAATGAGGGATTTCTGGTCTTTGCCGCTTGTCCCGGCCCGCTTCATTTGTCCTGCTTGAGCGGCTTGTCCTTGTCGATCACTTCGCGGCAGTCGCCTTTGAAGGTGGCGTTGTCGTAGTTGGTCCAGCCGTAGCTGTCGACATAGCGCTTGTGCTGCTGGAACTGGCGGCTGGCGAAGCTCCATTCGAGGCGGTCGCCGGGGTAGCGGATGTCGCCCAGGTCGAGCAGGGTGTGGAACACGTTTTCGGTCGACAGGCGCGCGCTGCGGTGCTCGCGCAGCTGGGCGACCTTGTCCGGGAAACGCTGCGCGAACTGGTCCGAATACCAGACCAGGGCCGGCACGTGGAATTCGTACTGCGTGTTGTGGCCGTGGAAGGCCAGCTTGCAGCTCTTGTCGTACAGGGTCTGGCCGTGGTCGGACACGTACATCATGGCGCTGCGCTGCGCCGACTGCCTGAGCGTGCCGATCACGTTGGCCAGGAACCAGTCGGTGTACAGGATGGTGCTGTCGTAGCTGTTGGACATGCGCTCCTTGATGCCGGTGTCGGTCACGACCGGCTTGTCGACCCCGTACAGCGACGGCTGCCAGCGGTCGAAGCTCTGCGGATAGCGGTGGCTGTAATTCCAGTGGCTGCCCAGCGCATGCAGCACGATCAGCTTCTTGCGGGCCGGATCGGCGATGGCGTTCTTGAGCGGTGCGAGCAGGATCTGGTCGAAGTTCGAATTGTTGGTAAAGCCGCCCAGATTGAAGAAGGAAATCACGTCGGCTTCCTTGGCGAATACCGATACCGGGGTGTCGAATTCGCCGAAGGAAATCTGGTTCGACAGCCAGAAGGTCTTGAAGCCGGCTTCCTTGTAAGCGGTCAGGAAAGACTTTTCGGCGAAGCCATCTTTCAGGCTTTGGGTGGCGGGCTTGCGCGAAATCATCACCGGCACCGACAGGCGCGTGGCCGCCACCGAGGTGATCATGTCGGACAGCACCACCAGATCCTTTTCCTGGCTCAGCAAGGGATTGGTGGGGCGCTCATAACCGTTGATTTGCCAGCGGTCGTAGCGCGACGATTCGCCAATCACCATCACCACCACTTCCGGGTCGTCGTTGGCGCTGGCCTGGTGCGCGCCGAAACGGAAACGGCTGCTGCGCCGGCCCAGCTCGGCCAGGTGCCTGCGCTCCTTATAAAAGTCGATGCCGCGCGCGGTCAGGCCGATGGGCCAGGAATGCGCGAAAGAATCGAGCTCGACAGGCAGCCTGGCCCAGTGCGGCAGGGCAGGCCAGTTCCATGGCAGATGGTGCTCGCCGGCGACGGCCTGGTCGTCCTCCGGCACGCTGGCGCTGGCCTTGGCATGCGGGTGCCTGGCTTGGGTGCCGAACTCGTAGCCGTAGGCCCACAGCAGCGCCACCGAGCTCAGCACCGCGAGGGCGACGCCGCGCGAGACGTCGTCCCAGTCCAGCGCGCGGGTGCGCATGGCCACTTTCCAGGTGCTGAAGAACCACGCGATCATGCCGATCATCACAGCGATCATCGTCCACACCGTGCTGCCGAGAAACTCCATCGCTTCCTTGGGGCTGGTTTCGGCGATGATGCCCAGATGGTGGGTGGAAATGCCCTGGCCGTAATAGGCGATCAGATAGACCTCGGTCGGCAGGGCCAGGAAGGCCGGCAGCAGCAGCCAGTGAAACCAGGCCGGGCGCTTGAACATGGCCCACACCGCTACCCAGGCAACAAATTCGATGCCCAGCACCTGCCATGGCCGCTGGATGGATTTGCCCATCAGCAGCGGCACGAAGGGCACGGCCGAGAGCACGAAGTAAGTCAGCAGCAAATACAGGTTGGCGGGGCGAAGCAGGGCGCGCATGGGGCAGGACGAATGGCAAAGCGGTGATTATCGCCATGTTTGCATACTCGTGTTCAACTTTCCGTCGTCGCCCGCGCGCAAGCGGGGGCGATGGGATTTGCCACCCGTGCGAGCAGTAAACCAATTGACCTGCCTCATGTTCCCGCTTATACTCGCGAGTTCTCGAATTTTATCCTGCACTCGTTGTGCGCACCCGGCCGCTCCTGGCGAGTGGCTTTCGGCGCCTCCACTGTCGGTCCAAGACGGGACTTAATAAGTTTTAGCCCCCGGGCACTTGCCCGGGTTAATTCATGTTGTAATTTTGTTGGATTTATAACGATGCCAACCATCAATCAACTGAT
>CAMLIL010000023.1 GCA_946480015.1 uncultured Oxalobacteraceae bacterium | reverse complement strand
TCATCACCGGCTTGTGCAGGTGGTGGTTGGTCGGGTCCATGGTCAGGGTGAAGCCGGACGGCGCCTTGAAGCTCTGTCCGCCCATGGCGGCGATGACCTTGTCAGGATCGGTGCTGCCAGCCTTCTCGACGGCCTGCTTCCACATGTGGATGCCGACGTAGGTCGCTTCCATCGGATCGTTGGTGACGACCGTGCCGGCGTTCGGCAATTTCTTGGCCTTGGCGTAGGCCTTCCACTTGGCGATGAAGGCGCTGTTGACCGGGTTCTTGACCGATTCGAAGTAATTCCAGGCCGCCAGGTGGCCCAGCAGCGGCTTGGTATCGACGCCGCGCAACTCTTCTTCGCCGACCGAGAAGGCGACCACCGGCACGTCGGTGGCTTTCAAGCCTGCGTTGCCGAGTTCCTTGTAGAACGGCACGTTGGAGTCGCCGTTGATGGTCGAGATCACAGCCGTCTTGCCGCCGGCGGCGAATTTCTTGATGTTGGCGACGATGGTCTGGTAATCGGAATGGCCGAACGGGGTGTACACCTCGTCGATATCGCTTTCCTTCACGCCCTTACTTTTGAGGAAGGCGCGCAGGATCTTGTTGGTGGTGCGCGGATAGACATAGTCGGTGCCGAGCAGCACGAAGCGCTTGGCGCCGCCGCCTTCCTTGCTCATCAGGTATTCGACGGCGGGAATGGCTTGCTGATTCGGCGCAGCGCCAGTGTAGAACACGTTCTTCTCCAGCTCTTCGCCTTCATACTGGACCGGGTAGAACAGCACGTTATTGAGTTCCTTGAAGACCGGCAGCACCGATTTGCGCGACACCGAGGTCCAGCAGCCGAACACGGCGGCGACCTTGTCCTTGGCGATCAGCTGGCGGGCCTTTTCGGCAAACAGCGGCCAGTTCGAGGCCGGATCGACGACCACGGCTTCCAGCTTCTTGCCGAGCACGCCGCCGCTGGCGTTGATCTCGTCGATCGTCATCAGGGCGACGTCCTTGAGCGAGGTCTCGGAAATGGCCATGGTGCCCGACAGCGAGTGCAGGATGCCGACCTTGATGGTGTCGGCCGCGTGGGCCGACAGGCCGCTCATCAGCAGCGCCGCGCCGGCGGCGATGCGGGTCATGGAAGCGACGAATGTACGACGGTTTTGCATGGTGTTCCCCTTGATGTTGTAGGTGAGATCAGTACTGGAATTGCATGGCCACGACGAACTTGTCGTTTTTCGCGCTGCCGACCTTGGTCTGCGAATAGGTCGCGCTGACCTGGGCGTTGTAGCCTTCGATGATGTAGTTCAGGCCGACATCGGTCTGCTTGGTATCGAGCTTGGTGTCAGGCGAAAACTTCTGGAAGCGCAGGAAGGGCTGGAACTTGCCGGTGATGAAGGACACGCCGGCCAGGTAAGCCTTGCCCTGCTCGGCCAGGATCACGCCGTCGGTGTCGTAGTCGTAGTAGGCAGCCTCAAAGGCGATGGCGTTACCGGGCGAGAGTTTTTTCTCCAGCAGGAAGTCGACGCTGTACGAGGTGTAGTCGCCCGATGCGAGCGCCGTCAGCACGCCGTTCTTCTGGTAGCGCGCGGCCAGGCCGACGGCCAGGATATCCTTGGCGCCGAGGTAGTTGCCGGTGCCGTAGTAGCCCGGTTCGGCATCCCAGAAGTCGGCCTGGACCCGGCCGGCGTACATCAGGCTGTCGCTGGACTTGTTGCCGGCGGCGCTGGCCTGGCTTTGGGTCAGGCTGCCGATGCCGAAGGTGTGGCCTTCGAAGGCGCCGAAGGAGTAGCCGAGCTTGCCGCCGTTGAGGTCACCCCAGACCACCACACCGTCGTCGCGGCCGCGGAAGATGCCGCCGTTGTAGCCGTAGCGCGAGGCCACGCCGGCCCAGTAGCCGCCGCCGGTCGAGTAGTAGGGACCGGCCATGTTGGCGCGGTCGCTGGGCGAGAGCAGGCGGCCGGCCCAGATGTTCAGTTCAGGCGAGATGGCGAACTGGGCGGCGGCGTCGAGTACGCGGATCTGCTCGCCGTCCCATTCGGTGTTGAACATCCCCTTGATGTTTTTCGACAGGGAGCCGCCGAAGAACAGGCGGGCGCTGTCGAGGTGAAAGTCGCTGGAGCGGGAGGTGCCGTTGGGCGCGCCATCCTCGGCGCTGGTGTAGCTGCCGCGCATGCCGAACCCGGCGGTGATGGATTTATCGTCGCCGAAGTTGACGGTCGCGCCGGCCTGGGCTTGCATTGCCGGCAAGGCTGCGATTGCCGCCAGCAGTACGCCTTTACTCACTGTAAAACGCATCATTACCCCTTGTATCGTGGATGGAAACCGTACGGTTTTATTACCGCTTGTTATTTCCAGAGTAATCACTCGACAGGGGGGCGGATATACGTCATGTTGCGTACAGACGTGTTCAGGCAACAATGAAGCGCGGGCCAGAGCCATAAATTGCACGCGGAAATATCTTGGCTGTCGTATAGTAGACGCGAGTCAACGCCCCCTTACCTACAGGAGATCTAACGCCATGAAAAAAATGATTGTCGCTA
This sequence comes from uncultured Oxalobacteraceae bacterium, assembly GCA_946480015.1. Next base: position 59,693 of record CAMLIL010000023.1, on the reverse strand, counting down.
TCGCCGCCATGTTCATTGCCGCCGGCGCGTACGCCGCGCCGACGGCGCAGCAAAGCAAGATGACCACTTGTAATGCGGACGCGGCCGGCAAGAAGGGCGACGAGCGCAAAGCGTTCATGAAAGAGTGCCTGAGCGCCAAGCCGGCCGAGAAGCCGCTGACTGCGCAGCAGAGCAAGATGAAGACCTGCAATGCCGATGCCGCCGGCAAGAAGGGCGACGAGCGCAAGGCGTTCATGAAGACCTGCCTGAGCGCTAAATAACGCCGTCCTCGCGCACGCGGGGACGACTGGTCAGAAGCCGCCGCCGCCAGGGCCACCGCCGCCCGGCATGCCGCCGCGCCGGCCGCCGCCGCCCTCGCCCTGGCGCCGGTTATTGCGTTCCCCCTGGCTCGGCGGGTTCAGCCCGCCAAACCGATACGACAAGCCCAGATAGGCGATGCGCCCGGTATATCGGCGCACGCTGTTCTCGCGCAGGATGTCGGTATCGATGACATTTTCGTTCCTGTTCGAATCGAACACATCGGTCACGTTGAGCAGCATGCTCAAACGCGGCGTGAGTACGTGGCGCCAGCTGACATTGGCCGTCGAGTTCGGCTTACGGTAGCCCTGGAAGGTCAGCATTTTCCCCTGCCGCATCAGCATCAGTTGCAGCTGGTTGCTCTCGCTGAGCTGATAGCTGAACCTGCCCTTGACGCTCAGCGATCCCGATGAGCGGGTGTCCTCGTCGTCGTTTTCGTCGAGTACGGTGCGCTGATTGACGCCGACATTGCCGCTCAGGTCGACACGCAAGCCAGGCAAGGGCTTGCCGCTGAACGAGAATTCCAGTCCGCCAGACTTGTTGCTGCCGCGGTTTTCGCGTGTGGTCAGCAGCACGTTGTCGGACACAAAATAGTGGCGCTCTGAAATCAGGTCGGTTTCGTTCTTGGCGTACAGGCGCACATTGGCGTCGAATCCGGCCAGCACGGTTTCGTAACCCAGTTCGATCTGGTCGATCCTGGTCGGCTTGAGGCTCGGGTTACCGGACGACACGTTGAACTCGTCGCGGTAGATCACATACGGATTGAGGTCGTTGACATTGGGCCGGCGGATCCGCCGTGCGTAAGCCAGGCGGAAGGTGCTCTTGTCGCCGGCCTTGTAGGTGGCGTAGGCGCTCGGAATATAGCTGACATACGTGTTGCGCGCGTCGATCGCCGAGGTCAGCTGATGGATATCGATGTCGGTGTATTCGGTGCGCAGGCCGCCCAGCACGTTCCAGCGCTCGTTCAAGCGCATCTGGAACGTGCCGTACAGCGCCAGATTCTTTTCGTTGACTTCGAAGCGGTTGGTGCGCGCCAGGTTGACCGTTTCCAGCGCCGTGGCCGGATCGATGCTGACGTAACGGGTGTCGAAAGCGCCATCGGTTTCGGCCAGCTTGAAGCCGAGCTTGAGCAGGCCGCCCGCGGCGGGCCGCTCGTAGTCGCCGGTGAAGTCGGCGATGCGGTTTTCATTGCCGGTGCGCTGGGCGCTGCGCTGGTCGATGGCGCCCGGCGGCCGTACCACATAGCTGTTGCCGTACCCGCTGTCGCTGTCGTTCTTCGAGGACGACAGGCGGAAGTCGAGCTTGAGGATCTCACCGTCGAGATCGCCCTTGTGGTCCAGATGAGCCCCCCAGCCATAGTTGATGCTGTCGCCCTTGCGCGCGCTGTTGCGCTGGTAGTCGCTGGCGACGCTGTCGTCGACGTTGTAGCTGACATAGTGGTCGAGGCCGCGCTGGTCGTTGCTGCGCTTGTTATACGACCAGCTGCCTTGCAGGCGGTCCTGGTCGCCGAAGTTATAGCCAGCCATGCCGTTCAGGCCGAGCGAATCGTTGAGCCCTCGGGAGCTCGAGTCCTGGGTGCTGCGCGCGGCGTCGCCGTTGAGCGGATTGATGCGGTCGCGCACGTCCTGGTAGGTCGAATCCCGTCCATCGTGACGGAAATTGGCGCCGCCCTGAAAGGAGGCGCGTCCCTCGTTATAGCTGCCGGACACGCTGGAGTTGTAGCGCCCGCCGCTGCCGCCATTGACATTGGCCACGCCCACGCCGCCGGGACGCTTGTTACGGCGCATCACCAGATTGAGGATGGGGCCGCCCCCTCCTTCGTTGCCGAACTGGGCGCCGGGATTGTTAATGACTTCGATCGACTCGATGTCGTCGGACGGCAAGGCGTTCAGGGCTGCGCCGCGGTTGTCGCCCTGCAGCATGGCGGACGGCTTGCCGTCGACCAGAATCTGGACATTGGTGCTGCCGCGCAGGCTGACGGTGCCGTCGGGGTCGACCGATACCGAGGGCACGTTGTTGAGTGCGTCGGCGGCCGAATTATTGGTCGAGCCGATGTCGGACTTGACGTCGTAGACCTGGCGGTCGATGCGGTTGGTGGGGCGCTCGGCGCTGACCTCGATGGAGGTGATCTCGGCTGGCACGGGGGCGGGCTTGGGCACTTCCCTGGCTTTCGGCGGCGCCGGGGCGGGCGTTTGCGCCAAGGCCGTCTGGCTCAGGACGCAGGTGGCGATCAGCAGGGACAGCTTGCGCCGCCGGAAAGGGCTTGGTGTGCTCATGGTCGAGTGTTTAGATGGATTCGTCGCCTTGCCAACTATACCGAGCTGCAATGGCGAAATGTTTTGTCAGCACCACACTTTACCAAATAATCAGTTGCTCGATTAAGAATGTTCCGCTGTATGTACGGAAACACCCGCGCCGCGCTCAGACGAGGACACGCACCGAAATAGCACCCCGTTTTGGTGCATGAAACTTTCCATGACTGCCAAGTACGACAGATTAACTAATGGAATCATGTACTTACCAATATGCACCAAAATGGAATGAAAATTGCTTAATAGGTGCCCACCTTCAACTTTTTTGCACCATTTTTGGGAGTTCTACATGATTGGAAGTAATTCAGCGGCCGATGCTTTGTTCATCCTGCTCGGCGGCATCATGATTCTGGCGATGCACGCCGGATTCGCGTTTCTCGAGCTGGGCACGGTCCGCAAGAAAAACCAGGTCAACGCGCTGGTGAAGATCATTGCCGACTTCGCCATCTCGACCATCGCGTATTTCTTCGTGGGTTACAGCGTCGCGTACGGCGTGGGTTTTTTCTCCAGCGCCGAGGTGCTCTCCGCCAAAAATGGCTATGAGCTGGTGAAATTTTTCTTCCTGCTGACGTTTGCCGCCGCGATTCCGGCCATCATTTCGGGCGGCATCGCCGAGCGCGCGCGGTTTTATCCGCAGCTGATCGCCACCGCCTTGCTGGTCGGCTTCATTTATCCGTTTTATGAAGGCATCGTGTGGAACCAGCGCTTCGGCGTGCAGGCTTGGATCAAGGCCGCCTTCTCGGCCGAATTCCACGATTTCGCCGGATCGGTCGTGGTCCACGCGGTGGGCGGCTGGGTGGCCTTGCCGGCCGTGCTGTTGCTGGGTGCACGCCGCGGCCGCTATTCCAAGAGCGGCGCGATCGCGGCCCATCCGCCCTCGTCGATCCCGTTCCTGGCCCTGGGCGCCTGGATTCTGACCGTGGGCTGGTTCGGCTTTAACGTGATGAGCGCGCAGACCCTGGACAAGATGAACGGCCTGGTGGCGGTCAATTCGCTGATGGCGATGGTGGGCGGCACGCTGGTGGCGCTAATGCTGGGCAAGAACGACCCGGGCTTCGTCTACAACGGTCCACTGGCCGGCCTGGTGGCGGTGTGCGCCGGCTCCGACCTGATGCATCCGCTGGGCGCGCTCATCACCGGCGGCGTGGCCGGGGCGATTTTCGTGTGGATGTTTACGCTGACCCAAAACCGGTGGAAGATCGACGATGTGCTGGGGGTGTGGCCGCTGCATGGCCTGTGCGGCACCTGGGGCGGCCTGGCGGCCGGTATTTTCGGCCTGAAGGAACTGGGCGGCATGGGCGGCGTCAGTTTTACGGCGCAAGCGGCCGGCACCGCGCTGGGCGTGCTTATCGCGGTGGTGGGCGGCTATGCCATTTATGGTCTGCTGAAACTGACCGTGGGCATACGTCTGGATGCGGAACAGGAATTCCAGGGCGCCGATCTGTCGATCCACCACATCACCTCGACTGCGGAACGGGAAACGAACTGGTAGTGTTTTTTGCTAACTGCTCGTGAAAAACGGCCAAAACGCGACGATGTCTGCCGAAAGGGCGAGGCGGAGGACCCATCCGCCTTGCAACTCTATCCATACCCAACTAAAATCAGCCGACCTGTCCCGTTTCCACCCCGCATTCCTCTAAGCCGATTCACCCTCATGAAAAAACCTGCCGCGCTGCACGAAGCGAACACCTCTGAGCCGCGCCTGTACCGCGTCGTCGCCAGCCGCATCCAGGATCTGATCCGCGACGAAGCCATCAAGGCCGGCGAGCGCTTGCCGGCCGAACGTGAACTGGCCGCCAAGCTCACCGTGAGCCGCGCTTCGCTGCGCGAGGCGCTGATCGTGCTGGAACTGTCGGGCATCGTCGAGGTGCGCGGCGGTTCGGGCGTGTATGTGTCGGAACAGGCACAGGCCCAGCCGGACGTGCCGGAAGTCGGCCCGGGTCCGTTCGAGGTACTGGCGGCGCGCCGGGTGATCGAGTCGGAAATCGCCGCGATCGCCGCCAAGATGGCCACCGATTCGGCCATCGATGCGATTTTGAATGCCGTGCAGGAAATGGAACGCGATCATGAAGACCGCGCCAGCAACGAGCAGGCCGACCGCAATTTTCACCTGGCGATCGCACGCGCGACCGGCAACACGGCCCTGGTCGGGGTCACCGAATACCTGTGGAACCAGCGTGGCAGCCTGTGGCACAAGCTGAAACAACACTTCCAGACGGAAGAATTGCGCAAGACTACGCTGCTGGACCACCGCAAGGTGCTGGAAGCGATCGCGGCGCATGACGTCACCGGTGCCCGCCAGGCGATGCGCGCCCACCTGGAACGGGTCACCCGGACCTTCTCGCGCGGCTGATCCCGCAACACAATTGGCCGGTCCAGATTGCAGGATTGGTCAGACCAATCTAGAATAGCTCGCAGACTAACTACGCGAGCCATTCATGTCCCTTCCTTTTTCCTCCCGTCTGCTGGGCGGCGCCGTGCTGGCGTGCGCCGCGCTCTCCCCGGCCCTGGGCGCCGATAAGCCGATTCGCGTGATCCTGGTCGGCGACTCGACCATGGCGACCAGGTCCGGCTATGGCGATGCGCTGTGCAAGCGCTTCGTTCCCGAAGTGTCGTGCATCAATCTGGCGCGCGGCGGCCGCAGTTCGGGCAGCTTCCGCGCGGAAGGCCGCTGGGACGAGGTGCAGGCACTGCTGCGCGACAACGCGGCCTACAGCGCCAGCTATGTGCTGGTGCAGTTCGGTCACAACGACCAGCCGGGCAAGCCGGGCCGCTCGACCGATCTGGTCACCCAATTTCCGGCCAACATGGCGCGCTACGCCAGCGAAGTCAAGGAGCTCGGCGGCGTGCCGGTGCTGGTGACGCCGCTGACCCGGCGCACTTTCCGCGGCGCCTATCTGCGGGACGACCTGGCGCCGTGGTCTGCCGCTACCCGGCGCGTGGCGACCGCACAAAAGGTGGCGCTGCTGGACCTGAACAGCCTGTCCGCCGCCGCGGTGCAAAAAATGGGCAGCGAAGAAGCCGACACCCTGGCCCAGGAACCGCCGCCGGCCAGGCCGCCTGCGCAGACGGGCGCAACGGCCGCGACCGAGCCGCAGGGCACGCCCAAGAGTGCGTTCGACCGCACGCATGTGGGACCGAAGGGCGCTGAACTGTTTTCCGGCATGGTGGCGGGCGAGCTCAAACGCCTGATTCCATCGATCGGCAAGTGGCTGCGCCAGCCATGATGCATTTGCCAAAGTGTGCACTCGCTCTGGCCGCAGCCCTGTGCGCGAACGCGTCGGCCGATCCGGCGCGCGAGGCCGCGCCGGCGGGTGGCTGGGCGTACGAGGCCGGCGGCACGCGCGGCGGCGCCCAGGCGCTTGCCGAGCACGTCTATACGGTGCGCAACCGCGCCGAGCTGATGGCCGCGATTGCACGCGGCGGCAAGCAGCCGGCGATCATCCAGGTCGCCGGCCTCATCGACATGAGCGAGGGACGGCCGTTCGCCAGTACGCGTGACCAGGCCGAACGCGGTACGGTGGCGCTGCCCAGCAACACCACGCTGATCGGCAGCACGCCGGACGCCGGTTTCATCCACGCCAGTCTGCTGGTGCACAAGGCCTCGCAGGTGATCATCCGCAATCTGAAGATCCGTAATCCTTGCGACGTGGGGCCAGTGTGGGACCCGCACGATGGGTCCAGGGGCAACTGGAATTCGCTGTTCGACGGCATCACGGTGACCGCATCCGAGCACGTCTGGATCGATCACAACAGTTTTACCGATGCGCCCGATACCGACGACAAAGCGGCCGTGGAAAACGGCATGCTCAAGCAATGCCACGATGGCGCGCTGGACATTACCAAGGGCGCCGATTTCATTACCGTGTCGTACAACCATTTCGCCGAGCACGAGAAAACTTCCCTGATCGGTTCAGGCGACGGCCAGACCGGCGACGAGGGGCATTTGCGGGTGACGCTGGCGCACAATCTGTTCGAGCATGTGCACGAGCGGGCGCCGCGGGTGCGTTTCGGCCGCGTTCATGTGTACAACAATTACTACGTCGGCGAGCGCAAGCGCAAGGTGTACGCGCACGCGTACAGCATCGGCGTGGGCAAGGATGCGAAGATTATTTCGCACAACAACGCCTTCGAGATCGCCGGGGCGACGCAATGCGCCGATGTGGTGCGCACCCCGGCGTCGAGCTCGCCGGCCGGGCGCTTCACCGACAGTGGTTCGCTGCTCAACGGCGCGGCGCTGGGCGCCTGTCCGTTCTCGCCCGAGGTGGGCTGGAGCGTGCCGTATGCCTACACGGCCCTGCCGGCCGCGGCGGTCAAAGCCGATGTGCTGGCGCGCGCCGGCGCCGGTAAGCTGAGCAGCAGTTCGATCAGCGTGGTCGCCGCCCCCGGCACCCCCGATTATTACGTCGAGGGGCGTTTTCAGGTGCAGCCGCAGGCCGGCCAGGCCTATCTGCTGGCGCGCTATGTGGATGAACAGAACTGGTACGGCGCAGGGCTGGACGTCGCTGGCGGCAAGGGCAAGGTCAGGGTCGAGATTGTCAGGATGCAGAACGGCGTGCTCACGCGCCTCAAGCAGGTGTCGCGCAATCTGCCGGTAACCGGGCGCTGGCACACGCTGCGCTATGAGCTGAGCGGCCCGGACATGGTGGTGTACCTGAACGGCGAGCGCGTCACCTTCGCCGCCGACAAGGCCTTTGCGCAGGCTGGACGGGCCGGCGTGTACCGCAGCGACGAGCATTCGGCCGTGGCCATGCTGCGTACCGGAGATGCCGCGCTCAAGCCGGCGCGGCTGGCGCTTGCGCTGGCGGGCAACAGCATCAGCGCCCAGGCCGGCGACGGGCCGCTGACGGTGCCGGTCAGCGCCTGGCTGGGCGACGGCAAGCCGTTTGCGTTTACCGCCGTGTCCAGCGACCCGGCGGTGGCCACGGTGGCGGTCAAGGATGGCGCGCTGGTGGTCACGCCGAAAGCGCCCGGCAACGCTAGCGTGACGCTGACCAGCGCCAGCGCCAGCGATGCCGCGGTCGAAGCGCTGGTGGCGCTGCAGGTTGCGGCGCCGTTCGTGGCGCCTGCCACGCCGGTCGCCTTGAACAATGCTGTGCAGCCTTTGCCGCTTGCGAACAAAGTGCCGAGCGACACCTTGCTGAGCATTGCCTTCGACCAGCCACCGGTGCTGGGCAAGTCCGGCTCGGTGCGCATCTACCGGGCGCGCGATCGCGCGCTGATCGATACGCTGCCGGTCGGCGAGGACAATGACGTGCTCGGTTACGCCGGGCAGGAGATCCGGCGCGCCGTGCGCTATCAGCCGATCTGGGTACAGGGCAACAAGGTGATGGTCAAGCCGCACACGGCGCGCCTGGCCGCCGATACCGGGTATGTGGTCGAGGTCGGCAAAGGCACGATCGAGGGCATCTTCGGCGGCAAGCCGTTTGAGGGCATCGGTACAGCCTCGCGCTGGCGGTTCCGCACCGGCCCGGCGTTGCGCGCGGCCGCCACGCTGACGGTGGACGACGACGGCCCGGCCGATTTCCGCACTGTGCAAGGCGCGCTCAATCACGCAATGGCCTTCAGCGCCAAGGCGGCGCCGGTGACCATCAAGGTGAAAAATGGCGATTATCAGGAGTTGCTGTATGTCCGCGGCAAGGACCAGCTGACGATACGGGGCGAAAGCCGCGATGGCGTGGTCATTCATGCGACCAACAATGACTCGCTCAATCCGGGCTCGGGCGCCGGCCAGCCGGCCGGTGCGCCGGGAACCAATGGCGGGCGCGCGCTGCTGCTGATCGAAGCGGCCGACCTGCTCACCCTGGACACCCTGACCTTGCGCAATACGACCCTGCGTTCAGCGGCCCAGTCCGGCCAGGCGGAAACCCTGCATTTCAATGAGGAAGCCGGCCGCCTGCTTGCGAAAAACGCCAGCTTCTTCAGCGAGCAGGACACGATCCAGGTGAAGGGGTATGCGTGGTTCTACAACACCCTGATCGCCGGCAATGTGGACTACGTGTGGGGCGCGAACCGGGTGGCCTTGTTCGAAAACAGCGAGCTGCGTTCGCTGGGCGACAGCGCCAATCGGGCCAGCGGCGGCTACGTGGTGCAGGCGCGCACGGTCAATCCGGACGACAAGGGCTTCGTGTTCTTGCGCAGCAGATTGACCCATGGCGTTGGCCCGGGCGGCAACGATGTTCCGCCCGGCACCACCTACCTGGCGCGCAGCCCGGGCACCGCGACCACCTGGGACAACGTCAGTTTCATCGAGTGCGCGATGGATGTGCATGTGGCGGCGGTCGGCTGGGCCGGCAAGGGCGTCAACCGCGAGCCTGCCCAGAATCCATCGATCGGCACGGCCACGCGCGGTTGGCGCGAATATGGCACGCGCGATTTGTCCGGCAAGGCGCTGGACCTGTCGGCACGCAGCAATGGCTACCTGATGAGCGCGGCGGAAGCGGCGGCGCAGTTCGGCAGCCGCGCCGCCATCTTTGCCGCTTTCGATGGCGGGCGCGGCTGGAATCCCCAGCCGTGACCCTCAGGGCGTGACGCGGAAATAGTCGATGTCGGCAAACGATTGCTTCGCGTCACCCGGTTTGCCTGCGGCGAACAGGCCGAGCTGGGCCCCCACCCAGCGGCCCATCACGGCCGTGTAGGGCTTGCCGGCCGGCTTGAAGGTCTTGTTGTCCAGACTGTAGGCGAACCGGGCGATGCAGCCCTCGCCCATCCGCATGCGCAGGTAGACCGGCTGCGGGCCGAGCACCGCCAAGGTTTCCTTGCGCTCCACGCAGTCCTGGGTGGAAGGCTTGGCCGATTCGCAGGTGGCCAGCACCAGCTCGGTCGAGGTGGCGCCCTTTTGCAGGCCCAGCCAGGCGTAGTTCATCCCCAGCAGCACCAGTCCGGCGCGGTCGCCGGTGCTGCCCGCCAGTTCCAGTTTGGTATCGACCGTGAAAGTGGGCGCCGGCGGCTTTTGGGTGAGCACGGAGGGCAGCTTGCGCAGGTTGTCGAGCTCAGGCTGGGTGTACAGGCGTAACTGGCCGGGGCGGGCATCGAGGGACATCCAGTCGGCTTTCCAGTTGGCATTCCATTGCCATTGCAGGCCCAGGCTGGCGGCGCCGAATTCGTCGCTGGTCGGCGGCACGCGGATACCGCTGTCGCGCCCGGCCGGCTTGACATGGGTAAGCACCGGTTCACCCTTGCCTTTGCCGGCCAGATCGGCGCCGATCAGCGGCCAGCCATCCTTCCAGCTCATCGGTTGCAAATGGGCCACGCGGCCGTAGGCGCGCTTGTCCTGGAAGTGCAGGAACCAGTTGCTGCCGTCGGCGGCATCGACCCAGGCGCCCTGGTGCGGGCCGTTGATGGGCGAGTTGCCCTTGTCCATCACGATGCGGTCTTCGTAGGGGCCGTCGATGCTGCGCGAGCGGAACACGGATTGCCATCCCTGCTCCACCCCGCCCGCCGGTGCGAACACATAATAGTAGCCGTTGGCCTTGTAGAACTTTGGTCCTTCCAGCGTGGTGTAGCCGGGCAGCTTGTTGCCGTCGATGACGACCTTGCCGGTGCCATCCAACAGGCTGCGGCCGTCCGGCGCCATCTGGCGCAGGGTCAGCATATTGCCGATGCCGGCACGGCTCCTGGCCCAGGCGTGCAGCAGATACGCTTTGCCATCGTCGTCCCACAGCGGGGTCGGGTCGATGATGCCTTTGCCGGGCAGCAGCAGATGCGGCGCGGTCCAGGGACCGGCGAAGCGCTCGGCGGTGATGACGTAGACGCCGAAGTCGGGGTCGGGATAGAAAATCCAGAACTTGCCGTCGTGATAGCGCAGGCAGGGCGCCCAGACGCCCTTGCCCGGCTGCGGCGCGGCGAAGGCCTCGGCGGGCACCAGTTGTGGCAGCGCATGCCCGACCAGCGACCAGTTGACCAGATCGGACGATTCCAGCAGCGGCAGGCCGGGGGCGTTGGCGAAGCTGGACGAGGTCATGTAGAACTCTTCGCCGACCCGGATGGCGTCGGGATCGGAGTAGTCCGCGTGCAGCACGGGGTTCTGGTAGCTGCCGTTGCCGAGGTCGGCGACCCAGGGCTGGCGCGTGCGCGCAAAGCGCTCGTCGAGGAAGTCGGCCATGGCGCCGACGGTGGGCGCGAGCCAGGGATCGAACAGCCAGAAGGAATGCGGGGTGTCGGGCAGCATGAATACGCGGGTGCCGACGCCCAGCGGCGTGAGCTTGGCGATCATTTCCTCGCGGCCCACGGCGAAGCGTTCCTGGCCGCTGCCGATGAACAGGATGGGCGGCGTGGCCTTGCTGGCGTAATTGATCGGCGAGGCTTCGCGCCACAGGGCGGATTTTTCGGCATAGGGGCCGCCGAACCAGGCGCCGGCGGCACTGGGCTGCCTGGCCGGGTCGTCCTCGTGGCGGCGCGCCTCGGCCGAGGTGAAATCGGACAGGCCGTCGATATTGATGATGGCTTGCACGGCGCTGGAGGCGCCGCCCTGGGGATCGAATTTCTTGAGACCATTGGTCACGCCGGTCAGGCTGGCGATCTGTCCGCCCGCCGAGGCGCCGGCCACGGCGATGTGGGCCGCGTCGATGCCGTAGCGGCCCGCCTGGCTGCGTACCCAGCGCACCGCCGCCTTGACGTCGTGCACCGCCGCCGGGTAGCGCGCCTGGCCGGACAGGCGGTAGCTGACGGTGGCGGCCGCGTAGCCGCGCTCGGCCAGGCGGATGGCCATGGGCGCCAGATTGTCGCGGCTGCCGCTGCCCCAGCCGCCACCGTGCACCAGCACCACGGCCGGCGCGGGCGCAGCGCCGGCGGCGGGCAGGTAAAGATCGAGCTGCAGTGCGTATTTGCCACGCTGCACGTAGGTCAGCCTGCGCACCACCCGCACCTGGGCCGGCACGGCGGCGCTGGCGATCTGGATGAAGGGATACTTGCCGGCCAGCTTGGCGTGCGCCGTCTCGGCGTTGTACAGTGCCTGGCTGGCGGCACCGGCCAGCGCGGGGAGGGCGAGCAGCATGGCGAGCGCAAAACGGGACAGTTTCATGATGGACATCGGGCGGTTGAATAAGTTGTAAAGTATGCCATGGAACCCGGCAAAGCGGTTAGTCCGCATTGCCAATTTGGCCGGACCACTTTACAATGGCCTGACCAAAAACAGGAGGATTCGTGAAGACAAGCTTGAAACTGTTTGCAGCGCTTGCAGCCGCCGCGATGCTGGCCTCGCCCGCGCAAGCGGAAGGCCCGTTCCGCAACCCGGACAACAAGAATCTGAACGATCCCGGCGAAGGCAGCTATCCGGTGCCGTACAAGAAACCGGTCGTGGCTGAAATTACCGAACAGCTGCACCGCATCCAGAACTATATCGACACCATCACGCCGACGCGCATAGTCGACAAGAAGACCCGCCAACCGGTCACCGACTTGAGCAAGCCGGTGGCCAGCGCCGTGTTCGACGGTCCCGGCAACGAGCAGCTGTTGCTGATTTACGAAATGGGCGTCGTGCACGCGGGTCTGATGAGCGCACGCCAGGCCACCGGCGACGCCAGTTTCGGCAAAACCACCGAGCGCCACTTTAATTTCCTGAAAGAGGTGCAGCCGTATTTCCGTGCGCAGGAAGACCGGTTCCACCTGGAACGCGAGAATTCCTTCGCGCGCTTTCTCGATCCGCGCTCGCTGGACGATAGCGGCTCGATGTGCGCGGCCCTGATCCGCGCGCGCTTCGCCAGGCTGGGGCCGGACATGAGCGGCATGATCAAGACCTGCAGCACCTGGGTGTCCAGGCAGCAGTTCCGCCTGAAGGACGGCACCCTGGCGCGCAAACGTCCGCAAGCCGTGTCGCTGTGGGCGGACGATATGTATATGGGCATCCCGGCGCTGGCCGAAACCGGCCATTTGACGGGGGACGCGGCTTATTTCGACGACGCGGTCAACAACGTGCTGCGCATGTCGGCCTATCTGTTCAACCCGGCGCTCAATCTGTACACCCACGGCTGGCATGCCAACCAGCCGGACGCGCCGCGGTTTTACTGGGCGCGCGCCAACGGCTGGGCTGTGTTGGCCATGTCCGATCTGCTGGACGTGCTGCCGAAGAACCACCCCGGCTATCCAAAGGTGCTGGCGCAATTGCGCCTGACCTTGCGCGGCGTGGCCGAGCAGCAATCGGGTAGCGGCTTGTGGCACCAGATGATCGACCGCCATGATTCGTATCTGGAAACCTCGGCCTCGGCCATGTACGTGTACGCGATCGCGCACGCCATCAACCAGGGCTGGATCAGCCCGACCACCTACGGTTCCGTGGCGCAGGCCGGCTGGGCGGGCTTGTCGAGCCGGATCAATGCCAAGGGCCAGGTGGAAGGCACTTGCGTGGGCACCACGCTTGCCAGCGACCAGGTGTACTACTACAACCGGCCGACCAGCGTGGACGCGATGCACGGTTACGGCCCGACCCTGCTGGCCGGCGCCGAGATGATCAAGCTGCTCAACAATCCGGCGCTGGAGGTGCAGTACAAGGTGCGCACCTACCACTACATGCCGAAGGATGGCGCCAAGACCGATTACCGCGAACACGGCGCCAATCCTTGATGACGAACTGAAGCCCTGCCTGACGAAGGAGTTACCCCATGCGCCATCAGCCGCTTTGCGCCGCCGTCCTGCTCGCCTTGACCTTGCCGCTGGCCCAGGCGGCCGAACGCGCCAGGGTCATGGTCAGCAATGATCTCGACATTGCGCGTCCGTCCGAAACGATCACCCTGCCCTGGGCCGAGGTCAACCGCGTGCTGCCGGGTGCGCAGATCCAGCATATCGCCGTCAAGGATGCTTCCGGCCGGGTGCTGGCGCATCAGGTGAGCAATGTGGCGCCGCTGGCCAAGGATCCGCAGGGCGCGGGCGTGGCCTACGGCGAGCTGATGTTCCAGCACGACTTCAAGGCTGGCGAGCACAGCGCCAGCTTCACGATCGAAAAGATCGAGGCGGTGGCGCCGGTGTTTCCCACCCGCGCGTTCGCGCGCTACGTGCCCGAGCGGCTGGACGACTTCGCCTGGGAAAACGACAAGATCGGGCACCGCACCTACGGCCCCGCTCTGGCCGCACCGGCCGAGCCGGGCAGCGGCAAGGAAGTGCTGGTCACCAGTGGCCTGGATATCTGGTTCAAGCGGGTTGCCTACCCGATCGTCGACCGCTGGTACAACAAGGGCCACGACCATTACCACCATGACGAAGGCGAAGGCATGGACATGTACAACGTCGGCAAGTCGCGCGGTTGCGGCGGCACCGGCGTCTGGGACGGCAAGACGCTGTTTACCGGCGTCAATTACAAGTCGTGGAAAGTGCTGGCCAACGGGCCGGTGCGTGCGGTATTCGAACTCAGCTATGACAGCTGGGATGCCGGCGGCACCCAGGTATCGGAAGTCAAGCGCTTTACCGTCGACGCAGGCCATTACCTGGACCAGATCGAGAGCACTTTCCGCTTCAGCGGGCCGAGCGAGCTCACCGTGGCGGTGGGCTTGAACAAGACGCCGGCCGACAAGGGCCAGTCGCCCAAGATCAGCCTGACCGCACGCCAGGACGATGGCACGCTGATGCAATGGATCGAGCAAGCCAACAACGGCGCCTTTGGCACGGCTGTGGTGGTGCCGGGCGCGCGCGGTTTCGCCGAGGATGGCTTGAACGAGCTTGCCCTGGCCACCGTAACGTCCGGCAAACCGCTGCGCTATCTCGTTGGCGCGGCCTGGACGCGGGCGGGCGAGATCCGTACCCGGGAACAATGGCAAGACTATGTGGCAGCCGCCGCACGGCGGGCCAACTCCCCGGTGCGCGTCAGCATTTCCGCCACCCAGTGAACTCATCTGGACTGACCAGATGGGCCAGGCCCGAGAGCTGCCGGAGAATGTGGCCTGACCACTTGTTGTTTTTTTGTTCGACAGCTCAACCAGTTTCGGCATCTCGCCAAGGTCCACAGCGGGCTCGTTTGCGGTCTGTTGACCGACATTTCGCGTAATTTTTAGAGTTTTGGCTGCCGATGCGTGAAATCGGCGGCCCGCCATCCGCCCCGTGCTTGCAATAAAAATTTGCCATCGTTGTGTAATTGCAACTGCATATCATGTATAAATCCATCAATCGGTCACGTTTTCCGCTCACGCGGCGGATACAGGCGCAGTCCCGGTTTGGGAGTCCCCTGGAATAAGGGCTAACGCGCCGAACGCCGGACCGCACATAAAAACATAGGAGATACTGATGCGCATTACCACTCAAACCTTTGCCCTTGGCAAGTCGGCGGCCCGCCTGATCGGCACCACTTCGGTGACCATGCTGGCACTGTCGGTTCAGGCGGCCTACGCCCAGACGCCAGCGCCGGAAGCGCTGCAGCAAGTGGTGGTCACCGGCCTGCGCGCTTCCCTGGAAAGCGCCCTGAACAAGAAACGCGAAGACAACGGCATCGTCGACGTGATCAAGTCCGAAGACATGGGCAAATTCCCCGATACCAACCTGGCTGAGTCGCTGCAGCGCGTGCCTGGCGTGGTGATCGACCGCGATGCCGGCGAAGGCCGCAGCATCACCGTGCGCGGCCTGGGCCAGGACTTTACCCGCGTGCGCATCAATGGCATCGAAGGCTTGGCCACCACTGGCGGCACCGACAGCTCTGGCGGCGCCAACCGTTCACGCGGTTTCGACTTCAATGTGTTCCCCTCCGAACTGTTCAACTCGCTGACCGTTCGCAAGAGCTCGCAGGCCGACGTCGACGAAGGCTCGCTCGGCGCCACCGTCGAACTGCAAACCATGCGTCCGCTGGACCTGAAAAAAGGCTTCAATGGGACGGTGGCCGTCAAAGGCCGCTACAACGATATGTCCAAGAAGACCGACCCGCGCGTCGCCTTCCTGATCGGCAATACCAGCGAAGACCGCAAGTTCGGCGTGCTGCTGTCGGGCGCCTACTCCAAGCGCAATGTGTTCGAAGAAGGCTACTCGACCGTCCGCTACGACAACGGTCCGTCCTCCGGTGGCTGGTGCGCCCCAACCGGCGTGACCCCGGCCAATCCGGCCAATTCGACCGCGACCACCTGCGGCCCGGCCGCGCAGGGCGTGCCTCGCCTGGCCGGCAATGCCGACACCATCGCCGCCTACAATACCGCCAGCAACGCCGCCAACTTCCATCCGCGCCTGCCACGCTACGGCCGCCTGACCCACGACCAGGACCGCCTGGGCTTGACCGCCTCGGTTCAGTGGAAACCCGCGCGAGGCACCCTGCTGACCCTGGACATGCTGTACTCCAAGCTGGACGCGACCCGCCAGGAAGACTTCCTGGAAGCGATCTCCTTCAGCCGCTCGGCCACCCAGGGCGGCAAGCCGCAGACCAGCGTGCTCGCCGCCGAATACGCGGCCAATGGCAACTTAATGTACGGCAAGTACAACGGGGTCGACATCCGCGCCGAATCGCGTTTCGACGAACTGTCGACCACCTTCACCCAGCCGACGCTTTCGTGGCAGCAAGACATCAGCGAGACCGTGCGCATGAACGCCCGCGTCGGCCGCGCCACCTCGAAATTCCGCAACCCCGTCCAGACCACCACCACCCTGGATGCGCTCAATGTCAATGGCTACACCATCGACTACCGCGGCAATGAGCGCATGCCGGCGATCGGCTATCCCTTCGACGTGACCCAGGCCGGCGGAGCGCTGACCCTGGTCGGCATCCCGCAGGTCGGCAGCGGCACCCAGCCGGCCACCGTGGCCAACACCACCACGAGCGAAATCCGTATCCGTCCGCAGGGCGCGACCAATCGCAACGATGTCGGCCACATCGACCTGTCGTGGGATGCGATTCCCGACAAGTTGACCATCAAGGGCGGCATCGATTACAAGAAGTACTCCTTCGATTCGTTTGAGTTCCGTCGGGTCAATCAGGGCGACACCATTTTCGCGCCGCCGGCCGGCACCTCGGCGGCCAGCCTGACGACGATGATTAGCGGCTTCGGCAATGGCCTGGGCATGCCGGCCGGCACGCCCACCGCCTGGGCCATTCCCAACCTCAACGCCATCGCCAAGGCCTACGACATTTATTGCAACTGCATCAAGAATGGCCCTGCCGGCGGTCCCGGCGACTTTACCTTGTCGTCGATCACCAACGGCAATGCGCGCGGCAACAACCGCTCGGTCACCGAAGAAGACAATGGCATCTTCCTGATGGCCGAGTACAGCAGCGAAATTGCCGGCATTCCGGTGCGCGGCAATGCCGGTGTGCGCTATGTCGAAACCCAGATGAGCGCCACCGGTTACCAGGCCGCCGGCGGCGGCACCGCCGTGACCGTCGACAACAACTACAAGGACGTGCTGCCGGCGTTTAACATGGCCGCAACCCTGGCGCCGAACCTGATCTGGCGCGTGGCCGTGGCGAAAGTCATGACCCGCCCGCAACTGAACAACCTGACCCCGGGCGGCACCGTGTCCACCACCGGCTCGCCGTCGATTACGGCCGGCAACCCGCTGCTCAAGCCCTTCCGGGCCAAGACCTTCGATACCAATTTCGAATACTACTTCGGCAAGAGCGCTTTCATCGGCCTGGGCCTGTTCCAGAAAAACATCGACACCTATATCCAGAGCATCCGCAGCAATGTTGCGTTCAAGGATACCGGCCTGCCGATGTCTCTGCTGCCAGGCAACTTCAACGGCGAAGAAATCTTCCAGGTCACCGCGCCGATCAACACGGAAGGCGGCAAGCTGCGCGGTTTCGAACTGAACTACCAGCAACCCTTCAGCTTCCTGCCCGGCTGGGGCCGCAACTTCGGCACCCTGCTGAACTTCACGAAAGTGAAGTCCCAGATCGAGTACGTGGTTTCGCCAACGAGCACCGGCACGGTGGTCGATGACCTGCTGTTCCTGTCGCCAAAATCGTGGAACGCCACGCTGTACTACGATGACGGCACCTTCAGCGCACGCCTTTCGGCTTCGGAACGCGACGCCTTCCTGACCCGCGTGCCTGGCCAGAACAACAACGACGTGGAGGGAAAAAACAAGACGCTCAACTTCGACGTCTCGTTCTCGTATAAGTTCAGCGATAAGCTGGAAGCCACGCTGGAAGGGGTCAATCTGACCAACGAGCCGAACGACCAGTTCGTCAGCCGCGCGCGCAACAGCGTGGTGGTCAACAACGTCACCGGCCGCGAAGTGCTTCTCGGCCTGCGCTACAAGTTCTAAGTTCCGGCTGCCGTACGTGGCGGCCTGACACCGCCACCGTCCCCGCTGTCCGGGGGACGGTTTTTTTTTGCTCAGGAGCGGCCGATGATGGCCGCCGCGGCGATCAGGTCGTCGATCAGTGCCAGCGAATTGCGCCCCGACATGGCGTGCGGATCGAGACCCGGCAAATCGGAGAAACGCAGCAGGATCGAGGGATTGACCTTGGCCAGGTTGACGTGGCCCATGGTCCAGCCGGCATACTTGCGCTCGTTGATTTCCTCGTAATGCAGCAGCATCACGTCGGTATGGCGCGCATCGTGCAGCAGCTTGGCGTACAGGGCGTTGACCTTGTCGCGCCCGCCTTCGAGCACTTGCATGAACAGGCGGTCGCTATGACACAGGATGCCGGTAATGCCCAGGCGCGGATTGTTCGCATGCGAGGCCTGCATGATCGACTGGATCAGGTCGCATTGCGCTTCGCCGGCCACCCGGCTGGCGTATAGAAGACGAACTAGCATGGCAGGCCCCTGGTGAAAGTGCGGTTAGCGTTTGATCAGCGACAGAAATTCACGGCGCAACGATTTGTCTTTCAGGAAGGAGCCGTGCATGACGCTGTTGATCATCCTGGCATCCATATCCTTGACGCCGCGCCATTGCATACAGAAATGGTCAGCTTCCATGACCACCGCCAGCCCGTCCGGCTGCATTTTTTCCTGCAACAGGTCGGCCAGCTGGACCACGGCTTCTTCCTGGATCTGGGGACGGCCCATGACCCACTGGGCGATGCGCGCATATTTAGACAAGCCAATCAGGTTCGAGTGCTCATTGGGCATCACCCCGATCCACACTTTGCCGATCACCGGGCACAGATGGTGCGAACAGGCACTGCGCACGGTGATCGGACCGACGATCATCAGCTCGTTCAGGTGCGATACGTTGGGAAACTCGGTCACCGGCGGCATCGGCACGTAACGCCCGCCGAACACTTCATTGATGAACATCTTGGCGACGCGGCGGCCGGTGTCGACCGTATTGTGGTCGCTGGTGGTATCGATGACCAGGCTTTCCAGCACCCCCTGCAGCTTGGCGCTGACTTCATCGAGCAGCTCGTCGAGCTCGCCCGCTTCGATGAAGTCGGCAATATTGTCGTTGGCGTGGAAGCGGGTCTTGCTGGCGGTCAGACGCTGGCGGATGCGTTCCGATACCGGTACATTGACGGGCTGATAGCCGGATGTCGGGTCAGTGGGCATGCTGGAGTCCTGGTCGAGTGGGCGATAACATGGGGCAAATTATACGTGCTGGCGCCCGCGACCGCTCCGGCAGGCTGCTAGCCCTCCAACAAGTGCCAGCGCAAGGGCAGCGCGCCGGCGCCGAGGCGGCCCTTGCGTACGTGAAAGCGCCAGCGCCGGCCCTCCGCTTGCCCGAGGGCACCGGGTTTGATATCCCACAAAATCTCGGCGTGTCCGCGCAACTCAAGTACATCGCCCCGGTCGAAGTGAATGAACAGGAGGGCTGCGCGGGGATCGAGCAGCAGGTTTCCCAGGGTGTTGAAGTAACGGTTGCCGTTAAAGTCCGGCACGGTCAAGGTCGCACCATCAACGGCTACCAGGCCCGGCGGACCGCCACGGTGCGATATATCGATGCCGAACTGCCCGCCACTGGTCGCAATGAAAAACGTATCGGCGTGCGCCACCAGGTCACGGGCATGCTGGTTCAGGCCATCGAAATGCAAGGGCGGGTGTGCGGCGGCTTCGGCGGTGCGCACCTGGCGCGGGCGTATATGTTGAGGGCAGTTGCCAAAGCTTTGCTGTACCGCCACGGTGAGCACCCCGTCGGCGCTGCTGCCGACCACACCGTTGGCACGGTTGCGCCGGCGCGTGGCCAGGTCAATTCCGAGCAGCCCCACGGCGCTGCCTGGCGCCGGTAGCGGCCCGTCGGGCATGGCAATACGCAAGGTAGCCGGGTCGGGGCTGGCGACGAAGCCTGCCGGCCCGCTGATGACGCCGGCCCGGGGGGAGCCGTCGGCATCGGTGGTGGCCAGCAGCAGGAAGGGCAACTGCGCAAAAAACGTGCGGTGCTGCTCAGGCATGTGGGTGCGGATGGCGCCGCCCGCACCCGTGACGCCTGCGAGCGCCTGCGCGCGCAGTTCGCCGGGGTGGAACGGCCCGTTCATGCTGCCGGCCCGGGCATGGGCAAGAAGCCCGGCAAGGCTTCCACGCGCGCCAGCCATTGGCCGAGCGCGGAGAAACCATCAAGGCTCACGCCGCCTTCGGGGGCGCGGGCGATGTAGGCGTAGCAGGCCAGGTCGGCGATGGTCGGATGGCTGGCCGCCAGGAAGTCGCGCCCGGTGAGGTGGCCTTCCATGAAGACAAGCAGGCGCTGGGCGATGGCGTGCGCGCGCGCGACATCGTTGGGCGCCTTGAACAAGGCGGCGGCCCGGGCGGCGGCCGGTCCGTTGGCCAGTTCGTTGGCGGCGATCGACAGCCAGCGCTGCACGGCGGCGGCCGGCACGGCTTCGCCCGGAAGCCAGCTGCTGTCCGGCGCGTAGCGCTTGCACAGGTACACCAGGATGGCGGTGCTGTCGGCCACGGTCACATCGCCGTCCTGCAGCACCGGAATCTGACCAAGCGGGTTGAGGCGTTTGAATGCATCGCTGGTACGCACATCGGCGCCGGCCTGCGCGTATTCGTAAGGCAAACCGAGCAGACGCAGAAACAGTTCGACCCGGTGCGTATGACCGGATAATTTAGTGCCGTACAACAGTAGCGAGGAGGTATTCATGGGAAGACCCTGATTTCGTGACGGGAGAGCCACATCCTAAGACTTCCACCGGACAGTGACAATAATGATAGAGTGCAAAACATTATTTCACTTAATGGAAGAATTCCGTGGACAGGTTCGACGAACTGCAGGTGTTTGTGGCGATTCTCGATGCCGCCAGCCTGAGCGGTGCTGCGCGGCGGCTTCAGCGTTCGGCGCCGGCGGTCACACGCGCGCTGGCGGCGCTGGAAGCGCGTGTGGGGGTGCGCCTGATCGAACGCACCACACGCAGGCTGGCGCCGACCGAGGCCGGGGTGCGTCTGGGCGAGATGGCGCGCCGCGTGCTGGCCGATTACGACAGTGCCGTCGGCGAAGAAGAACAGGGGCCCTTGCGCGGCAGGTTGCGGATCACGGCACCGCATGTGTTCGGACGGCGCCACCTGACACCGGCGGTGCTCGCCTTTCTCGACCTGCATCCGGCCCTGCAGATCGAGATGTTGTTCAACGACCGCAACATCGACCTGATCGAGCACGGCGTCGACCTGGCGCTACGCATCGGCGCCCTGCCCGACACGACCATGGTGGCGCGCCAGGTCGGCGCGGTAGGACGCGTCGTGGTGGCCAGCCCTGCCTATCTGGCGCGGGCCGGCACGCCACGCACGCCGCACGAGCTGAGCGGACATGAAGTGATTTTTTCCAGCGCCTCCAGCAACGTGGCGGAATGGCGCTTCCGGCACGAGGGCCGCGATCTGGCCGTCAAGCTCGATCCGCGCCTGACGGTCAACGAGATCGATGCGGTGCTCATGGCGGTGCTTGCCGGGCGCGGCATTGGCAGGGCGCTGTCGTACCAGGTTGCCGACCAGCTGGCCGACGGCTCCCTGGTGCGGCTGCTGGACCACTTCGAAGCGCCCGCGGCGCCGGTGCAGCTGGTGATGCAGAGCGGGCGCTACCTGCCCGCGCGCCTGCGCGCCTGCGTGGATTTTCTGGCCCAACGGCTGGCGGCCCTGCCGGTGCTGCAGCCCTGGTGTCCTGAGTTGCAATGTAAGGTTGCAGTGTAAGGTTGCGGTGTAAAGCCGGTCGACGACTTCAGCGGGCCACTGCCCCACCCGGCCCCTGCTGCTGCAAGGTACAACGTCCAGCACTGCAGGTAGCGCCCGGATCGGTAACGAGCGAACAGGTCGACATCAAGCCTTCGCGTGCATCCTGGGCGCGGCGCTCGTTCGCATAGCTTGCGGCCAGCTCGGCCAGGCGCCCACTGTCGCTGCGCTTGGTCGAATAAGCAAGGTAACGTTCCGGCCCGCCGCAGGCTTTGTGGCCGTAGGCAAGCGTGCGGCACTGCTCGGCACTGTCGCAGGCGGCATCGCCAATTTCAGCACGGATTCTGTCTGCCTGCGCGGCGCCAGCTGCCGGCGCCCGCGTCACGGCACTGGCAACGGGAGTGGATGAAGCGGGTTCTGGAGCGCTGCAGGCAGCACCGGTGATGGCAAGCAGGAGTGCGCAGCACAATGGTGCTGCCGAGTAAAGGCGTGATCGTTTCATTGTCAGATCATCACCGACGCGCGCGGCCTTGGCAAGGCGCGCACGATTGAATCCGGGGCGCGACGACTTCGCTATACCACCGGAATGCGCAGCATCGGCTTGCGGGCGCTGCCGGTGGGCGCAGGCGCCGCAGTCAGCCACTCGGCGCCAATGCTGAAATTGCCGACCGTGCCCTTGAGCGCTTCAGCCTGCTCACGCAGCGAGGCCGCTGCCGCTGCCGCTTCCTCGACCAGGGCGGCGTTTTGCACCGCTACGGTTTCCATCTGGTTGACGCTCTGGTGCACCCGCTCGATGCCCTCGCTTTGTTCCTGGCTGGCCGCGCTGATGCGGCCGATGATGTCGCTGACCTGCCTGACGCTGCCCACCACCTCGACCATGGTGCTGCCGGCCTGCCCCACCATGTTGCTGCCTGCCTGCATCTGCTGTACCGAGGCGTCGATCAGTACCTTGATTTCCTTGGCGGCCGTGGCACTGCGCTGCGCCAGGCTGCGTACTTCGCCGGCCACGACGGCAAAGCCGCGGCCTTGCTCGCCCGCGCGGGCCGCTTCCACGGCGGCGTTGAGCGCCAAAATATTGGTCTGGAAAGCGATCCCGTCGATCACCCCGATGATGTCCACGATCTTGGCCGACGAAGCGCTGATGAGCTCCATGGTGCGCACCACATCGCCCACCACCACTCCGCCGTTCTCGGCGATCGACGACGCGGTGCGCGCCAGCGCGCTGGCCTGTTCGGCGTCGCGCGCGTTGTTATGCACATTGTCGGTCAGCGCCTGCACCGCGCGCGTGGCTTCCTCCAGCGACGCGCTCTGCTGCTCGGTGCGCGAGGCCAGGTCCTGGTTGCCGGCCGAAATTTCGTTCGTGCCCAGCGCCAGCGTATCGGCCGCGCTCTGGATCCCCGACACCGTGCCGGCCAGGGTTTGCTGCATGGCGCGGATCGAGGCCAGCAGGCTGCCCTGCTGGTCGCCGCGCACTTCCACGGCAAGGTCGAGCCGGCCGGCGGCGACCTGGCGGCAAATATCGGCGGCGTAGGCCGGTTCGCCGCCCAGGCGATGCAGCAGGCCGCGCAGGATATACCACGCCACGGCCAGGCCGGCGGCCAGCGAACCGAGCAGCACGGCCAGCATGACCAGGCGCGCCGTCTCGATCTGCTGCGCGCCTTTGCTTTCGCCCCGTTCGCTGCCGGCGACGGCCAGCTTCACCACCTCGTCGATCGCCCTGCGGTGTTCCTCGTACAGGGTTGCCATGCTCTGCATGATGGCGGTGGCGGCGGCATGGTCGCCCGCATTGAGCGCCGGCACCAGCTTGGTGAAAGCGGCATCGTAAAACGCGATCGCCGGCGTGTGCGCCGACTTGAGCAGAAGCGGACCGAGCTGCGCATCCAGGCGCGCCTTGACCCACACCTCATGGCGCGTGTCGTACTCGCCCTTGAGCGTCTTGAGGCGCTCCACCAGGCGCGTCTGCGCGGCGCCGTCGGCGGCCATCATCTGCAGGGTCACCAGGTAGGATTCGATGATGTATTCGGGGGGCGGCAGCACGTCGGCCACCAGGTCCTTGTTCTGCACGATGTCCTGATACAGCGGCCCGTTGACCTTAAGCGCGTTGAGGGTATAAAACGATACTGCGCCGTACACGGCAAAGCCGACGAAAAAGGTCGACAGCAGAATCAAAAAACGGTGCTTCAGCTTGAGGCGATGAATGTCCACTAATTATTGCTCCACCAGCAAATCATGATCGAACGCCGTCGACGCCGCGACAGCTTTTCGTGAACTTGCAGTAAAGCATGTTTTTTTATTTACGGAAAGTGGAATAAATAATGTTCTTACGTACACCCGCGCCACTTTGGTGCAAGCCGTGCCGGTGCAGAGGGAAGCGCGGCTAAAAGGCACTGATGCTTTATTGCAACGAAAAGAAGGAACGCCGGCATTGGCCGGCGCTTTTCAACCACTACGGCCCGCCTTACTGCGCCGGCGCCGGCGCGGCACGCGCCGTATCGAAGGCCGGCAACGGATCGTTGGTGTTCACCTCGACCATGGTATTGCCCTGCGCCACGCCGCTGACCAGATAACGCAGGATGCCGAGGTAGCGCTGCCCCGGCGCCAGATCGGCCCAGCTCATGCTCACCGTGCCGGTGCCGCCGACATACGCAAAGCCCGGCAGCAGCGCCTTGAAGCCGCCGCTGACGGCATTCGGCGCCAGCACCCACGACGACAGGGTGTACGCGGCCGCCCCGCCCTTGGGCGCATAACCGATTACGCACACCTTGTAGATGTCGCCGGCCGGATTATTCAGCTGTACCAGCTCGTTGGAACCGCCGTTGCCGCTGCTGCCGACCAGATTGCCGGCGCTGTCCATGACCAGCAGGTCGAGATCGGAATCGCCGGCCCCGGCCGTGTCCTCGTCGTACAGGGCGAAACGGGCCGCCATGGTGCCGGACGCCACCGTGACATTGTGCACATTGACGCCATTGCCGCCGCCGTCGCGGCACGCCGCCACATAGACCCCGGAATCGGTGCTCGACTGGCCCACCACGCGCGCATCGCGCGCGGCCGCCTGCAAGCCGGACTTGATGCTGCCGATCGGGCCGGTAAAGCCGGTACCGATGGTAAACACCTTGCTGCCGGTGGCCGCTTCGCTGCGCACGCTGGACGGCACCGCCAATGCCGAGCCGCGCGCGGTCAGCGGGCTGGTCACTTTGGTGCTGCCGTCGGTCCAGACCAGGCTGCCGTAGGCCCAGGTGTCCAGCGCCGCCGTGGTGCGCGCCAGGCTGACCCGGAAGCTGGCCCTGGCGCCGGGCGCCAAGGTCAGCGTCGCCGGCTGCACGCTGACCGAGTAGCCGGGCAGGCTGGCGCTGGCCGTGTAGGTCGCGGCCGTGGCGCCCACATTGGTCACCGTGCGCGTCATGTTCAAGGTGCCCAGCACATTGGCGGCGGTCAGCGACGGCAGGTTCAGGTTATAGGCCGCCACGTTACCGATCGCCGCGCAGGTGGCCGGCGAATACACGCCGGCATTCATGCCGCACAAGAAGCGCGCATAGTCGATTTCGGTGGCGTCATACACCAGGCCCGGGTTGGCGGCGCCAGACGGCGTCAGCTGCCCGGCGCCCTGGGCCCACGGCAAGGTGCCGGTGGTGCGGGCGCTGCTGTCCCACGCCAGGGGGTCGTTGCGCCCGTCCGGCTTGGTCGGCGTGGCCGAGGTCATCATGGCCGACTTGATGGCCGCCGGCGTCCAGCTCGGGTGCAGCTGCTTGAGCAGCGCGGCGGTACCGGCCACGTGCGGGCTGGCCATCGAGGTGCCGGTGTAGAAGGCGAAGTCGGTGACTGGCGCGGCGGCGCCGGACGCCACCGCGTCACGCTGGGCGTGGCTGAGGTCGGCCGTGACGGCCGCCAGCACATCGGTGCCGGGGGCGGCCAGGTCGGGCTTCATGATGTTGGCATTGGCCACGCTCGGTCCGCGCGACGAGCTGCCGTTCATCATCGGCGCGGCCACGCTGGTGTCGGCGATCGCGTGCAGATTGCCCAGCGACGCACTGGCGCTGGCCGGGCTGCTGTCGATGTAGCTCTTGAGCACGGCGCCGTCGGCCGCGTTCAGGTGCACGGTCGACACCGCATGCGCCTGGTTGAGGATGGTGTTGGCCGAGGTGGGCGTGTTGGCGATGATGACGCCGACGGCGCCGGCCGTCTTGCCGTTGGCGCTCTTGTTGACCAGGACGTTGGCACCGCGGTCGCACACCAGGATCTTGCCGGTGACTTTGGCCGGATCGAGCAGCGGCGCCACTGCGTCGGCGCCGCCGAAGCACAGCAGCAGGTTGGCATCGGCCGGATCGACCCCGGGCAAGCCGGCATCGCGCGCGCGGATCAAGAGACTGACGGGCGTGTTGGCATTGCCCGAGGCGCCGGTCAGCTTGACCCCGTTGCCCAGGCTGGCATCGGCCACGAACAGGCGGTCGTGGGTCGAATTGCCGACCGTGGCCACCCATGGACTGAGGTGCGCAGCCGGGGCCGGAGCGGTCGAGGTCGGACCGGAATTGCCTGCCGAGGTCGCCACAAACACGCCCGCGCTGGCCGCGCCCAGGAAGGCCACTTCGGTGGGCTCGCTGAAGCTGCCGCCGCCGCTACCCGGGCCGATGGAAAAATTGATGACGTTCACGCCATCGCTCACCGCCTGTTCGATCGCCGCCACGCTGTTCGAGGTGGCGCAGCCGTTGCGGGCGCTGTCGGCGTCGGTCCAGCACACCTTATAGACGGCGATGCGCGCGCGCGGGGCGATGCCCGACACCACCGCCAGCGGAACGCCATTGATATCGACCTTGACGTTGGCATTGCCCGCCGCCGTGCTGGCCGTGTGCGACCCATGGCCGCCCTCGCCTTCGGGTCCGCCGACCGAATCGCGCGCCGACGCAAATTCGGTCCAGTGCAGATTCTGCTCGGGCTGCTTGTAATAGCGCGCGCCGATCAGCTTATTGTTGCAATTGCTGGCAGAAAAGCCTTCACCGGTCTGGCAGATGCCTTTCCAGCTGGCCGGAGGGGCGCCATAGACCACGGTGGCGCCGCTGTGGCTGGGCGCGCCGCTGGCGTCGACCCGGTCGGCGAAGCTGGGGTTTTCCGGCCAGATGCCGCTGTCGACGATGCCGACCACGATGTTTTCGCCGGCCGCGCCCTGGCCGCCGACCTGCTGCCACAGCCCGCCCGGCCGGTCCAGTCCGAGGAAATGCGGGGTATAGCTGGTATGCAGTTGCAACAGCGAATCGGCGCTGACGCTGGCCACGCCGCTGTGCTTCTTGAGCGCGCGCACTTCGGCATCGGTCAGCAGCGCGGCAAAGCCGTTGAACACCACCTTGTAGCGGTGCGTGACGGGGGCAGCGGCGACCGCGCCGATGACCTCGCTCTGGCGGCCTTCCAGATACTGGATATAGTTCTGCACGGCGGTGGCGTCGACGTTCAGGCGCAAGCCTTCGGCCGGCCTGGTGGCCGCCAGGCCCTCGATCTGGCCGCCGTAAGTGGCGGCCGGCTTGTCGACCAGCTGCACGATATAGGAACGGCGCGGCTCGTCGGCACTTGCCAGGCCGGACAGCAGCATCAGGACGGCAAAGGAAACAGGACGCAGGATCATGATCAGGCTCCCTTCACGGTGGCGCCGCACGCACGGCGGCGCTGCAGCGCCAGCGCGCCCAGGCCGAGGCCGGCCAGCAGCATCGAGCCCGGCTCCGGCACCTCGGTCAGCATCAGATTGTCGAGAGCGAACTGGGCCTGGTTAAAGGCCGGGCGATCGAGGTCGTTGACGCAATGCATGTCCGCGTCGAACAGGCAAGCATCGATGGTCAGGCTGGAAAAGGCGTACTGGCGGAAGATCGGGTCGATGATGGCATTGCCGAAGGGGAAAATACCGCTGACGTCCTGGCCCGGAAAGCTCACCAGGGTCGAGGCAACGCCGCCATCGCGCAGGGTGCCGGTCAGGCGCAGCATGCCGTAGTCGCCCGGCTCCACCGGGGCCGGCGTGACGAAGGCCAGGTCGAGCCCGCCCAGCAGGAAGCCGCCGCTCAGATCGCTGCGCGACAGGCGCAGCGCGCCGTCGTTCAAGACCATCAAATATTGCCCCTCAGCACCGCCCGGGCAGGTGGTCACAGAGCAGTTCAAGGAATTGTCCGCATCGGCGATCGTCCCGGTATTGTCGGCATAGCCAAAGAAGGCCGCCACCGGGCCGGCCCCCAGCAGCATGTCGTAACCGGCCTCGGTCAAGGTTGTGCCGCTCTCGTAAGCGCTGGGCGCCAGCGACGAAAACGTGATCGTGGCGGCCATGGCGGGCACGGCGCATAACAGCGCGGCGCCGCAAGACAGGCGGGCGGCCCAGGAAGGACGAGCCAAATGTGGTCTCTGATTCATTATGTAAACCCCGTTGATGAACGATGGAAGCGAAGTGGCAAAACCGGTTGTCGGATGAGGCGAAACCGGCCGGATGCACGATGACTTTTTGATAAAAGTGTCGAGAACTATAGCAAAATGAGCAATTTTTGTAACAAAAAATTAGCCCCACTTCTTCGTATTTTCGGGTGACGAACTGAACAATATTCCGCGTTCTCTATGAGAGTTCCACTGAAACGGCATGTGGCAAATTGCGCAAAAACTTGCAAGAAATTTGATTCCAAACATGGCCTACCGCCAAGAAAATTGCCGCACGCTATTGTCGGCAGCGACCGGCAAGCAGGGGTATGATGGGAGTTCTGTCTGCGCGGAGGATCCACCATGAATCAGCGACGCTCCTTTCTGAAAAGCTCGGTCGTACTGGCATCCGCACTAGGCGCGCCCGCCCTGGCGCGCGCGGCCGGCACCGCCAGTGCCGCTCCGGGCGAGCGCACTTTGCGCCTGTACAACACCCATACCGGTGAAAGCTTGCGCAGCGTATTCTGGGCCGAGGGCCAGTTCCTGCCCGATGCGCTGGCCGACATCAACAAGCTGCTGCGCGACCACCGCAACAACAGCATCTCGACCATGGACCCGCAGCTGTTGGTGCTGCTCGACAAGGTCAGCGCCCAATTCGGCAGCAACAAGGTGCTGCACGTCATATCCGGCTACCGCTCGCCCGAGTCCAACCGGCTGCTGGCCGAGCGCAGCAATGGCGTGGCCAGGCACAGCATGCACATGGAGGGCAAGGCCATCGACGTGCGCATGCCCGGGCTCGATCTGGCCACCTTGCACAAGGCCGCGCTGGGCGCCAAGGGCGGCGGCGTCGGCTACTACCCCGACTCGCAGTTCGTGCACATGGACACCGGTCGCCTGCGCCACTGGTAACACGGGCGGCGCCGACGATGTGGCCCACATCATCCTTGCGCCGCCTTGCCCTTCCGCTCCTGCTGCTTACCCTCGCCTGCGGGTCGCCCGGCCCGCGCGCCGCCACACCCATCCCGACCGTGGTGGTTCCTTACGTGCGCGATCCGGTCGACAAGAGCTATCGCAAGATGATCAAAGGCATGGACCGCTTCGAACGCGAGCATGCCCTGGCGCCCGCAGCCCAGCTGCGCTTTCGCCTGCTGCCGCGCCGCCCGGGCGTGGCCATGGACGGCATTCGTCTGCGGGTGGCGGGCGACAGCGTCAGCCTGCCGCTTGCGCTGGCGCCGGACAACAGTTTCGTGCTGCCGCGCGACCAACAAGCCTGGCAGCAGGATGCCGCCGTGGTCGCCAACCGCAAGACCGACAGCATGACCTGGCGCGCCTCCATCGAAACGCCCGGCCTGGCGCCGGGCACGCGCCGCCTGGGCGACCTGCGCCTGGAATGCCGGGTCGGCATGGACGCCGGCCTCATTTCGAATAGCGCGCCGCTGTTCGGCTGGCTGTCCAGGCTGCTGACCGACACCGACCATGTCTGCAACAGCCCCGATGGCAACTACCTGTTCTTTGCCGAGCGCCCGATCTTCAGCGTCACGCTGCGCGCCGGCCAGCGCAGCATGGTGCTGCCGTTCACCATGCTGTACGCCGGCGCCAACCAGACCGCCGACACCCTGCCCTGGTGCGATTGCCAGCTGCTGCTCGATCGCAGCTACTACGCGCCCATCTGGGACCGCCGCTGGCCCGACGACACCATCGTCGCCTTCGAGTACATGGACGAGGCCGCGCCATGAAGCGCGCCTGCGCCATCCTGGCGCTGGCGCTGGCCGGCTGCGCCAGCCAGACCCCGCCCGGGCCGCTGGCCGAACGCGCGCGCCTGCAGGCGCTGGCCGTGCCGGGCGCCACCCGCGCCAGCCTGCGCGCCGCCTTCGGGCCGGCCACCGCGGTGCGCTTCGACAGCGGCGCCGAAGTGTGGCGCTACCTCAGCCCCGCCGGATCGGGCCGCTTCAGCGAAACCGTGATCCTGTTCGACCGCGCCGGCATCGTGCGCAAGGTGCGCGTGCGCGAGCCCGATCCTTTCGACGAAAAACTGAACTAAGTCATCCGGCGCCCATCTAATTTGCTTGGTAGCCAATTGGATTGGTCGCGCATGAACCAGCATATGGTGCAGTTTTACGAGGACGACGTGTTTCTCGTCGAAGGCTTGGTCGGGTATATCGGCGGCGCCCTCGAAGCGGGCAACACCGCCATTGCCATCGCCACCGAAGCCCACCTGGCGGCGCTGGAAAAAACCCTGGGCGAACGCGGCCTGCTGCACGGCGACGCGCTCTACGTGCCGGTCGTGGCCGACCACATGCTGCCTCAATTCATGGACGAGGCCAGCGGCCTGCCTGACGAAACCCGCTTTCGCGACGCCATCGGTAACCTGGTCCGGGACAATTCGCGCCAGGGACGCCAACTATATGTGTTCGGCGAAATGGTCGCCATCCTGTGCGCCGGCGCGCACCGCTCGCTCAACAGCGTGAACAAGCACGACGCGGCCATCCACGTCGAACGCTTTTTCAACAATCTGCAGCGCCATTTCTCGTTCTCGCTGATGTGCGCCTATCCGCTCGACGCCTTTCCCAACGCGGCCGACGCGCCCATGTTTTCCGAAATCTGCGCCTTGCATGGCGAGGTGCGCCCGGCGGAAAGCTACGATCCCGACGCCAATGTGCACAGCCTGCAGCGCAGCATCGCCGGGCTGCAGCAGCAAGCCTATTCGCTCTCGAGCGAAATGCGCGACCGCCAGGCGGTGGAGCAGGCGCTGCACGAAGTCAATTTCGACCGCCTCACCGGCCTGCCCAACCGCAATGTGTTCCAGGACCGCCTCGAACACGCGGTGCGCCAGTCGCACCGCAGCGGCCTGCCGCTGGCGCTGCTGTTCATCGACCTGGACCACTTCAAGGAAATCAACGACACCATGGGGCACGAAGTGGGCGACGTGCTGCTCAAGCAGGTCGGCCAGCGCCTGCTCGGCTACGTGCGCGACAGCGACACCGTGGCGCGCCTGGGCGGCGACGAATTCATCGTCACCCTGTCCGACCTGCACGACGTGGACACCGTGACGGACGTGGCCAACAAGATCCGCAACGACCTGTCGCAGCCGTTCAGCCTGGGCGGCGAGCTGGCCTATATTTCGGCCAGCATCGGCATCACCATCTACCCGCGCGACGCCCACAGCGCCAGCGAGCTGCTGCGCAACGCCGACCAGGCCATGTACCAGTCCAAGGACCAGGGCCGCAACCGCATTTCCTATTTCACCCGCAGCATGCAGGAAGCGGCCCAGGCGCGCATGGCGCTAAGCAACGACCTGCGCCGCGCGCTGGCCGACCAGCAATTATTCGTGTACTACCAGCCCATCGTCGACATGCTCGACCGCCATGTGCACAAGGCCGAGGCACTGTTGCGCTGGAATCACCCGGAGCGCGGCATCGTCAGCCCGGTGGAATTCATCCCCATCGCCGAACATAACGGCCTGATCGGCAGCATCGGCAACTGGGTGTTTCGCACCGCCCTGACGGCGGCGCGGCGCTGGCGCCCGCTCAACGAAGGCTTGACCATCAACGTCAACATCTCGCCCGCGCAGTTTTACCAGGCCAACGGCGACAGTTGCCGCAGCTGGCTGAACGACCATGAGCTGGTCCCGGCCTCTCCGGTCCCGGCGCCGATCGGGCTGGAAATCACCGAAGGCTTGCTGCTGGCGTCCAACCCGGCCGTGGTCAAGCAATTGCTGGCGTTTCATCAGGCCGGCATGCCGATCGCGCTGGACGATTTCGGCACCGGCTATTCGTCCCTGTCCTACCTGCGCAAATTCAACCTGGACTATCTCAAGATCGACCAGTCCTTCGTCTACAACATCGAACACGATGCCGCCAACCTGGCCCTGTGCGAGGCCATCATCGTCATGGCCCACAAGCTGGGCCTGAAAGTGGTGGCCGAGGGTGTGGAGACCGAGCAGCAATACGCCATGCTGCGCCAGGCCGGCTGCGATTATGGCCAGGGCTATCTGTTCGGCATGGCCATGCCGGACCATGAGTTCGAAGCACTGCTGCGCACCGACGCCGGACCGCTAAATCGTGCGGCACCGAGCCCCGAACCGGGCGATACTGGCCGCACTGGTATGACGCACTAAGAGGCTGGCATGCTGATTGCTCACGCGCGTTCCCTGCTCGGCGCTGTTGCGCTGGCGTGGCTGGCCGCCTGTGGCGGCGGGGGCGGCAATCCCGGCACCACGTTTCCGCCGCCCGTCACGCCGTCGCCGCCCGCAGTCCAGTACCTGGCGCTGACCGAAGTGGCCAGCGTGCCGGACGCGGTCTTTCTCACCGCTCCGCCCGGGGACGCGCGCAGCTTCATCGTCGAACGGGGCGGACGCATCCACATTCTGCAAAACGGCGCGCTGCGCGTACCGGCCTTCCTCGACATCAGCGCGCGCGTGGCCATGACGGGCGAAGGCGGGCTGCTATCGATGGCCTTCGACCCCGGCTTCGCCAGCAACGGTTACTTCTACGTCGCCTACACCGATCTGGCCAACCGCATCGTGGTGGAACGCTTCAGCGCGGGGGCCACGGCCGACGCGGCCGATCCCGGCTCGGCTGTGCCCATCATCAGCATTGCCCACCCCGATTTCACCAACCACTACGGCGGCCTGCTGGTGTTCGGCCCGGACGGTTTTCTCTACCTGGGCACGGGCGACGGCGGCGGCGCCGGCGATCCGCGCAACAACAGCCAGAATCCCGCCTCCCTGCTGGGCAAACTGCTGCGCCTGGACGTGGCCGACGCCAGCCTCGCCACGCCCTACCGCATCCCGCCCACCAATCCCTTCGCCGGCCAAAGCGGCAAGCGCGCCGAAATCTGGGCGCTCGGCCTGCGCAATCCATGGCGCTACAGCTTCGACGCCGACCTGCTCTACATCGCCGACGTGGGCCAGGAAGCGCGCGAAGAAATCAATATCAACGGGGCCGGGCTAGGCGGACTCAACTACGGCTGGAACATCATGGAAGGGGGGACCTGCTTCAACGCCACCACCTGCGCCACCACCGGGCTGATCCTGCCCGCGCACCAGTACGACCATAGCGGCAGCAATGGCTGCTCGATCACCGGCGGCGACATCTACCGCGGCAGCGCCATGCCGGCGCTGGCGGGGCATTACTTCTACTCCGACTATTGCGGCGGCTACCTCAAGTCGCTCGTCCGCGCGGCCGACGGCAGCATCAGCACCTTCAGCTGGCCGGTGGCCAAGGTGGGCGGGGTGGTTTCGTTCGGACGCGACAGCGACGGCGAGCTCTACCTCATCGCGGCGAGCGGCAAGATTTACCGCATCGGCAGCAGCGCCACGCCGACCGGTTAAGCGGCTGTTTCACAATGGGCAGGGCCAGGCGCAGCGACGCAGACAGTGCGCCTGCATGGCAAGGAACTGCAACGACGCCCTGCCTATTTTGAAACAGCCTCTAAGGCAGCTAGAATAGAAGGATTGCGTTCTTCCGAGGCCCGACATGGCACGTCTGCACCTGGATTTTCCCGAAGACCAGTTTTACTATTCCACCCCAATGACAGTGCGCGTCACCGACATCAACGGCGCCAATCACCTGGGCAACGACTCGATGATCTCCATGATTTCCGAGGCGCGCGCCCGCTTCCTGTACGAATACGGGGTCAAGGAAACCGGGGGCGACCGGATCGGCATCATCGTCACCGACCTGGCGACCACCTACCGCGCGGAAGCCCACGCCCACGATCAATTGCTGTTCGAAGTGGGCGTCATGGATTTCAATAAGTACGGCGGCGACATCATCTTCCGCGTGACCCGCCCGCGCGACAAAAAACTGGTGGCGGTGGCCAAGTACGGCTTCGTGTTCTTCAACTATCAGACCAGCCAAGTGATGCCCATGCCGGAGGAATTCCGCGTACTGTTCCCCCGCGTCAACCGCGTCGACTGATCGTGTCGTCCCCCGCATGCGCGCGGGCGACCGCTTCAGCCCACCTTGATCTTGTTCCGAAACCAGTTATCCAGCATCTGTTTCTCGTAGCGCAAGCTGGTGTTGTTGCTGTAGCGGTTCAAATGATTTAGGTAATTCATGTCCGACAAGCGCTCGTCGCCAGACTGGATCACCTTGCCGTCCTGTTCGAGGCGGTAGCGCAGATGCATCTGCGGCCAGTCGGCGCCGCCCGTGAGGACGCGCAGATCGGGCCGGTGCGAGCTCGGCTTGAGCACGCCCGCCATATCCAGGTCGAGCACCTCCACCGTCAGGTTCTGGCCGGCCGGCAGGCGCGCCGCCAGTTTCTCGATGTGCTGGCGCAGTTCCGTCAGCACGCGCTCGCGTTCGACCTGGGGAAACGGCACATCGGCGAAATGCTCGGGTTCGACAAAGGTGACCGTGGCGGCCGCCGAGGCCAGGTTGGTTGCCAGGAACAGCAGCCCGGCCGCCGTCCCGCAGGAAAATTTGCTCAGCATGATCATGTCCTTTCGTGCGCAATCGGTGCAGCATGCATCGACCAATATACGCCCAAGCCGGCGTCGGGATGTCACGCATCTGCGTCAGTTTGTATCGAAATGTTAGTCCGCGAACACAGCAATGCAGCCTTCCCCGCCACAATCAGGGCAAAGGAGGCATGCCGTGCCGGAAGGTCCATCACTCGTCATTTTGCGCGAAGAGAGCGCCCGCTTCGTCGGCCAGACCATCGTCCGCGCCGAGGGCAACACGCGCACCCTGGACGTCACCCGGCTGGCGGGCCAGCCCATCGTATCGCTGCGCACCTGGGGCAAGCACTTCCTGATCGAATTGCCGGGCATGGCGCTGCGCATCCACTTCATGCTGTTCGGCAGTTACCGCATCAATGAGCGCAAGGAGCGCGCGCCCCGGCTATCGCTGGGCTTTGCCGGCGGCGGCGAACTCAATTTCTACGGGTGCTCGATCAAGCCGGTCGAGGGCGCGCTCGACCAGGTCTACGACTGGAGCGCCGACGTCATGTCGCCCAGCTGGGACGCGGCCCGGGCGCGCAAGAAATTACGCGCCCGGCCCGAGCTGCTGGCCTGCGACGCCCTGCTCGACCAAGGTATTTTTTCCGGCGTCGGCAACATCATCAAAAACGAAGTGCTGTTCCGCATCCGCCTGCATCCGCTCTCCACGATCGGCGCCCTGCCGGCGCCCAAACTGCGCGCCCTGGTCGAACAGGCGCGCGTCTACAGTTTCGAGTTTTTGGAGTGGAAGAAACAATACGTGCTCAGGCAGCACTGGCTGGCGCACACCAGGCGCATCTGTCCGCGCTGCCAGATTCCCTTCAAAAAGGCGCATCTGGGGCGCACCAACCGGCGCAGCTTTTTCTGCGAGCGCTGCCAGAAGCGCTACCCGCCCGTCGACAACTGAGGCGGTGCTTCAGCCCTCGAAGCGCGGGGCGCGAAAGCCGCCCTCGGCCCACTCGGCGGCGCCGCCCGGGGTCAGCTTGTAGCTGGCCGCCACCCGCACCTGGGCGATGCGCTCGCCCATCTCATCGATGGCAGTCAGCAAGGCATACGGATGGTCGTCGTCGGGCACGATATCGAGCGTGATTTTCAGTTCGCCCTGTCCCGTCGTCACCACCGTACTCTTGTGCAACATCGCATGGCGCTGCTGTTCGTGGCGGCGGATCACTTCGGAAGCGGTTTTCACCAGCGTATGGAAGGCGGCCGTATCGAGCGGCTTGGGATTTTTCTTGTCGCGGCCCATCGTCCACGGCCCCACCAGGGCCGGTTCCGGTTCGCCATCCTTGATCATCGCCACCGCCCAGCCCTCGTCGTCCTCGTTCTTGATCACGCGGGCGGTCCAGCCATTGCCCTGCCACACGCGGGGTTCCTGGATCAGGGCCTCATCGGCGGGTTCAATCTCGGTGGCGTCATCGGTCATGGTGCGGATATCTTCAGGTCGGCGGCCGTGCGGCCGGGGCCTGCATGATAGACCAAAACCGGCGCGCGCGCCCGGATTCAGGCGCGGCGCACCAGGCGAATTTCGCTGCGCCCGGGCGGTATCAGCGGCGGCGAATCGGGCGGCACGCGCGGATCGATGGCCGGCGCCGGCGTCTGGTAACTAAACGGATTAATGATAATTGGTGGAATCGTGGGCGGTGCCGACGGCCCATTGTCGGGCCCGCCGGTGCGCTCCGCGCGGATCCCGTCCCGCGCGCTCTGACGTGTATCGAGCATGTTTCTCCTCCTGGTAAGACAGGCATTCAGTATAGGCAGGCAATGCATTTTTTCAAGGTTGGCGCCGTCCCGCTTGTCGCCGCGTGGCGCCACTGGACACACCGCCGCTGCCGTTCGTCGCAGCGGGCGCGCCGGCGCGCCCAGGCGGCGCTACAGTGGCTCCATACCAACTCCATACGAGGCCCCGCCATGAAAAAAGTCGCCCTGTCCGCGCTGTTGATCCTTGCCGCCATGTCGGTCGCCGGCGCGCTGGCGCACGGCACCGGTGCCCACATCGTCTTCGACGGCGCCGACCTGGGCGGGCCGTTCGGCGCCTTCATCGGCGCCCTGGCCGCCGGCAGCGGCATCGTCATCGCCGGCGCCGTGATGCTGTTGGTGGCGGCGCTGCTGACGCTGATCTTTGCCGGAGTCGGCGTGGCCGTGGTCTGCGTGCTGTGCGTGGCGGCCGCCCTGGTGCTGCTGTCGCTGGCGCCGCTGCTGCTGCCGGTGCTGATCCCGCTGGGCATCGTCTGGCTGCTGGTCGGGCGCTCGCGCAGGCGGGAGGCGTCCCTGTCCGCCTAGGAGGCTGTTTCAAAATGGGCAGGGCGTTGTTGCAGCTCCTTGCCGTGCAAGCGCACTGTCTTCGTCGCTGCGCCTAGCCCCGCCCATGTTGAAACAGCCTCTAAGTGCGCAGCGCGGGCGCGCTGCACACGCGGTTGCGCCCGCCCGACTTGGCGCGGTACAGCGCCTGATCGGCCCACCTCGGCCACGGCCGCTTGCTGCGCGCCGATTGTTAGAATTAAATCCCCTCGACCAGACGCATGGCCAATACGATCGGCAAACCGGAAGCGATCACCCGGCGCGCCGCGGCGCCGTGGTCGTACGGCACCCGGAAATAGTTCAGCAGACGGGTATGGTCGTCGTACAGCGCGTAACAGGCGGCGCTGTTGCCATCGCGCGGCTGCCCCACCGCGCCCGGAATGACCAGGTACTGGTGCTGCGGCCGGATCGGCACGGGCGCCTCGGCCGGCGTATGCGCGCCCATGCGGCCATCGTCGGCGCGCCGGTACAGCGCCGGCGCATGCACGTGCCCGGAAAACACCATGCGGCTGGCGGTCGCGCGCAAGCTGCGCTCGGCCTGCTCCAGTCCCTTGACGTACTCCCACCTGGCCGGTTCATGCGCGCTGGCGTGCACGAACAGCATATGGTCCAGTTCCCGGGTCAGCGGCAGCCCGGCCAGGAACGCCAGATGCGCCGGCGCGAGCTGGCTGCGGGTCCACTCGATCACTTCGCGCGCCTCGGCATGCATTGGCGCCGCCGGCCGGTCGGAAGGTGCCGGCGTAACGACGGAATAATCGTGGTTGCCCTGCACCGCGATGGCGCCGCGCGCCACGTGCTCCATGACAGTATCGACCACCCAGGCGGGATCGGCCCCGTAGCCCACGAAATCGCCGGTGAAGGCGTACTGGTCGGCGCCCTGCCGGGCGGCGTGCGCCAGACAGGCCGACAGGGCCTCGCGGTTGGCGTGCAAATCGGTCAGCAGGGCGAGGCGCATGGTGCGGCGGGATCGTGTAATGCCCCGGCGGGGCGGATACCACGATCTTCTCACAAAGGCTTTTCTTGCTCTAGTGCAATTTACCCACACCTGACGACGAAATCCACCTTGACAAACCATCTTGCCGAAATCTCACAGCGTCGGGATGCTTAACAGCGCCGTCCGGCATGCCGGAAGCCCTGGCCCAAGCCATTGATTTATAAGAAGATTTAATCATGGCACAACAATTGCGGTTGACCCAATGGAAGCTCACCCTGTACAACCAACCGGCCATCCCGATGAAAACCTCCAGCAAACTTCTCGCCGCCCTGCTGCTTTCCGTGTCCGCGCACAGTACCCAGGCGACCGTCGTTCAGGTGATCGACATCAACGACCCGCTCGATTTCCACGTCACCGCCAGCACCCCGTACTCCTACCTGCACAACATCAGCGCTTCGTACAACAAGACCCTGCAGACCATCACCTCGGCCGTGCTGCGGATCGTGCTGACCGATCCGCAGAACGGCAACGAAAGCTACCAGATCGTCATCGGCGGCGCCCCCACGTCGGATGTCTACAATGCGGGCAACATCAACAACGGTTCGGGCCAGAAGTCGGTCGACTACACCCTCCAGACCACGACCAGCCTGGCCGACCTGCAAAACGACGGCAAGCTGAGCTTCACGATCACCACCACCGCGCCGGGCGAGTTTTATTTCGCCAACTCGACCCTGACGGTGCTTCTGGACGATGTGGCCGGCCCCCCGAATGCCCCGGTGCCGGAGCCGGTGACGCCAAGCCTGTTCGCCGCCGCTCTGCTGGGCCTGGCGCTGGCGCGGCGCCGCTAGCGACCCTGGCGGGCGCACACAAAAAACCGGCTGATGCCGGTTTTTTTTACGCCTGCGCCCGGTATTCCCGGTAGCCGCGCGCGCGCAGTTCGCAGGCCGGACAGCTGCCGCAGCCATAGCCCCAGTCGTGCAGCGCGCCGCGCTCGCCCAGATAGCAGGTGTGGGTGGCTTGCCGGATCAGGTCGACCAGGGCGGCGCCGCCGGTCCGCTCGGCCAACTGCCAGGTCTGCATTTTATCGATCCACATCAGCGGCGTTTCCACCTTCAGGCGCGTGGCCATGCCCAGATTGAGCGCCACCTGCAGCGCTTTCATGCTGTCGTCACGGCAATCCGGGTAACCGGAAAAGTCGGTCTCGCACATGCCGCCCACCAGCACATTGAGCCCGCGCCGGTAGGCCAGCGTGGCCGCCACCGTCATGAACAGCAGGTTGCGCCCCGGGACGAAGGTGTTGGGCAAGCCGTTCTCCTGCATGGCGATGGCCACGTTGCTGGTCAGCGCCGTGTCCGAGATTTTGCCGATCAGCGACAGGTCGACCAGGTGGTCTTCGCCGAGGCGCGCATCCCACTCGGGCGCGAGCGCGCGCAGGCCGGCCAGCACGGCCGGGCGCACTTCCAGCTCGACCGCGTGGCGCTGGCCGTAATCGAAGCCGATCGTCTCCACGCGCGCGTAACGCTGCAGCGCCCACGCCAGGCAGGTGGTGGAATCCTGGCCGCCGCTGAAGAGAACCAGGGCGCTGTCTGTCTGCTGCATAGTCTTGTCGATCGAAAAGGGTTAAGCGTTCGCCATCATTGATGCCGTTCGAGTAAGATGCCGGCAGCATCTTTCATCTGGAGCGACATGTCTTCCGCGTTTTCCGAACACCGCGCAACGGCGTCCTGGCGCCCACGAATTTTGGCACAGATCGCCATCAGCGTGTGTGCCGTGCTGGCCGCCGGCGCCGCGCTGGCCCAGGGCGTGACCTACACCGTCCGGATCGACGCCCCGCGCCCGCTCGACACGCTGCTGGAAGATAACCTCGACCTGATGCGCTGGCGCGGCAATCCGCGCCTGGACCTGGAACAGCTGCAGCGCCTCGTGAAAGCCGCGCCGGAACAGGCCAAGACCTTGATCGCCACCGAAGGCTACTACTCGCCGCGCGTCAGCGCCGGCCTGGACACCAGCGGCGCGGTGCCGGTCGCGCGCATCATCGTCGATGCCGGCGAGCCGGTGCTCGTCGGCGATGTCGACCTGGTGCTGACCGGCTTCGAGCCGCTCGATGCGGCCGCCCGCCCGTTCGACGCGGCCGAGCTGCGCAGCCGCTGGGGCCTGCCGGTCGGGCGGCGCTTCCGCATGGCCGACTGGGAAGCGTCCAAGCGCAACCTGCTGCGCCAGGTGATGCAGCGCCGCTATCCGCGCGCCCAGATCACCGAGCACCAGGCCGTGGTCGATCCCGACGTGCGCCGCGCCCTGCTGCGCGTGGTGCTCGACAGCGGCCCCGAGGCGCGCTTCGGCGAGCTGCGCATCGAAGGCCTGAAGCGCTATTCGCCCACCATCATCCGCAACCTCAACGACATCAAGCCGGGCGACGAATACAGCGAGGCGGCCCTGCAAGCGTTCCAGGCGCGCCTGCAGGACACCGGCTACTTCAGCGGCGTGGAAGTGGCGGCCGACATGGGCGCCGCGCTCGACCAGGAGATCGACAGCATCGAACAGGCCGGCCCGGCCCGGCCCAAAGCGCCGCCGGCCAATCCGCAGATCCTGCCGGTGGTGGTGCACGTCACCGAGAACAAGCAAAAGAACGTCTCGGCCGGTGTCGGTTACTCGACCAATACCGGCGCGCGCACCCAGGTCAGCTACGATGACCTGAGCGTATGGGGCCTGCGCCTGAAGAGCAACATCATCATGGAATCGAAGCGCCAGGCCGCGCGCGCCGACTTCTACTTCCCGACCACCCCGAAGGGCTACAACGACAGCTTCGGCGCCGGTTTCGAGCGCACCGACGTGCAGGGCGAAACGCTGGCGGTGGCCACCCTCGCCGCGCGGCGCGCCTGGGGCAGCCCGCGCCTGGAACGCAGCCTGTCGCTCGAATACCTGAGCGAACAGCGCTCGGTGGCCGGCCAGCCGCTGGCCGGCAAGCGCAGCCAGAGCGTGCCGCTCACCTACAGCGTGACCAAGCGCGCGCTCGACAACCTGCTGCAGCCGACCAAGGGCTATGTGCTCAACTGGCAGATCGGCGGCGCCCTGCTGCCGATCCTGACCGACGAGCGCTTCATCCGCGCCAGCACGCGCTTCGTCAACTACCGCCCGATGGGACCGCAAGGCACCCTGATCCTGCGCGGCGAAGCCGGCGCGCTGGCCTCGGCCCGGAAGGATGGCGTGCCGAGCACCTTCCTGTTCCGCGCCGGCGGCGACCAGTCGGTGCGCGGCTACGGCTACCAGCAGTTGGGCGTGCGCCAGGGCGAAGCCATCGTCGGCGGACGCTACCTGCTCACCGGCAGCGCCGAATACCAGTACTGGTTCAAGCCGCCCTGGGGCGTGGCCTTCTTCTACGACGCCGGCAACGCGGCCGACTCGATCCGCGAACTGAAACCCAAATCCGGCTACGGCGTGGGCGCGCGCTGGCGCAGCCCGGTCGGCCCGATCAACGTCGACGTCGCCTACGGCCAGGCGGTCAAGCGCTTCCACCTGCACTTCTCATTGGGCTTCACATTCTGATGACGACCGACGACACCCCAGTCCCGCCGGCGCGAGCGCGCCGCTGGCCCAAACGCGTGGCCATCGGCGTGGCCGTCACCGGCGCCATGCTGGGCGCGGCCTACTGGTACCTGGGCCGCGAAACCACCCTGCAGACCATCGTGCAAAAGGTCGCCGCGGCCAGCGGCGGCAGGATCGTGGTGAGCGGCGTGAGCGGCTCGCTGTACGGCGCCATGCACATCGGGCACGCGGTCTACCGCACGCCCGAACAGCTGGTCACGGCCGACAATATCGACATCGACTGGTCGCCCTGGCAGTACCTCTCAAAGGGCATCGCGATCAGCCAGCTGCACGTGGCCCAGCTGCGCATGGACACGCTCAAGGAAAGCGAACCGGCCAAGATGCCGGCCTCGCTGGCGCCGCCGTTCGCGCTGGCGATTAACGATGCGCGCATCGCCAGGCTGATCATGACCCAGCCGGGCAGCAAGGCCGCCACCGGGATCGCCGACGTACGCTTCAAGCTGCGCAGCGACAAGCGCAGCTGGGTGCTGGAAGACGGCAGCGCGGCCACGCCGTGGGGACTGGCGCGCGCCGCAGGCAGCATCGAGACCGCCAGACCGTTCAAGCTCAAGGCCAACGCCAGCTTGAGCCAGGCGGGCGGCAAACCGCCGGCGCGCCTGAACCTGCGGGCCGGCGGCGACCTCGCCACCACCATCCTGACCGCCGACGCCAGCGCCGGCAAGGCGGCGGGCCAGGCCAGGCTGACCGTATCGCCGTTCGCGCCCATCCCGCTGCAGGCGCTGTCCATCCACGGCAAGAACATCAACCCGGACATTTTCAGCCCTGGCCTGCCCTCGGCCGACCTGTCGATCGACGTGGACGCCAGCATCCGCCCCG
This sequence comes from uncultured Oxalobacteraceae bacterium, assembly GCA_946480015.1. Next base: position 17,669 of record CAMLIL010000023.1, on the reverse strand, counting down.
ACCGCACCGTCGCCGGCCAGGTCGCCATCGCCAACCAGGGCGAACTCGGTCCGGTCGACAAGCAGCGCCTGCCGCTGCGCTCCCTGCGTGGACGCCTGGACGGCAACCTCGATGCGCTGCGCGTTTCCGACGTGGTGGCCGACCTCGGCGCGGCCGGCAAGTTCACCGGCAGCGGCGGCGTCGAACGCGCGCCCAAAGGCATCGGCATGGCCAGCTTCGCGCTGCACACCGACCGCCTCGATCTGCGCCAGCTCTACAGCACCATGAAAGCCACCAGCATCGCCGGCGATATCCGCATCGCCAGCGACCATCAGGTGCAAACGCTGGAAGCGCAGCTGGCCGACCAGGGCATGCGGCTCGACGCCCGCGCCACCCTGGCCAGCAATGTGATCGAAATCCAGCAGGCGCGCATCGCCGCCGGCAGCAGCAGCGTGCGCCTGACCGGCATGCTGGGCCTGGACCGCGACAAAGCCTTCAGACTCAACGCCAGCGCCAGCAAGTTCAATCCCGCCTCGTTCGGCGATTATCCGGTGGCCGACATCAATGCCGGCATCAACGCCAGCGGCGCGCTGGTGCCGGACTGGCGGGTGGCCGCCGACTTCGCGCTCCAGCCCAGCCGCCTGTTCAACCAGCCGCTATCGGGCCAGGGCAAGCTCAACGCCGACGCCAGGCACGTCAGCAACCTGGCCGCCACTCTGGCGCTCGGCAAGAACAGCGCCGATATCCGCGGCGCCTTCGGCCTGCCGGGCGAACGGCTGCTGTGGCAGGTCGACGGCCGCGACCTGTCGCTGGCGCGCGCCGACCTGTATGGCAGCGTAAGCGCCAGCGGTGTCGTCAGCGGCACCATGGCGCAGCCGCGCACCACCTTTGCGGCCGACGCCAAAGGACTCGGCTGGGCCAAGGCCGCCCGCGCCAGCAACAAGGGCGCGCTGCATGTCAGCGGCGAAGCGGCCATGGGCCCCGCGCACGCCGTCGACATCAAGGCCAGCGGCACCGCCAGGGCGCTCAACCCGGCCGCCTTCGGCTCGCCCATGGCGGGCGACGTCAACGGCGAGTTCGACGTCAACGGCCGCCTGGGCGCGGCATGGCGCGGCGCCATGAACGTGGCGCTGGCCCCCTCGACGCTGTCGAACGCGCCGCTGTGGGGCCACGCCAAACTGAGCGCCGACAGCCGGCACATCGCGGACACCGACGTCGACCTGCACGTCGGCCTCAACCTGGTCGCGGCAAAAGGCGGCTACGGCCTGCGCGCCGACCGGCTCGACTGGCGCATCGACGCGCCCCAGCTGCAGGCATTCGGCCCCGACTTCGGCGGCGCGCTGCGCGGCAGCGGCACCCTGACCGGCACCGTCGAAGCACCGTCGCTGACGGCCACCCTGGACGGCGCCAAACTCAAGCTGCCGGGCCGCCACAAGATCAACGCGCTGCGCGCCAGCGTCAATCTCGGCGCCGGGCAGGGCGGCGCCGACCCGCTGGTGGCCGACATCGAGCTGACCGGTTACGCGCTGGCCGACGAACCCGGACTGGCCGCTGCGCGCCTGCATTCGAGCGGCACCCGCGCCGATCACGCCATTCACTTTAGCGCCCGCGGCGAAGCCATCGACACCGTGGCCGAGGTGCGCGGCGGCTGGAACGGCAGCAGCTGGAGCGGCACCATCGGCACCTTGCAGAACAAGGGCCGCTACGGCTTCACCCTGCAGGCACCGGTCGCGCTGAAGGTGACTGGCGCTCCCGGCAGTGGAGTCATGGGCCTGGCCAGGCCGCAGCAGCTCGCGCTGGGCAATGCCGTCATCGCCCTGCCCAACGGCAGCGTTAACATCCAGTCGCTCGACAAGAACGGGCCACGCTGGACCAGCAAAGGCGTGGCCGCCGGCGTGCCGCTGCAGTACCTGGCGCAGTTCTCGCCGGCGATCGCCGACACCATGCGCGGCGACCTGGCGCTGGGCGGCCAGTGGGAGCTCGACCTGCAGGCCGCGCCTGCGGCCGGCGCCGCGCCCATCCTGAAAGGCATGGTGCACGTATTCCGCGAACGCGGCGACCTCATCGCCGGGGTCGACGTGCCGGTGGTGCTGGGCTTGCGCACACTGGACCTGCGCGCCGACGTGGCCGGCGGCGCCCTGCGCATGCAGGCCCGGATCGACGGCGCTCGCGCCGGCACCGCACAGGTGGACGCCACCGCGGCCATGCTCGATGGCCGGCTCGGCAACGCCAGCCCGCTCAAGCTCACCGCCAGCGCCGACATGGGTTCCATCGCCTGGCTCGCGCCGCTGGCCGAGCTGCCCGGCCTGGAGCTCGATGGCGCGCTCAAGCTGGACGTGACCGGTGCCGGCACGGTCGGCGCGCCTACCCTGAACGGCAACATCAACGGCGACAAGCTGGCGGTGCGCTGGACCGACCAGGGCGTCAAGCTGCGCAACGGCCAGCTGCGCGCCCGGCTCGCGGGCGACCAGCTGGTCCTGCAACGCCTGTCCTTCGACGGCAACCAGGGCAACGCCATAGCCGACGGTGCGGTGCGCTTCTCCGGCGGCGAAGCGAACATGCAGCTCAAACTGGTGGCCAACAAGCTGGAAGTGCTGTCGCGGCCCGACCGCACCGTGGTCGTCAGCGGCCAGAGTACGCTGGTGCGCGACGCCAAACGCTTCTCCCTGGAGGGCAAATTCCGCGCCGACCGCGCGCTGATCGAACTGGCGCCGCTGGAACGGCCGACCATCTCGGACGACGTGATCGTCCTGGGCCGCACCAGCGCCGCGGCGCCCGCGCGCGAGAAGACCGGCACGCCGCTGGCGGTCGATCTGGAAGCCGACCTGGGCGACGCCTTCCGCCTGCGCGGCATGGGCATCGACGCGGAGCTGAACGGCATCCTGCACGTGCGCACCGCGGGCGGGCAGGCGCCGCGCGTGAACGGCGCCATCCGCGTCGTCAACGGCACCTACAAGGCCTACGGCCAGAACCTGACCATCGAACGCGGCGTGCTGACCTTCAGCGGCCCGTACGACAATCCATCGCTGAACATCCTGGCGCTGCGCAAGCGCCCCGAAGGCGAGCAGCTCACCGAAACCAATGTGGAAGCCGGCGTGCAGGTGCGCGGCACGGCGCTGGCGCCGGTGGCCAAGCTGGTCTCCACGCCGACTGTGCCCGACAGCGAAAAGCTGTCATGGCTGGTGCTCGGCCACGGCATGGAAGGCACCTCGGGCAACGAGGCCAGCGTCCTCAGCGCGGCCGCCGGCGCGCTGCTGGGCGGCCCGGGCAAAGGCGGCGGCTTCCAGTCGCGCGTGGCCAATGCGCTCGGCCTGGACGAACTGGGCCTGTCGCAGGCCAAGGGACTGGAAAGCACCGTGGTCACGGTCGGCAAACGCATTTCGTCGCGCGCCTACCTCAGTTTCGAACAGGGTGCGACCACCGCATCGAGCCTGGTCAAGCTGCGCTACAAACTCAATCCGCGCGTGACCCTGCAGTTCCAGACCGGGACCAATACCGCGCTCGACGTGCTGTATTCCTGGGCGTTCGATTAGTGCATCAGTTGCGGCTTATGGTCCGGCACCGGGTCGGCGTCGGCGTCCGGCAGCTGCACGGGAGGATGGTGCGGATGGGGATTGTCGAACGGGTCCTTGAGAGGTTCATCGACCGGCACGGGGTCGGGCGCGCGGTGGAACTCGACGGGAACTGGGTGCATGGCGGGCGCTCCTGCTGATGAAACTTTGACATTAGCATGAGTCGCCAGACGAGCGCGTTCGCTAGGCCGGGTCTCCTCTGTGGCCCTACGCTCAGACCGGCGTCGCCTGAAACCGCTTGAACGCGTCCCGTATATTTTGTCGCAACTGCACATCGTCCCAGGGCTTGGTCAGGAAGCGGTAGATTTCACCGCAATTGACCGCGTTTAGCACCGACTCCAGCTCGGTATAGCCGCTCAATATCAAGCGCATGGTGTCGGGATACAGCCGCGACGCGATCGCCAGGAACTGCGGGCCGTTCATGCCCGCAAGCCGGTGCTCGCACAAAATCACCTGCACTGGCGTGCGCGCCAGCACATCGAGCGCCTCTTCCGCGCTACCCGCGGTGACGATGCGATACCCTTCGGAACGCAAGGCCCGCTTGACGGCGGCCACCAGCGACGCCTCATTGTCGACGATCAACAGGGTTCGCTCCTGCCTGTCCGCCGTGCCTGCCAGGTCGATATGGGTATCGGCACGCAGCATGGCCTCGAACGCCGCCGCCGGCACCGCCGGGCTGAAGTAATAGCCCTGGATTTGGTCGCAACCCTTGGCGCGCAGTTGTTCCAGCTGGGCCGCCGTTTCCACCCCTTCAGCGATGACCAGCATGCGCAGATTGTGCGACATCGCGATGATGGCCGAGGCGATGGCCGCGTCGTCGGGATTGGTCGTGATGTCGGTGATGAACGCGCGATCGATCTTGACGCTGTTGAACGGAAAGCGTTTCAGGTGGGCGAGCGAGGAATAGCCGGTGCCGAAGTCGTCCAGCGACAGATGCAGCCCGAGCGCGCGCAATTGCTGCATGGTGTTTTCCGCGCTGGCCGGATCGTGCATCACCAGCGACTCGGTCAGCTCCAGCTCAATCAGATTGCTGCTCAGTTCATGCGTCTCCAGGCAATTGGCCACCTGCGTGGCGAGGTCGCCCTGACCGAATTGCAGAGCCGACAGGTTCAGCGCCACCGGCACCACCGGCACGCCGGCCGCCACCCACTCGGCCTGCTGGGCGCAGACGTTGGCGATCACCCAGGCGCCGATGTCAAGGATTAAACCGCTCTCCTCGGCCAGCGGTATGAACTGCGCCGGCGAGACCATGCCGAGTACCGGATGGATCCAGCGTATCAGCGCTTCCGCGCCGGCGATGCGGCCGGTCCGCAGGTCGACCTTCGGCTGGTAGTGCATGACGAACTGGCACTGCTCGCTGGCCCGGCGCAGCATGGTTTCGAGCTCGAGCTTGGCGACCATCGCGGCGTTGAGCTCGGGCGAATAGAACGACAGCCGCCGGCCGCCGGACTTGGCCTGCTTCAGCGCCGCCTCGGCGTGCTGGAACAGCACCTCGGCCTCGGCGCCGTCGCGCGGATAGCTGGCGATGCCGCCGTGCACGCTCAGGTGGATCTCGTTGCCGGCCAACTGCATGGGTTGTCCGATCAACTCGCCCGCGTGCTCGATCACCGGCAGCAGATTCTCGCTGGCGCCGCACGCGCCCGCGATGACGAAGGTGTCGCCAGCCAGCCGCGCCACCGTGCATGGCCGGCCCAGGCCGTTGAGCAGGCGCTGCGCGACTGTGCGCAGCACCTGATCCCCGGTCCGCGAACCGAGCGCGTCGTTGATACGCTTGAAGCGGTCCAGATTGATCATGCAGACGAAGGCATGGCCACCCTCGTGCTTGCTGGACTGGATGATCTGGCCCAGCCGGTCGTGGAACAGCGCCTGGTTCGGCAGCCCGGTCACCGCGTCGTAGTAAGACAGGTAGTTGACGCGCTCTTCCTGCGCGATGTATTCCATGGCAAACGAGATGTCGCCGGCCAGGTCGGCCAGCAGCGCCATTTCCTCGGCGTCGAAATAGCCGGCGTCGCGCGCGTACAACACCATCACGCCGGCCACCGCCGTGCCCAGCCTCAGCGGCAGCGCCATCAGCGACAGGAAACCGTGTTCGCGCGCGTCGCTGCAAGCGGCCCCGCCCTGCTCCGGCGCGCTCAGGTCGTTGCAGCAGACTGCCCGCGCATGCGCCAGCGCCCGGCGTGGAATGCTGATTTCATCGTTGGGCTCGAGCGCCATCGTCCGCAGCAGCTGGTCGAGCCGCTCCGGACTGGTGCCGCGCCAGGCGGCGGCCTGCATGCCGCCGCCGCCGTCGCGCAACGCGATCCAGGCGGTGCCGAAACCACCATCCTCGGCGGCGATGCGGCAGGCCTCGTTGTACAGCGCAGCACGGTCGCGGATACGGATGATGGCCCAGTTGATGCCGCTGAGGACGGTCTTGATGCGGCTGAGCCGGGCGATTTTCCGCTGGTGCAATTCAAGTTCCTGCACGTAATGGGCGAGCCGGTTGGCGTTGACCAGCGACAGGTGGGTGCGCACGCGCGCCTGCACCAGCGCGGGCGACACCGGCTTGATGATGTAGTCGACGGCGCCGCAGGCGAAGCCGGCGGCCTCGTCGCCGACCTCGCTCATGGCCGAGATGAAAATCACCGGTATGTCGCTGGTGTCCGCTTGCGCCTTGAGCTGGCGGCAGACGGTGTAGCCATCCATGTCGGGCATCTGCACGTCCAGCAGGATCAGGGACGGACGGTGCTTGCGCGCCGCCGCCAGACCGTCGGCGCCATTGCGCGCGAACGCCAGCAAGTGGTCTGGTCCGAGGATCTCCCGCAGCGTGGCCAGATTGCCCGGCTCGTCGTCGATGATGAGGATGGGACCGGTCATCGCCCTTCCCCCGCGCCGGCCTGGGGGGCGGCCATCAGTGCACGCACCTCCGCCTCGGCACCGCGGAAATCGAAGTCATCCAGACACGAACGCACGGCGGAGATCGCGCCGGCCGGCAGCCTCGGCGCCAGCGCGGCCAGCAAGGGCGCCGCGGCGTCGGGGCGGTCCTGGTCCAGACAGGCCAGCAGCCCGGTCAGTAATTGCGTCGTTGTCAGCGCGGCCGTCGGCGGCGCCGGCGCTGCGGCGACCTGCTCGCCTACCTGCGAGGCCAGCTCGGCGATCGATGCCAGCGCCGTGGCGAGCGCGCTGCGCAACTGCGCGAGCAGCGCGGCGCTGTCGCCTCCCTGCGCGGCCGCCTTCTCCAGTTCCACCGCGACCCGGGCGATCTCTGGCAGGGCCAGATTGCCCGCCACACCCTTCAATTGATGACACAGGGCGCCCATGCCGGCCGGCCCCGACGCCGCCAGCCGGTCGGCCACGTCGCCGTAGTCGGCGGCGAAACGGCCGAGGATGGCGCTGTAGGGCCCCCACTCCTTCCAGACCCTGAGCGCGCGCGCGCTGTCGATGCCGGGCAAAGGCCCCGCCAAGGGCGCCGCCATCGTCCCCTGCGGCGCCGCGCCGGCGCCGGCGGCTACCTGCGCCGGTGCCTTGCGTGCCAGGCGCCTGACCACGGTCATCAGTTCGTCGACATTGAACGGCTTGGCGACAAACGCATCCATGCCGGCCGCGCGCGCCTCGTCCTGCTGGCTCTGAAAGGCGCCGGCCGTCAGCGCCACGACGGGCAGGCCGGCGCAGGCCGGCAACTGGCGCAGCAGCCGCGTCGCCTCATAGCCGTCGAGCACCGGCATTTGCACGTCCATCAGCACGATGTCGACCGCGTCCGGGTGAAGCTGCAGCCACTCAATCGCCTCGCGTCCATTACTGGCCAAGCTGACGGTGGCGCCCTCGGCACTCAGGATGCGCGAGGCCACCTCGCGGTTGATGTCGCTGTCATCGGTCACCAGCACCCGCACGCCGGCGATGCGCATGCTGGCCGGCACCTCAGGCGCGCTGTCGCTGTGGCCGCCGCGCCGCAGCAGCGCGCGCGCCATCGCGTTGTACAGACCGGAGCTGGTCACCGGCTTGGTCAGTATGCCGTCGACCAGTTCGATATCCGGCTGCCTGAGCAAGTGCTCGCGGGCATAGGCGGTGACCATCATGAGTACCGGCCGGGCATTGCCCGGATAGGTTTGGCGGAAGTGCCGTGCCAGTTCCATGCCGTCCATTCCCGGCATCCGCCAGTCCAGCAGCAGCGCGTCGAAGCTGCCGGCCGCCATGTGCCGCTGCTGCACGCATTCGAGCGCCAGCGCGCCGGAAGCTGCCTGGCTGGCGCGCCAGCCCAGTCCGCGCGCCATCAAGGCGATATTGTCGCGCGAGATAGCGCTGTCGTCGACCACCAGCACGTCGAGGTTGCTCAGCGCGGCCGGTTCGATCTGTCCGTCCGCCACGCAATCGAAGGGGATCGAGAACCAGAACTCGCTGCCGCGCCCCGGCACGCTGGTCACGCCGATTTCGCCGCCCATGTGCTCGACCAGATAGCGGCAGATGGTCAGTCCCAGCCCGGTGCCGCCGTAGCGCCGCGTGGTCGAGGTGTCGGCCTGGCTGAAGGCCGAAAAAATGTGCTGCAGCTTGTCCGCGGCGATGCCGATGCCGGTGTCGATGACGGCGAAGCGCAGCACGGCGCGGTTGCCGACGTGTTCGAGCAGCGTCAGGCCGACGCTGACGGCGCCATGCGTGGTGAACTTGATGGCGTTGCCGGTCAGGTTGATCAGCACCTGTTCCAGCCGCAGCGCGTCGCCAACCAGCTGGCCGATGCGCGGCGGCGGCGCGATCGTCAATTCCACATCCTTGTCGCCGGCGCTGGCCGCCATGATGCTGGCGAGGTTGTCGAGCACGTCCGACAGGTCGAACGGCACCCGCTCGATCTCCAGCCGCCCGGCCTCGATCTTGGACAAGTCCAGGATGTCGTTGATGATGGCGTGCAGCGAGCGCCCGGCGTTGCGGATCTTGCGCACCAGGTCGGCCGCGTCGGCATCGAGAGGGCGTTGCTCGAGCAGATAAGCCAGCCCCAGTATGCCGTTCATCGGCGTGCGGATTTCGTGGCTCATGTTGGCCAGGAAGTCGGCCTTGGCGCGGTTGGCCGCCTCCGCCTCCACGGTACGCGTCTCCAGTGCCGCGTTGGCCACCCGCAGCTCGCGGGTGCGCGCGGCCACGTGCGCTTCCAGTCCCGCGTTCAGCGCCCGCACCGCGGTCTCGGCGGCGGCGCGTTCGGCGATCTCGTGTTCCAGCGTCTGCAGCATGCCGTTGAAGGCGTCGGCCAGCTGGCCGACCTCGTCCCCGCTGTTTTGAGGGGCGCGCAGGCGGTAGTCGCGCTCGCGCATGACCTGGCGCGCGATGTCGCTGACGCTCATGATCGGGCCCGATATCCAACGCTGCAGCAGCGAGGACAAGCCCAGGCCGAGCAGCAGGCTGGCCAGCAGCACCGCCGTCAGGATGCCCAGATAGCCGCGCAGCCAGGCCCCAAGATCGTAGCGCTCGCGCAAATAGACGGTGCCGCGCACGCCTTCCTTGTCCGCGATGCGTTTGTACACGGTGAGCTCGCCGGCGCCGAATTCGGCACCGTCGGCGGGCATCATGCGCGCCGGCGCGGCCAGCGCCGACGCGTCGCGCCGATACTCGGCGAACAGCTGGCCGCGGGCGTTGTAGATGGCCGCCGTCAGGATCTTGTCGTTGGCACGCAGCAGCGCCAGGTTTTCGTCGGCTACCTTGGCGTCGTCGAATTCGATCGCCAGCGCGCTGCCCTGCCCGAGGATGGCGGCAATCGAGCTCAGCTCGCGCACCGTGGTGTCGCGGTTGTCGCCCAGGTCATGCCACAGCAGGCTGACGCCGGCCAATGTCAGTGCGCACAGGTTCGTCGCCAGCACCAGCAGCAGCAACTTGTGGCGCACCGAGCGTATCTGCAGCCTCATGGTCTTCCTCCCTCGATTTTATGCGCCACGGCCAGCAGTCTGACGCTGATCTTCAAGCCGTTGCGCTCGGCGTGCGCGATTGAAACGTCAAACCGGATCCGGTTGTCGACCTGCACGAAGCTGATCACGCTGCCGGCGGCCAGCGTGCCGTCGCCGTCGGTGATGGACAGCACGCCCTGGGTCTGCGCGGCGTCCAGCGTCCGCTTCAGGCGCGCGCCGTCCAGTGCGCCGACATACAGCAGCTGGATGCCGCCGGCGGATTCGCCCGGCCGTATCGTGCGCACGGTCACCGCGCGGCCCTTGATCTGGCGGGTCAGGCGTAGCTGGTTCAGTTCGGCGGCCACCGGTTCGGCGCCGACCACGCCGATGGCCAGCGGCGCGGCCTGGTCGGCGAAGGCCGCCGCTGGCCACTCGATGTGTTCGGCGAAACGGTAGATATAGGCCGCCTTCACTTGGGCCGCGACCCCGTTCGCGCTGGCCTCGCCGGCCGCCGGCGCCGCCGATGGCGCGGACAGGAGCGTGCAGCACAGCAGCGCGGCCAGGATGCCGCAGCGTCTGCCCGCTGGCACGGCGACCGTCACCACGCCTAAAAACGCACCGTCAGCTTGAGCAGCGCGCTGCGCTCGAACACGCTGCGCCCCGGATAGGCGGCAAATTCCGGATGGGAACGATGCAGCAGGTTGCGCCCGATCAGCGCCACGTCCATTTTCGGGTGTGGTTTCCACAGCCACTGTCCGTCCAGCTCGTAATACGCCGGCACGGCGGGCTGCGGCAGCGCCCCCGTGTAGCGCAGCGTCAGGTCCAGCACGCTGTTGTCGGTCAGTTCGTGGGTGGCGCGCAGCAGCCAGTGGCGCTTGGGGTCATTGGTGGTCAGGTTGTCCATGGCGGCGCTGAGGTCGTGGCTGCCCGGAAGCGGATCGATACGCACATCCTGCAGCACCAGGCCGGCGTTCAGCCGCCACGCCGGCGCTGCCTGCCAGTTGCCCCATAGCTCGATGCCGCGCGTACGGCCCTCCCCCAGGTTCTGGAATTCGGCCAGCGCCGGCGCCGTCGGGCTGGTTTGCGGCTCCAGGGTGCGTAATTTGTCGTAGCGGCTGTAGAAGGCCGTCATCGAGTAGGATAGCGCCGGTGTCGGCTGGGCACGGTAGCCGAACTCGATCGCCTTGGCTACCTCGGACTGGAAGTCGGGGCCGCCGCCAATCACATAGAAGGTGCGGCCGTCCAGGGCGAGCGGCGCGCTCGGCGTGTGCAGGTCGCGGTCAAAGCGCGACGGCGCGCGCACCGTGCGGGCCAGACTGCTCCAGAACAATTGGCCTGGCGCCGGCATCCACGCCAGGCGCAGACTGGGCAGGTACTCGGCGCCGGTATAGCTGTTGTGCTCGGCCTTGGCGCCGGCGGTGAGCTTGAGGGCCGGCGTGACGGCGTATTCGTCCTGCACGAACAGATTGGCCCAATGCAGTTGCACGTCGCCGGGCAGGAAGCCGAGCCCGGGCGAATTGGTCACCCGGTCCCAGCTTTGGCGATAACCGGCGCCCCATGTCAGCACGTTATGTTCGCCCAGGCGCAGGTCGTGCTGGGCTTCCAGGTCGAGCGTGGACAGGCGCTCGACGAAGGCGCCGGGCTGGTTGCGCGCGATGTGGTCCACAATGATCTGCAAGCGCAGATCGGCAACGGGCGACAGCTTGCGGGTTAGCCGGCCCAGCAGATTGGCGCCCGAGATTTGCACCGGCAAGGCGGCGAGCTGGCCCAACTCCCCATGGTAGCCGTCGCCGGACAGGCTCAGGGCGCCATCGGGCAGGTCCCAGTCGGCGCGAAAGCCGGCCTGGGCGCGGTGCATGCCGGTATTGGTGTCCAGTCCGGTGGCGGTAAGGGTATTGTCCAGTTGCTGGTATTTTCCATACACGCGATAGGTGCCGCCTTTGGGCAACGTCCCGCCGTAGCGCAGGGAGCCGTTGTATTCCTGAGGGCCGCCGCTGGCGCTGAGCTGACCACCCTGGGTGTCGGCCGACGAGCGTCTGATGACATTGATGACGCCGTTGACTGCGTTGGCGCCCCAGATCGTGGCGCCGGGCCCACTGATCACTTCAATGCGTTCAACGTCTTCCATCACCACATCCTGGGCATCCCAGAACACGCCGGAAAACAGCGGGCTGTAGATGCTGCGGCCATCGATCAGGACCAACAATTTGTTCTCGAAGGGACTGTTGAAGCCGCGCGCGGTAATGGCCCAGTTGCGCGCATCAACCTGGGCCACCTGCAGATTGGGCGCCAGCCGCAACGCCTCGGGCAGCGACTGCGCGCCGCTGCGCCGGATATCGCGGGCGCTGATGACGAAGACGGAGGCAGCCGTGTTGCCGAGCCGTTCTTCCTGGCGCGACACGGATGTCACGATGACATCGTTGAGCTGTTCCAGCGACATGTCGGCGATGGAACTGGCGTACGATACCTCGGCACGTGCCGACGCTGCGCCCAACACCGTTGCAACAAATAATGCCCGTGAAATGCCAGCTTTTCTCACCACAGCGCCCCTCGCGGTTGCCGTATCTTTCGCCGCCCATCGCCAGGCGGCGCCTTGTCCAGAACACGCACCACGGACTTACCATTGTGGCCACGGATGAAGAAATTATAACCACATTGCCTGGACTTTCCTATTCGAATTTTTCTTATAGGAAAGATTGCGGACATTAAAGAACGGCAAAGCGGAGATGCCGTTTGGACAGCCCTAGCGAAGCGAACGACGGCTGCGGCGAACCAGGCCATGTTGCATAAATCCGTCGACGGTCTGCATGATGGCCCGATCGGTTCACGGGGGTTTGGCGTGTTTGACGTACTTGTCCAGCCATGCATTGGTCTCGTACAGCATATGCATGATCGACTCGCGCGCCCGGTAAGCGTGGCTTTCGTTGGGCAGCATCACCAGCCGCGCCGTGCCGCCCAGCCCCTTGATGGCCTGGAACATGCGCTCGCTCTGGATCGGAAAGGTGCCGGAGTTGTTGTCCTGCTCGCCGTGGATCAGCAGCATGGCATCCTTGATCCTGTCGGCGTTATTAAACGGCGACATCGTTTGATACACATCCTTGGCATTCCAGAACTGCCGCTCCTCGGACTGGAAGCCGAACGGCGTCAGCGTGCGGTTGTAGGCGCCGCTGCGCGCGATGCCGGCCTTGAACAGGCGCGTGTGCGCCAGCAGGTTGCCGGTCATGAAAGCGCCATAGGAATGGCCTCCCACCGCGATGCGATGGCGCTCGGCCACGCCGCGCCGCACCACTTCGTCCACCGCCGCTTCGGCACTGGCCACCAGCTGGTCCAGATAGGTATCGTTCGGTTCGGCCTCTCCCACGCCGACGATCGGCATCGATGGATTGTCCAGCACCGCGTAGCCCATCGCCAGCATCGGCGCCGGTCCCCAGAAGCTGATCGCATTGAAGCGGTACGGCGAGCCGGTGGTCTGGCTGGCCGCGCTGGCGCTCTTGAACTCCTGCGGATAGGCCCACATCAGCAGCGGCAGCGGACCGTCGCGCGCGGGCTCATACCCGGCCGGCAGCATCAGGGTCGCGGTCAGATCGACCCCATCGGCACGCTGGTAGCGGATCTGCTCCTTCTGCACATCCTTCAGCTGCGGCGTCGGATGCGGGAAGTTCGTCAGTGCCGTGAGCTGCGCGTGCGCGTCCAGATTCAGGTCGCGGATATAAAAATTGGGGCGTTCGGCCGGCGTCTCGCGCGTGGTCAGGATGCGGGTGCCGTCCGGCGCCAGCACCGCGACCACGTTTTCGTAATACGGCGCGGCGCTCTGGAACAGGCGCTGCCGGGTCTTGCTGACCAGGCTGAAACGGTCCAGAAACGGGCGGTCCCCGTCTTCCGAGGCGCCATGGCCGTCCAGCAGGATACTGTCGTCCGGTCCGATCAGGAGGCGCTGGCGCCCCGCGCCATCGGACATCGTAACCGGCTCGCCCGGATGGTTGTAGCGGTCCTCGTCCGAAAACGCGAACACCGGTTCCGGCTCGCTTTGCGGATCGTCCGGCCGCACCCGCCAGGTCTTGACGGTGCGGGTCTTGTACCAGGCTTCGGTGATCAGGGCCAGGTCGCCGCGGCCCCACAGGGCTTCGCTGTAGCGCGAGCCGAGCCGGGCCAGCACCTGTGGCGCTTCCGTAAAGGGTGCGCGCTGGCAGTAGACGATATCGCGCACATCCACCGCCACGGCCGGGTCGCCGCCATCCTGCGCCTCGGCCCAGACCAGGGTGGCCGGCGCGTCGCCGCGCCAGCCGACATGACGCACGCCGGGCGAGACCGCGTCGTTCCCCGGCGGCAGCCCCTCTTCCAGCGGCCGGTTGGCCACCAGGTGCACCGCCTTGCCCGACAGGTCGCGCACATCGATGCGGCGCGCAAACGAGGACGCCGGCACGATGTACGAGAACGGCCGTTGCAGCGTCTGGGTGAGGATGTACTGCCCGCCCGGCGCCACCGAGGCGCCAATGAACATATCCGGCGCGCCCAGCTTTTTCACTTTGCCGTGCAGGTCCACCAGCGCCAGCTGGGTGGTGGCGTAGTGCTCGAACAGGCGCGCGTCCTCCTCGTTCTTGAGCAGGTCGGCGTAGGTGCGCAGCTGACGCGTACGCGCGCTCTCGCCGCTGTCCTGCACGCTCGGGCCGCTGGGTACGCCGGTTCCCTGCGGTGCGCGTGCCGCGGCGGACGGCTTCAGATACACCAGCAGTCCGGACGCATTCGGCAGCCAGCCGAAGCCGCCCCCGGAGATATACGCCAGCGGACGGGTGGTCAGGCGCCTGGCGCTGGCCGCCGCCACGTCGACCAGCCACAGTTCGACCGCTCCGCCGCCGCCCTTGGCGGCATACGCCATGTGCGTGAATGCGAGGTAGCGCTGGTCCGGCGACCATGCGCTCGAGACCAGCCGCAGCGGCTTGGGCAGACCGTCCAGCGCGGTCTGCTTGCGCGTGTCGATGTTCAGGATGCTCAAGCCGCTGCCGAACGAAAAACGGCTGGGCGAGTAGGTGCGGGGATTGATGCGCAAGCCGGCCAGTTTCAGCTCCGGCTGCGCCACCTCGGCAATGCTGGGCAGGGCCGGCGTATCGATCATCGCGGCCAGATTGCGCTGCGGCGAGAGCGCCAGCGCGGGCGGGCGGGCCGCGTCGACGATGGCCTGCAGCGGTTCGGGCGGCAGCTGGTATTGGGCGTTCGCATGGGGCGATGCGAACAGGGCACGTGTCACGGGCGCGGCGGGAACACTGGTCTGCATCAGGGCCTCAACAAGAAAGATGCCCCATGGTGCGCATTTCGCAGGTGAAAGTCAAACGGACGCGTACGCGCGTGCCCCGGCAGCGGTGGTTTACAATGCGCGTTCCGTTTGCCGGCTGAATCGAAGATGAATATAACAACGCTCGCCCTCATAGTCTTGGCTCCCGTGCTGGTCTGGCGCGTGTATTTGCGCGTCAAGGGGATGATGAAAAGCCAGCGTTCGATCCTGTCGCGCCATTACACGGGTGTGCTGGTATTTACGGCGATGGTGCTGGTGGCCGCGTCGAAAGTGGCCACGCGTCCGGTTCAGCTGGCCGCGCTGGTGATGGGGCTGGGGGCTGGCATCGGGCTGGGATTGTACGGACTGCGCAAGACGCGCTTCGACAAGCTCACCTTGTTCTTCACGCCGCCGGCGCGCATCGGCATGGTCGTGGCGATGCTGTTCTTCGCGCGCGTCATGCAGATCGGGATCGGGCTATACATGGACCGGGGAGCGCCGGGGAACACCTTCACCGACAGCCCCATCACCATGCTGATGGTGGGGCTGCTGGGCGGCTACTTCGGCATGTACTCCGCAGGCCTGATCCGCTGGCGGCGCGCCATGACGCGCGAGGTGCTGCGCGGCTGATTCGTCGTTCTCGCGTTCGCGAGGACGACCTAGGCGGCTTTGGGCGCCACGCGGCGCTGCAGCACGAAAATCGGCTGCGCCCACAGCGTGTCTTTCTTCTTCTTGCTGGTGATGAGCGTCAGTTCCGATGGATCGTAGACGTCGGTGTTGTGCGTCAGCGGCGTCGTCATCAGGTACTGCGCGTCGGTATTCTTGAGGAACTCGCCCACCAGCTGGATATTGCGGATATCCAGGTGCGCAAACGGTTCATCGATGAACACGAAGCCACCCGAGCCGTCTTCCGACTTCAACAAACCGATCAGCAGCACCAGCGACTTCATCACCTGCTGGCCGCCGGACGCTTCGCCGTCGTTCATCCCGATCTGGTCCTTGCCGTCGAACTTGAAGCGCACATGCAGGCCGGCCTGCGATAGCTGCACGTCGTCGTTCTCCAGCTTCACCGGGTCGGCATGCACATCGATGCCGGCCAGTTCGCCCAGTTCCTTGATGTTCTTGGCATAGGTCTTGATGGTGTAGCGCAGCCGCTCGATGTAGGCGCCGCGCGCATTGGCGGTCGCTTCGATCGCGCGGTTGTTCTGGTAGCGCCGCTCGTCGGTCTCGCTCTGGCGGCCCTGCAGCTGCTCGTTGAGGCGGTGATACTGGTCGATCACCGTCGCATCGAGTTCCCAGTCGTCGCGCGCCAGGCTGTGTTCGAGCGAGGACACGCGCAAGTCGACCTGGTGGCTATTCTGATGCTCGGCCACCAGCGCCGCGCGGCGCGCCGGACGGCGCCAGCTGTGCGGCAAATGACGCCAGGTGCGGCGCAGTTCGGCCAGCGTCCTGGCATGCTCCGCACGCTGCTCGATCTGGCGCTTGAGGCCCAGCCGCAGGCCGGCTTCGGCCTCGGCCAGCGCCATGCGCGCGTTCTGCCACACGGTATCGGCGCGCGTACGCGTGACCGTCGCCGCCTTGGTCAGCGCCTGCAGTTCACCCAGGCGCGAGCCCACTTCCAGCCGCTCGGCCTTCAACGGCGCGATATTGCGCGCCGCTTCTTCAAATTCCGCCTGCCGCGCCGCCAATTCCTTGGCCGCGTCCACCCCGGCGATGCGCGCCTTGAGGGCGCCCACTTCGCTGGCCAGCTTGCTGATGGCGATCGTCAGCGCGTCTTCCTGCGCCTCCAAAGCCGGCAGGGATTTCTGCAGCGCTTCCATGCGCTGGGTACGGCCGGCCGCGCCAAAGCGGTAGCGCGACGGCTCGACGAACAGCGAGCGGCCGCCGCGCCGTTCGCGGTGGTACGCGTCCGGCGTGATCCATTCATCGTCCTTGGACAGCTTGAACCCCGCATCGACCGAGTCGACCCGCTCGATGCGGGCCAGCTGGTCGATCAGCCACGACGGGGCGGCAGCCGAGAAACGCACCACGGACAGCAGGCTGCCGTCTTTCGTGTTGGGCGCATCGACGCATTCGGGCACGATGAAGTGGCGATAGCGTTCCTGCTCGGCCAGCCGGTACGCTGCCGGCGCATCCTTGGCGCGCTCGAGCAGCACCACCGACGCGTATCCGCCCAGCACGCCCTCGACCGCGCCCTGCCACTTGGCGTCGGTGACTTCGACGATATCGGACAGCATCGCATGCGGGATGCCGGCATCGCGCAGTGCCCGGCGCATGCCGCGTACCGCCTCCGGTTCCGGCATCGCGCTCTTGCCCTGCAGCGCCGAAATCGTCGACATGTCGGTGGCGATGCGCGCGGCCAGCGCGTCGCGTGCCTGACGCTGGCGGGCCAGCTCGGCTTCCTTCTCGTCCAGCTGGGCGGCCACTTCGGCGATATCCGCGCCGGAATCGGCAGCCAGCTTGTGCAGACGCTCCTTCTGTTCGAGCAGGCTGTCGAGCGGCTTGAGCCTGGTATTGAGCTGCGACAGGCGGCTCGCCAGCGCGGTGGCTTCCTGCTCCAGCAAGGTCTCCTGCTGCTGCGCTTCGGTCAGTGCGCGCGCCTGCGCGGCCAGCGCATTGCGCTTTTCCACCAGCTGGCCGTCGGCCTGCGCCATCGGCTTGCGCGCTTCGCGCAGCTGGCGGCTGACGTTGGCGGCCTTCTCGCGCGCTTCGTGATAGCCCAGGCTCGGCAGCACTTCTTCCAGCAGGTTGCGGCGTTCCTTGTGCAGGTCTTCCCACTGGTGGTAGTTGGCCACGCGCAGGCGCAAGCCTTCCAGGTTGGTGCGCGAGGCTTCCAGCTCGGTCTCGAAGCGCTTCAGTTCCGTTTCGGTGTCGCGCTGATGGCGCTTGGCTTCGTCGTACGCGTCCAGCACTTCCTTGTCGCCGAAGACCTGGAACACCAGGTCGAGCAGCTGGCGCGGCGCGTATTCGCACAGCTTGTCGGTTTCGCCCTGCTCCAGCGCCAGC
>CAMLIL010000022.1 GCA_946480015.1 uncultured Oxalobacteraceae bacterium | reverse complement strand
ATGAGGGATGGTGGGTAGTCGCTACGGTAGGTGTATGAATGGCTAAACCTCCAAATTATAGCGCAATCCCGCCTTCCCGGCAATCACCCGCCGCCCGTCCGCGCCTTAATTTTTCGTTTTTGCTGGACATAACAGTTGCCCCTATATACATTATTTCCTGTAGTGACAATCAAATCAGCGCGAGGGATACGATATGGCGATGCTTAACACGTTCGGGCGTGACACTCCGATGGAACGACCCAATCCCGGGGGCCGGGCGGCCGTGTTTGCGCCGCATGCGGAAGCCGATGAAACGGTGATGGAAGCGCTCAAGAATGGTTCGGGGATGGTCGGATTCGGCAATCCGGACGGGACCGTGACGGTGTATTTCGAAAATAACAAGTTCAACGATTCGGCCCTATTCAAGTGGGAGCACAAGGTATTCAAGGCCTACGACCGGATGGTCAAGCGCTCGCCGACCGTGAACAAGCTGACCTGCGACGCGGGCAACCTGACGCAGATCGGCTTTATCGAAGGGCCGGAGATCCTGGTCAGGAATATGGACTTGCTGGCCGCGTGGCTAAAGCGCAGCAACGCGGCCGATTCGATGCCGGAAGCACCGGAAATTCACGCGTAACGGCGTTTAGAGCTTGAGGGCGGCGATGCCCGCCTTGGCAATCTGCGCATCCTGCTCGGATTTAACGCCCGACACGCCCACGGCGCCGATCACCTGGCCCTCGACCACGATCGGCACGCCGCCTTCCAGCAGCGCTTCCATGAACGTCGCCGTGGTGAACGACACCCGGCCGTTATTAATCACATCCTCGTACACCTTGGTCTCCTTGCGGCCCATCGCGGCGGTGCGGGCCTTGGCCGGCGCCATGTGCGCGGTCATCGGCGAAGCGCCGTCCAGGCGCTGATAGGCCAGCAAGTGGCCGCCGTCGTCGCACAGCGCGATCGACACCACCCAGTCATTGGCCAGCGCCTCGGCTTCGGCCGCGGCCATGATGGCCTTGATATCCTCGGTGCAGAGTACGTGCTTGGTTTTCATTGATTCTTCCTTTGTAAGTAAATCTTAAAGTCCCTGCTTGACCTTCAGTTTGGCCTTTAGCTGCGGCATGATGGCCGCGGCCGCCTGCTCGCCCGCCAGAATGGCCAGATTGCGTCCGGCGAAATCATTTCCGCCCATCTTGCCCAGTGCGGGCTGGATGACGACGTCGGCATCCTTGAGTTCGTAATGGTTCAGGCGCTGGCCCATGATGCTGAATGTCTGCAACAGCACTTCCAGCGAGCTCACCGCCGCATGCGCCTCGGTCTGGCTGGAGATATTGACCGCGATGATGAAATCGGCGCCCATCTCGCGCACGAAGCGCACCGGCACCGGCGCCACCAGGCCGCCATCGACGTAGGAACGGTCGCCGATCTTCACCGGCTGAAACACGCTCGGCACGGAAGACGAGGCCCGCACCGCTTGCCCCGTGTTACCGCGCTGGAAAAGGATCGGCTGGCCGTTCTGCAGGTCGGTCGCCACCGCGCCGAAGCGGATTTTCAGCTTCTCCATCGGCACATTGTGCACCGCCTTATTGACGTAATTTTGTAGCGCATCGCCCTTGAGCACGCCGGATGACTTGCCGAACAGCGGAATGGCCCAATCGGAAATGGTCGATTCGTCCATTTCCATCGCGATCTTCTGCAGCGCGAAGCCATTGTTGCCGGCAGCGTACAAGGCGCCGACCACACTGCCGGCACTGGTGCCGACTACGATGTCGGGATAGATGCCCTGGGCTTCCAGCGCCTTGATCACGCCGATGTGAGCGAAACCGCGCGCGGCACCGCCGCCCAGTGCCAGGCCGATGCGTATTTTTTTCGCCACCGGTGCCGCGGGCGGCGCTGGCGTCTCGACGGGCGCCGGAACGCGCGGTTCCGAACCGCAACCGGCCAACAGGAGGGCAAGGGCGAACAGCGAGCTACGGCGTGACAACATATGTATGGGCTTTGCGAAGCGGAAATGAAGGCGACTGCGATTGTAATGCATTCGCCTTGGTCGTCCTCGCCAACGGGGGGGCGACAGCTCAAACGATAAGGGTCTTGGGCAATGTCGCGATAAAGGTGCTGCCCTTGCCCGGCTCCGACTTGATCGACAGCGCGGCCCCATGCCTGAGCAGCACGTGCTTGACGATCGCCAGCCCCAGCCCGGTGCCCTGGGTTTCGCGCGAGCGGCTCTTGTCGACCCGGTAGAAGCGCTCGGTCAGGCGCCCGATGTGCACCTGCCCGATCCCGATCCCGGTATCGCTGACGGCAAAGCGCGGCCCCTCCTCGCCCTGCTCCCAGCTCAGATGAATCCTGCCGCCCTCGGGCGTATAGCGCACCGCGTTCGAGGCCAGATTGCCGAAGGCCGAGCGCAATTCCTCGGTACTGCCGCGCACATCCGGCCCGGTCACGCTGGCGCTGATTTCATGCTTGCCGCCGGACAGCGCCAAGGCCTCCTGCAGCACCTCGTCGACCAGCATGTTCACGTCGACACGCTCGCTGCGCAGCGAATACTCAGCCGATTCCAGGCGCGACAAGGTCAGCATGTCCTCGATGAGCCGCTGCATGCGGTGCCCCTGCTCGGTCATCAGCTTCAAATGCGCGCTGCGGGTCGCGGCGTCGATTTTCATCTCGCTCGAGGCAATTTCCAGGAAGCCGACAATCACCGTCAGCGGCGTGCGCAACTCATGCGAGGCATTGGCGATAAAGTCGCGGCGCATTTCCGCAATCCGCTCGGTCTCGGTAATGTCATGCGTGACCAGAATCTGGCGCCGGTTTTCGAACGGAATGATCTGGCAGATCAGCTTTCGATCGCGCAAAGTCAGGGTGAGCGGCTGCTCGTAGCGGCCAAGAATGATGTAATCGATAAAGTCCGGATGGCGGATCAGATTGGTCACGCGCATGCTCTTGTCGCGCTCCAGGGTCAAGCCCAGATGGCGCTCGGCGGCCGGATTGCACCATTCGAGAAACAGCACGTCGTCCATGATGACGACGCCGTCCGGCAGCAAATGCATGGCCTGGCGAAAGCGCGCCAGCCACTCGCTCAGTTCGGCCTGGTGGCGCTCGTCGTCGCGCCGCAGCTTGTACAGGCGCGCAAAAATCGGCGTCCACGAGCCCCAGCCGTCCGGCAGATTGTCGCTGGCCGGCGCATTGAGCCACACGCCCAGCGAGTACAGATACGACAGCTGCACGAGCAGCAGCGCCAGCACGGAGCCGAACGCCACCGTCAGCCCGGCAACGACGCCGAACATCCACCCCATGACCAGCGAAATGGACAGGATGACCGACAGGCGCAACAGCGCGGGAATCCAGAACAACAGCATGGGATTCATCGGCGCTTACTTCTCGGACAACATGTAGCCGACGCTGCGCACGGTCTTGATCAGCTTTTCGGATTCCTTGAGCGCCTTGCGCAGGCGCAGCACGTGCACGTCGACCGTGCGCTCTTCGATGACGACATGGTCGCCCCACACCTTGTCGAGCAACTGGCTGCGCGAAAACACCCGCTCCGGATGGGCCAGGAAAAACTTCAGCAGCTTGAATTCGGCATGGCCGATGTCGATCTTCTGGCTGTCGATGGCGACCGTGCAGCTGACCGGGTCGAGCGTGACCGGTCCGGCGCTCATGACCGCCTGGGCCAGCTCGGGCGCTTTACGGCGCAACAGCGCCTTGGCGCGTGCCAGCAGCTCGCGCGGCGAAAACGGCTTGGTGACGTAATCGTCGGCGCCGTTGTTCAGGCCGGCAATCTTGTCTTCTTCCATGCTCTTGGCGGTGAGCATGATGACCGGGACATCGCTGAAATTGCGGTCGGCGCGGATGCGCGCCAGCAGGCGCAGGCCGGTCTGGTCGGGCAGCATCCAGTCGAGCAGGATCAAATGAGGAATACGGTGCTGAATGAAGTCCCACGCTTCGGTGGCGGTGGTGGCGGCGCAGACGTTCCAGCCCGCTTCGCGCAGCGAGAACGTCACCAGCTCCACAATCGCCGGTTCGTCTTCAACAATCAGTACGGTCGTTTTATCGGCTGCCATCAGTTCTTATGCTACGGGTTGATCGGGGGCCGGGGCGGGCTTGCTGTGGCGAATATCCTTGCCCTCGACGACGTAAATCACGTACTCGGCGATGTTCTTGGCATGGTCGCCGATGCGTTCGATCGCCTTGGCGACCCAGAGGGTATCGAGCGCCGATGAAATGGTGCGCGGGTCCTCCATCATGAACGTTATCAGATTGCGCATGATGGAGCGGAATTCGTGATCGATCACCGCGTCCTGGGCGATCAGCTGCAAGGCCTGCTTGCCATCCAGGCGCGCGAACGCGTCGAGCGCGTCGTGCAGCATGTCCGAGGTGGCGGTGGCGATGGTGCGCACCATTTCGTAATGGTTCACGCCGACCGCGCCGCGCCCGTGCAGGTTCTTGGAGGTGCGCGCGATCTTGGCCGCTTCGTCGCCAATGCGCTCCAGGTCGGTAATGACCTTGATCGTCGCCATCACCGTGCGCAAGTCGTTGGCGGTGGGCTGGCGGCGCACGATCAGGTGGCTGCAGGCGTCGTCGAGCGACACTTCGAGCTGGTTGACCGCGTCGTCCTCGGCGATCACGCGGTCGGCGCGCTCCAGGTTACCGATGCGAAAGCAGGTCATCGCGTCGAGAAACTGGGTCTCGACGATGCCGCCCATCAGCAGCACTTTCGAGCGGATCGTCTCGAGCTCGTGATCATATTGTTTGGATGAATGCTCGCCAATCATGCTGCTCTCCGAATTGATTTATATCGTTTACATTGTAGCCGAAAACACAAGACCTCATCAGCCGAAGCGGCCGGTAATATAGTCTTGGGTTTCCTTGCGCGCCGGGTTCATGAAGATCTGGTCGGTTTCGCCGAACTCGACCAGCTCGCCCAGGTACATGTAGGCAGTGTAGTCCGAGCAGCGTGCGGCCTGCTGCATATTGTGGGTCACGATGGCGATGGTGTAGTCCTGCTTGAGCTCGCTGATCAGTTCCTCCACCTTGGCGGTCGAGATCGGGTCCAGCGCCGAGGTCGGCTCATCCAGCAGCAGCACGTCCGGCTTGACCGCCACGCCGCGCGCGATGCACAGGCGCTGCTGCTGGCCGCCCGACAGCGACAGCCCGCTCTTGCCCAGCTTGTCCTTGACCTCGCCCCACAGCGCCGCTTTCTTCAAGGCCCACTCCACCCGCTCGTCCATCGCGCCCTTCGACAAATCTTCGTACAGGCGCACACCGAAGGCAATGTTGTCGTACACCGACATCGGGAATGGCGTCGGCTTCTGGAAGACCATGCCGACCTTGGCGCGCAGCATGTTCACGTCCTGGCCCGGCTCCAGGATATTGCGGCCGCGGTACAGGATGCTGCCTTCGGCGCGCTGGCCCGGATACAGGTCGTACATGCGGTTGAGCGTGCGCAGCAGGGTCGACTTGCCGCAGCCGGACGGGCCGATGAAGGCCGTGACCTGCTTTTCGTGCACGTCCAGGCTGACGTCGTGCAGGCTCTGCGTCTTACCGTAGAAGAAGTTCAGGCCGTTGATCTCGATGGTCTTGGTTTTCTGCGAGACAGTAGGAATCGGGGTAGGCATTGGGCTCATGACAGTCATGGTCGATTAATTGGGTACTTTTTGGGTGAACACGGTGCGCGACAGGATGTTCAGCAGCAGTACGCTGAAGGTCACGAGCAAGGCCCCGCCCCAGGCCAGCGAGCGCCAGTCGTCGTACGGGCTCATGGCGAACTGATAGATCACCGTCGGCAGATTGGCCAGCGGCGCGTTCATGTCGGCGCTGAAGAACTGGTTGTTGAGCGCGGTGAACAGCAGCGGCGCGGTCTCGCCGGAAATGCGCGCCAGCGCCAGCAGCACGCCGGTTACCACGCCCGCCTTCACGGCGCGCAGGCGGACCAGCATGGCCACCTTCCAGCGCGGCGCACCCAGCGCAAAAGCCGCTTCGAGCAGGCTGTTGGGCACCAGGCGCAGCATATTGTCGGTGGTGCGCACCACCACCGGCACGGCGATCAGCGACAGCGCGATCGAGCCGGCATAGCCAGAGTAATGGCCCACATTGTGCACGTACATGGCCCACACGAACATGCCGATCACGATGGACGGCGCCGACAGCATGATGTCGGTGACGAAGCGGGTGACCTGGCCGAACTTGTTGTTCTCGCCGTACTCGGCCAGATAAATGCCTGCCAGGATGCCGATCGGCGTGCTGATCAGGGTCGACAGGCCGACGATCATGGCGCTGCCGACAATGGCGTTGCGCAAGCCGCCGCCAACACTGTTGGGTGCCGGGGTGTCGGCCGCGAACAGCGACCACGACAAGGCGCCGAAGCCATTGATCAGCAAGGTGGCCAGAATCCACAGCAGGAAAGCCAGGCCGATCGACATGGCGGCGATCGACAGAAAAATGCCGATGCGATGCGTCAGCAGACGCTTGCGGTAGACGCGGTTGACAACGGTCGCACTCATTTGACACCTTCCTTGCGGGACATGCCGGCCAGCATCAGCTTGGCGGCCGACAGCACGATAAACGTAATGGCGAACAGGATCAGCGCCAGCGCGAACAGCGACGAGGTATGCAGGGTCGACTGGGCTTCGGCAAATTCATTGGCCAGCGTGGACGAGATACTGTTACCGGCCGAAAAGAGCGACTTGGACAGTTCGTTGGCGTTGCCGATCACGAAGGTCACGGCCATGGTTTCGCCGAGCGCGCGGCCCAGGCCCAGCATGACGCCGCCGACCACGCCGGTTTTGGTGTAAGGCAGCACGATCTTGCGCACCACTTCCCACTTGGTGCAGCCCAGGCCGTAGGCCGACTCTTTCAGCACGGCGGGGACGATTTCGAACACGTCGCGCATCACCGAGGAAATAAAAGGAATGATCATCACCGCCAGGATCAGCGCGGCGGTCAGGATGCCGATGCCCATCACCGGGCCGCTGAACAGCTGGCCGATCCAGGGCAGCTGGCCCAGGGTGTTCTTCAGCAAGGGCTGGACGTGATCGGCGAACATGGGCGCGAACACGAACAGGCCCCACATGCCGTAAATAATCGAAGGAATCCCGGCCAGCAGTTCGACCGCCGTGCCCATGGGGCGGCGCAGCCATACCGGGCAGATTTCCGTGAGAAACAGGGCGATGCCGAAACTGATCGGAAAGGCGATCAGCAAGGCGATCAGCGAGGTGGCCAGGGTGCCGAAAATGGCGATCAGGGCGCCGAACTTGTCGTTGACCGGGTCCCACTCGACGGTGCTGATGAAGGCGGGGCCGAATGCGCGGAAGGCCGGCGCGGCGCCGATGATCAGCGAGACGATGATGCCGACCAGCACCAGCAGCACCGACAAGGCGAACAGCAGCGTCACCTTATGGAAAATAAAATCCTGGATGCGCTGGGTGCGCATGGTGGAGTGCATGGCGGCCGTCTCGGCGTCATGCGCGGCGGCGGGCTTGATCATGTCCATGGTGGCGGATGGATGGGCGCTCATCGTTGTCTTTATTGTGATCGAAACAGGAACACCCGGGAACGGTCCCGGGTGCGGATCCAGAGGATGGGAATTACCAGAGCGCCTTGCCGGATGCGTCTTTCAGATTGGCTTTCCAGGCGTTGACGACCAGCTTGGTGACCGAATCAGGCAGCGGAACGTAGTCCAGCTCGGTTGCCGAAGCATCGCCGTTGGCAAAGGCCCAGTCGAAGAACTTCAGCACTTCCTTGCCCTTGGCGGCGTCGGCTTGCGACTTGTGCATCAAAATGTAGGACACGCCGGTGATCGGCCAGCTGTTCTTGCCCGGCTGGTCGGTCAGCACCACGGCGAAGCCCGGGGTCTTGGTCCACTCGGCCGACGCGGCGGCGGCCTTGAAGTTGTCGTCGTCCGGCTGCAGGAACACGCCATCCTTGTTCTTGAGCTGGGTGTGGCTCATCTTGTTCTTCTTGGCATACGCCCACTCGACATAGCCGATCGAGCCCTTGATGCGCTGCACGTTGGCGGCCACGCCGTCATTGCCCTTGCCGCCCACGCCCACGGCCCACTTCACGGCCGCGTCGGCGCCGATCCTGGTCTTGAATTCCGGGCTGGTCTTGGACAGGAAGTCGGTGAACAGGAAGGTGGTGCCGGAACCGTCGGCGCGGTGCACCACGGTGATGTCTTGGGCAGGCAGGGCCACGCCGGGATTGAGGGCGGCGATCTCAGGCGCGTTCCACTTGGTGACCTTGCCCAGGTAAATATCGGCCACGACCGGGCCGGTCAGTTTCAGCTGGCCCGGGGCGATGCCGGCCAGATTGACGATGGTGACCACGCCGCCCATGATGGCCGGGAACTGCATCAGGCCCGCCTCGTCCAGCTCGGTGACCGGCAGCGGCTTGTCCGATGCGCCGAAATCGACGGTCTTGGCCTTGATCTGCTTGATGCCGGCGCCCGAGCCGACCGATTGATAGTTCAACCCATTGCCGGTCTTGGCCTTGTAGGTTTCCGCCCATTTCGCATATACCGGATACGGGAAGGTTGCGCCGGCGCCGGTGATATCGGCCGCCATCGACGAACCCATCGCGGCCAGCGCCGCTGCGCCGACGAAAAGGGAAGCTACCAGCTGTTTCATTCGCATATCAATTCCTTAGAGGTTGAACAACATGAATTGCTGTGCAGTCTACCGGGCAAATATGACGCGTTTATGACATGGTCAAGGGAGGACGAAATATGGGTAAAGCAGAGGTTTGCGGGGCATGATACCCTGCGAGCGTGAGAAAGCGATGTCACACAGATAAGATTACCTGTCACAATCACGTCATATTCGATCGGTACACTCAACGGAGCACAATAATTTCACTCCGACAAGAGATTCACACGATGAAAACGTTACCCAGCGCGGAGATGAGCAAACCGGCGATCTTCCTCGACCGCGAGCTGTCGCAACTGCAATTTAATCGCCGCGTACTGGCCCAGGCCGAGGACGAGCGCATTCCACTGCTCGAACGGCTGCGCTACCTGTGCATCGTCAGCAATAACCTCGACGAATTCTTCGAAGTGCGCGTGGCCAGCCTGCTGGCCAAGGGCAATCTCAGTGAAAATCCGCCGCTGGCCGCCTCGCTCGACCGCATCAGCGCCGAGTGCCATGAGCTGGTCAAGAAGCAGTACGGCATATTAAATACCGAAGTGCTGCCTCAGCTGAACGCCGCCGGCGTGCATCTGGTGCGCCACACCGACCGCAACCCGGCCCAGCGCGCCTGGGTCAAGGAATACTTCGAACGCGAAGTACGCCCCCTGCTCACCCCGATCGGCCTCGACCCGGCCCACCCCTTCCCGCAGGTGGTCAACAAGAGCCTGAACTTCATCGTCTCGCTGACCGGCAAGGATGCGTTCGGGCGCGGTTCGGCCATCGCCATCGTCAAGGCGCCGCGCGTGCTGCCGCGGGTGATCCGCCTGCCCGACGAGCTCTCCAGCGACGGCGTGTCCTTCTGCCTGCTCTCGTCCATCATCCACTCGCACATCGAAGACCTGTTCACCGGGCGCGAGGTGATCGCCTATTCGCAATTCCGGGTCACCCGCGACAGCGACCTGTGGGTCGACGAGGAGGAAGTCAAGAACCTGCGCCAGGCACTCAAGGGCGAATTGCAGGGCCGCCAGTTCGGCACCTCGGTGCGGCTGGAAGTGGCCAAGAACTGCCCGCCGGAACTGTCGCAATTCTTGCTCGACCAGTTCGCGCTGTCGCAGAACCGCCTGTACGAGGTCGATGGCCCGGTCAACCTGGTGCGCCTGGCCGAGCTGATCGACCACGTCAAGATCCCGGCGATGCGCTTCCCCCCCTTTGTTGCGGGCATGGCGCACAAGACCGCCAATCTCGACATATTCACCCAGCTGCAAAAGCACGACATCCTGCTGCACCATCCCTACCAGTCCTTCCAGACGGTGGTGGACTTCATCCACGTGGCCGCCAACGACCCGCAGGTCGTGGCCATCAAGCAAACCATTTACCGCACGGGCATGCATTCGGACCTGATGGAAGCGCTGATGTCGGCCGCGCGCCAGGGCAAGGAAGTGACCGTCATTCTGGAACTGATGGCGCGCTTCGACGAAGAAGCCAATATCAACTGGGCCGACAAGCTCGAACAGGCCGGCGCGCAAGTGGTGTACGGCATCGTCGGGCTGAAAACGCACGCCAAGATTGCCTTGGTGATCCGGCGCGAAGAAGCCGGCCTGCAGTTCTACGCCCACCTCGGCACCGGCAACTACCACTTGACCACCACCCGGTTCTACACCGACTTCGGCCTGCTGACCGCCAGGCAGGAACTCGGCTCCGACGTCAACGAAGTGTTCCTGCACCTGACCAGCCTGACCAAGCCGAAAAAGCTCAATCATTTATGGCTGGCGCCGTTTGCGCTGCAAAGCGAGATCATCAAGGCGATCCGCAACGAAGCGAAAATCGCCAAGTCCGGCAAGCCGGCCCGCATCATCATCAAGATCAACGCCCTGGTGGACGAATCGGTGATCCGCGCGCTGTATGCGGCCTCGCACGACGGCGTCAAGATCGAACTGATCGTGCGCGGCGCCTGCACCTTGCGGCCCGGCGTGCCGGGGCTGTCGGAAAACATCCGGGTGCGCTCGATCATCGGGCGCTTCCTGGAACACAGCCGGATTTACTACTTCCGCAACGACCTCAAGCACGACGTCTACCTGGCCAGCGCCGACTGGATGAGCCGTAACCTGTTCCGCCGCATCGAAGTGGCGTTTCCGGTGCTCGACAAGGCGCTCAAGCGGCGCGTCATCACGGAAGGATTGAACCCCTACCTCAAAGACAATTCAAACGCCTGGGAGCTGCAGCCGAATGGGCAGTACGTGCGTCGCAAGAGCCGCGGAGCGCTGGCGTTTTCGGCCCAGCAGCATCTGATGGATCTGCACGGCACGACGACGCCGGCAGCCTGACTATTTAGGAGAATGCAATGGACCTGATTTTATGGCGACACGCCGAAGCGCTGGACCCGGAGGCCGGCGAAGACGACCTGGAGCGCGCGCTCACGCCCAAGGGGCAAAAGCAGGCCAAGCGCATGGCTGAATGGCTGACCTCGCAGCTGCCGGAAAGCTGCCGCGTCCTGGTCAGCCCGGCGCTCCGCACGCGCCAGACCGCCGAGGCGCTGCAGCGCAAGGTCAAGATTGTGCCGGAACTGGCGCCCGGCGCCGACGCCGAGGATGTGCTGCTGGCGGCCAACTGGCCCAATGCCAAGGAGCCGGTGCTGGTGGTCGGGCATCAGCCGACGCTGGGCCAGGTGGCGGCCTTGCTGCTGTCGGGGCAACCGCAGGATTGGCAAATCAAGAAAGCGGCGGCCTGGTGGATTGTGCGGCGCGACCCGCTCGATCCGTACAGCGTGTATCTGAAGGCGGTGATCGGACCGGAGCTGATTCTTAAATAATATGCCGTTCCCTTGAAATGGCTAGGCCATCTGCTAGATTGATATCATTACAAGCAGAATGGAGGGGTCGGCTGTCCCGATCATTTGATCATGTGGGAGATGTTTGTCTTTGCTACCTTGGGTGGCCTGTTTGGGATCGTGCTGTACGAGTTGATCGAAGACGTTCGCAACGGGAATCACCGATTGCATGACCGCTATCACGAATAGCACCGGGTCCATGCGGACCAGAAAAAGAGCGGCGACACCTTGTGGTTCGCCGCTTTGTTTTTTTCGAGGCGGCGAGACGCCCGAGGATTGCCGCCGCTCGGGGTCAGTGCGGGGTGGAGATGCCGGCCGGATCGCATCTGGCGCCGAGCAGAGCGGAACTTTTTTTCGAGAAACATCACTTACCAGATCGGATCCCACGTGGCCCGGAATTTCCGTTGCCTCCGGTGATTGGCCTAGACACCCGAATCGAAGAAGATCCATGACTGTGACCTTGATTAGAAAAGTATTCCCGCGCTCCGGAGCAGCGGCACAGGCAACGAACGCGGACCGCCCGGCTGCTGGCACGGAGCAGCTGCAAAAAACATCCAGACTGGCCCGCGCGCGCGCATTATTTCACTTACAAAATGCGCCGTCGCCGAAGAAACCAGCCCCATTGGCACAGCCAGATAACGCCGGCCTCCCGGCCAAAAAAATGAACGCGTTTCGCACGTCCGATGTGCCGGCCATGCGCGCTATCGACACAGCCGCTGGCAAGGATCTGTTGCAAAAAAAACTTAATGCGGACCGTGCGCGGGCATTATTTCATTTTCAAAAAGCGGCTTCGCCGAAAAAACCAGATCCATTGGCGGACATGGCGCGGTACAAACGAAGAATCGGCAAGTTGTTCACCACCGTGGAGGGTCACGCCACATGGAAGCAGCGATCGTCCAGCGCCGGGAAAATTCAGCGATATCTTCAAAAAGCCGAACAGAAGCTGGAACTGGCCAGCTTGAGTGGCAGCGATGCCCAGGAGCTGATCGAAGAATTAGGCGGGCTACAGGAACGCACCCGCCAGGCCAGCTGGAATGCGCAGGCTTTCGCAGTTCAGCACGCGCAACAGTTGCATCAGATGTTTGGTCCGCACGCGGTGGCAACGGACACCAATCTGCAACAGACAATGCAGACTATCGGTCATCTCAATGCAGTCTGGCAAAAAATTGAGCGCCTGCTTGAACGGCCGCGGCTGATCGGCGCGATGAAACAACTCAAGCAGCACTTTGCCACGCTGCTGACGGAAAACTGGTCACCGTCGTATCTGGAAGCTAACTATGACACTGCAATGCTGCCTCTGCTGGTTGCGGCGGAAAACAAGCGCTCGCCAGACTTGAATCTCACCTTGCTCGCGCCCCATGAAAACCTGGGCGACTGGCTGAAAAATTGGCAGGAGCAACCGGACTCAAGCAGCGCGCGTGTCATGTTTGAGCTACCAGATCTCACCTATTCGCATTATGTTACAGCCGATATCAAGCGTGACGAGGACGGAAATGTTTCGGTGCTGGTTGCCGATCCTGTGGGCTACAATGCTCCCACCAAGGCCGCATATGTGAACGTGCTGCCCAGATTTGAAGCGCAATTGAACAACGCAGCAGTCAAGGGAAAAGTAGCCTTGACGGCGATGTTTATTGATACACAAAAATCGGAGAAGGGTTGCCATATCTTCGCGCTCTCGTCCGCCTCAAAATTTGCCGATGACACAAAATTCTTCGACGCATTGCACGAACAAAATCTAGCCGGCAAACAATTCATGACTGCCAAAGGCCAGATCGCACCAACCCTGGCTGGAAAGGGAAACGTCAAGTTTATTGACGGAAGCAATGTCATGCCGGTTTCTTTCGTCAAGCATTCGCAATCGAAAACAATGCTGGATCGATGGCTTGCACACAATCCACCCGCATCCGCCCAGGCTTCCGTCAACAAGGCTGGGCAGACCCTGATGGAGCGTTACGCGAGCCATCAGACGCAGCGCTATCAGCGGGCCACACCCACCATGCCCGGCAAAGCGCTCAGGGTTGGCACCTCCCTCGAGGCGAAGCGCCTGACGTATATGGACCGGGCCATGGATTATCTTTCCAATGCGTCAACGGCCGAGGCGGAGGCCTTCTGGGTGCATTTCACCCATACGATGCAGCGCAGCGGCGGGATGCCTGACCCGGAAAAGCTGCGCCTTGAGACCTTGACGGTAGGTCCGGTCCCGGCACACCTGAACATCGGGACTACACATGCAGCAGCAAATGCTCCCGCTCCCAAGGGCTGATCACCGTCATGAACTCCATGTGCTCGTGCTCCTTGATCGCGCAATACACATCCACGAAGCGCTCGCCCAGCACCGCGCAGAGGCGGTCTTCCTGGCGCAGCAGCCGCAGCGCCTGCGGCAGACTGGCCGGCAACTCAAAATCGAGCGCATGCGCGCTGCCCGTCGCGGCCGGGGTCGGGTCCAGCCGTTCGACCATCCCCAGATAGCCGCAGGCCAGGGTCACCGCAAGAGCCAGATAAGGATTCGCATCGGCCCCGATGATCCGGTTTTCGATCTTGCGCTCGCGCGGGTCCACGGCCGGCACCCGGAACCCGACCGTGCGGTTATCCACGCCCCACTGCACGTTGATCGGGGCATGGCTGTTGCGCACGATGCGCCGGTACGAATTGACATACGGCGCCGCCAGCGCCATCGCGGCCGGCATATAGCGCTGCAAACCACCCAGATAGTGATAAAACGCCTGCGACGGCTTGCCCTCCGGCGTGGAAAACAGGTTCGCCCCGCTGCCCGCATCGATCACGCCCTGGTGCACATGCATTGCCGAGCCCGGCTCGTTGGCCAGCGGCTTGGCCATGAAGGTCGCATACATATCGTGCTTGAGCGCCACCTCGCGCACGGTGCGCTTGAACAGGAACACGGTGTCGGCCATGGCCAGCGGTTCGCCAGGCAGAAAATCGATGCCCATCTGCCCCGCCCCGATTTCATGGATCAGGGTCACCACATCCATATTCATCAGGTCGCAGTAATCGTACAGGCGCTCGAACAGGGGATCGAATTCGTTGACCGCGTCGATACTGTAGATCTGCCGGCTGGTCTCGGCGCGTCCGCTGCGCCCGACCGGCGAGGCCAGCGGCAGATTGGGATCGGGATTGCGCGCCGTGAGATAAAACTCCAGCTCGGGCGCCACGTCCGGCAGCCAGCCGGCGTCGGCATACAGCTTGAGCACGCGCCGCAGCACGCTGCGCGGGGCGAAGTCGACCGGCTGGCCATCGGAGAAATAGCAGTCGAGCACGACCTGCGCGGTCGGGTCTTCCGCCCAGGGCACCAAACTGACGGTGGCGGGATCGGCGCGCAGCACCATGTCGCGGTCGGCCGAGGAAATGGCGCGGTTGTACGACACATCGTCCAGCGGGTAATTGCCGGTGACGGTCATGCCGAGTACGGCTTCCGGCAGGCGCAGGCCGCGTTCATCGCTGAATTTACTGCGCGGCAGAATCTTGCCGCGCGCGACGCCGGTCAGATCCGGCACCAGGCATTCGATTTCCGTGACCCTGCGCTCGTCGAGCCACTGGTCCATCTCGCTGTAGGTGAAGTTGCTCCTCATTGATGATTCCTCGGGCCGGTCGTCCTCGCGCAAGCGGGGACGACCGGGCTAACGCAGAAATTTCGCGAGCGTGGTCATCGCGCCCAGGTCCAGATTGAGAAAGCTTACTCCGAGTTTGAACTCGTTGCCGCTCAAGATGCAGTAGGCGACCTTGGAGCGCACATGGATGGCGCTGACCTTGCCTTCGTAGAAAAGATCGAAGCTGATCAGGCCGGTGGTGCCGGGCCGGCAGGGTTCCGGCACGGTCAGGCTCATGCCGTTGGCCGCAATGTCGTTGGTGCGCACCGTCACCGCCACGCCCCCGTCGATCACCAGCTTCGCCTTGACTTTCAATACCTTGCGTGCCGATGCTCTTTGTTCGTTATACACAATTATTCCGTTTGATTAATACCCAGTCTTATGCGTGATGCATAAGCGAAATTATAAATTCAAACGGGAAAGCGTGTCAGTCGAGCTCGCGCAGCTTGTTGAAGGCTTCATCGATCCGCTCCACCGCCACGATGGTCATGCCCTCGACCTTTTGCTTGGGCATATTGGCCTTGGGAATCATGGCGATCGAAAAGCCCAGCTTGGCCGCCTCGCGCAGGCGCTCCTGCCCGCGCGGCGCCGGCCGGATTTCGCCCGCCAGGCCGACTTCGCCAAACACCACCAGGCCGCGCGGCAGCGCCTTGTTGCGCATCGACGAGTTAATCGCCAGCAGGACGGCCAGGTCGGCGGCCGGTTCGGCAATCTTCACGCCCCCGACCGCATTGATGAACACATCCTGATCGAAAGCGGCGATGCCGGCATGCCGATGCAGCACCGCCAGCAGCATGGCCAGGCGGTTTTGCTCCAGGCCGACCGACAGCCGGCGCGCGTTGGGCAAGTGGCTGGTGTCGACCAGCGCCTGGATTTCCACCAGCAGCGGGCGGGTGCCCTCCTGCGTCACCATCACGCACGAGCCCGGCACCTGGCTGTCGTGCTGCGACAGGAACAGCGCGGACGGGTTGGACACGCCCTTCAAGCCCTTCTCGGTCATGGCGAACACGCCCAGCTCGTTGACCGCGCCAAAGCGGTTCTTGATCGCGCGCACCAGCCGGAAGCTGGACTGGGTGTCGCCTTCGAAATACAGCACCGTGTCGACGATATGCTCGAGCACGCGCGGCCCGGCCAGCGCGCCTTCCTTGGTCACGTGGCCGACCAGGATGATGGTGATGCCGGTCAGCTTGGCCACGCGGGTCAGCTGGGCGGCGCATTCGCGCACCTGGGCCACCGAGCCGGGCGCCGAAGTCAGCGCGTCCGAATACAGGGTCTGGATCGAATCGATGACCGCCACTTCCGGCTTCATGTCGGCCAGGGTGCCGAGGATTTTCTCCAGCTGGATTTCGGCCTGCAGTTTCAGGTCGCGCGTTTCGACCGCCAGCCGGCGCGCGCGCAGGGCGATCTGGGCGCCCGATTCCTCGCCGCTGACATACAAGGTGTTCTTGATGGCGGAGATGTTGGCCAGCGCCTGCAGCAGCAGGGTCGACTTGCCGATGCCCGGATCGCCGCCGATCAGCACCACCCCGCCGGGCACCAGGCCGCCGCCCAGCACCCGGTCGAATTCCTCGATGCCGGTACCGAAGCGCGGCACGTCGGTGGCGTCGATGTCGGCCAAGGACAGCACCGGCGCGGTCTGCGCCAGGCTGCGGTGCTGCTGCTGAGACATGCGGTTGACGCCGGCGCTTTCCACCGGCGTCTCCACCATGGTGTTCCATTGCAGGCATGCGCTGCACTGGCCGGTCCATTTGCTGGCGATCGCGCCGCAATCGCTGCAGGTAAAATTGGTTTTAGCCTTGGCCATTTATGCTTCCAGATCCTGTTCCACCATGCGCACGCGCGGCGCGATGGCGCACATCAATTCATAGCCGATGGTCCCGGCCGCATTGGCCACCGTGTCGATCGGCAAGCCGGCGCCCCACAGCACCACCTTGCTGCCCACTGCGGCGCCGGCGATGCCGCGCAGGTCCACCGCCAGCATGTCCATCGATACCCGCCCCACCAGCGCGCTGGCCTGGCCGTCGACCAGCACGGGGGTGCCGTGCGGGGCATGGCGCGGGTAGCCGTCGGCATAGCCGCAGGCGACGATACCGATCGTCATCGGCGCCTCGGCCACGAAGCGGCTGCCGTACCCGACCGCGTCGCCCGGCACCAGATGCTGCACGCCGATGATCTCGCTGGCCAGGGTCATGGCGGGCAGCAGGCCGAACCCGGCCGCTGCGCGCCCGCCCGGCGTGCCACCGTACAGCATGATGCCGGGGCGCACCCAATCGCTGGGCTGGCCGTGCAGCACGCCGCCGGAATTGCACAGGCTCAACTTGCCCGGCAGGCCGGCCGCGCCGCGCCGGAAGCGCGCCACCTGCTCGGCCACGGGCAACAGCGGATGAGGCTGTTCGTCGGCATTGGCGAAGTGGGTCATCAGGGTAATGCTGCGCACCATGGGGATGGCGCGCAGGCGGGCGTGCGCGGCGGCGAAGGCTTGCGGGGCGAAGCCGAGCCGGTTCATGCCGGTGTTCATTTTCAAATGAATATCGAGCGGGCCGCCAAGCTGTGATCGTTCGAGCAACGCGATCTGCTCCGCCGTATGCACCACGCTGTCGAGCCCCAGGCCGGCCAGGCGGGCCGCATCGTCGGCATCGAAAATCCCCTCTAATAAGAGCAGCGGTTTGGTCCAGCCGAGCGCGCGCAGCTCTGCCGCCTTGTCGATTTCGACCAGGGCCAGCCCGTCGGCGTCGGCAAACGCGCGCATGGCGCGGGCCAGGCCGTGGCCGTAGGCATTGGCCTTGACCACCGCCCAGACTTTCGCGCCCGGCGCACAGGCGCGCGCGCGCGCCAGATTGTGGCGCATGGCGTCGAGGTGAATGGTAGCGGTAAGCGGCCTCGGCATAGTCCGGACAGGAAGTCGATCGAGGCGCTATTTTACCGGAGCCGGTCTGTTCCGCAGGCGCGAATTCTTTGGCTTCCCGTTCATTCATGGTATAAAGCAACCCACACAAGCTTCCAGATCTTCTCGAATGAATCGTGGTTTCTATACCATTATGGCGGCGCAGTTCTTTTCGTCGCTGGCGGACAACGCCCTGCTATTCGTGGCGATCGATCTGCTGACGTCAATGCACGCCCCGGCCTATCTGACGCCGCTGCTCAAACTGTCGTTCGTGCTGTTCTATGTGCTGCTGGCCGCGTTCGTGGGCGCCTTCGCCGACTCGCTGCCCAAAGGCAAAGTTATGTTTATTGCCAACCTGATCAAGGTATTCGGTTGCGCATTAATCTTCTTCAAGGTCCACCCCCTGCTGGCCTATGCCGTGGTCGGTTTCGGCGCGGCCGTGTACTCGCCCGCCAAATACGGCATCCTCACCGAACTGCTGCCGCCGGAAAAGCTCGTCGCCGCCAACGGCTGGATCGAAGGCTTGACGGTGATGTCCATCATCCTCGGCACCGTCATGGGCGGCGCCCTGGTGAGCGAGCGGGTTGCCGGTTTCCTGCTGTCGTTCGACGTGCCGCTGATCAGCACCGGCGTCGACACCACCACCGAAGCGGCCCTGTGCGTGGTAGTCGCGGTGTACCTGCTGGCCACCCTGTTCAACCATCGCATCCCCGACACCGGCGCGCGCTACGAGCACCAGGAACGCAATCCGGCCAAGCTGATCACCGACTTCGCCAACTGCTCGGCCATCCTGTGGAAAGACAAGCTGGGCCAGATCTCGCTGGCCGTGACGACCCTGTTCTGGGGCGCCGGCGCCACCTTGCAGCTGATCGTGCTCAAGTGGGCGGAAAAATCGCTCGGCATGCCATTCGGCAAAGCCACCAGCCTGGTGGGCGTGGTGGCAGTCGGCGTGGCGCTGGGCGCGGCCGCGGCGGCGCGCATCATCCCGCTGAAGAAATCGCTCACCGTGATCCCGCTCGGCATCGCCATGGGTGTGATCGTCATCAGCATGACGATGGTGCATTCGGTCGTGCTGGCCTACCCGCTGCTGATCCTGATCGGCGTGCTGTCGGGCTTCTTCGTGGTACCGATGAACGCCCTGCTGCAGCACCGCGGCCACGTGCTCATGAGCGCGGGCCACTCGATCGCGGTCCAGAACTTCAACGAAAACCTGTCGATCCTGACCATGCTGGCGGTGTACGCGATGATGATTTCGCTGAACCTGGACCTGAACGTCATCATCGTGCTGTTCGGCGGTTCGGTGGCCGGCATCATGTACCTCATCATGCGCAAGCATGCCGCCAACCAGCGCGAACACGATTCGCTCGCGCTGATCGGCGAACACAAACACTAAGTCAAGCCTGCGCCGCCACTTTCTGGCGGAACGCCGCACGCGCGCGCCAGTCGTCGGGCACGATAAACCCGCGCGCGCGCTCCACCTGCATCCCGTCCACCTGCCCCACCGCAGCCACCAGCACCGGCATCGGCAGCTGGGCGAACTGCGCGTTCAGCCGTTCGCATAAAGCGCTCCTGTCGAGCGTGTCGCTGCCCGCCGCGGCGCGATAGGGCGCCAGCCACTGCAGCCGCGGCAGCACCACGAAGCGCTCGGCCTCGAGCGAACCCACCTCGCCCAGCGGGCACCAGAATCCACGGCAATGCAGGGCCGAGATGCCCTCCATCGGCGCGCGCGGCCCGGCCGGATAAAACAGCCAGCCCTTGACCAGCGCCCGTGCGCGCGTCACCGGACGCGGCAGGACGGCCTGCGCGGCCGGATGCTGGCCCAGCGTCAGCTGCCGCTGGAAGATCTTGCGCATCTTGGCGCCCAGGCTGTCGGCCAGATTGGGGCCGACAAAGGTGTCCAGGCGCGAGGCCGCCTCGCCCTCGAGCAGATAGAACTTGGTGGCGAACTCGATGTGTTCGAGCGCACCGTCGCCGCCATCGAGCAGGAAATCGAATTCGCCCACGGTGTCGTTGCGGCTGGCGCGCACCTGCAGGCCATGGGCCACCAGCATGCCGTGCTCGCGGAAGTAAAAAGCCATCAGCTTTTCGGCGTACAGGCCAAGCCGGGTGTAGTTGCGCGTGCCTAGCGCGTCGAGCAGCGTGGAAGGATCGGCATCGAGCCGGTTCAGCCAGTCGTCTACCGAGGCCGGCAAGGTTCCCATGCTGGCGATTTTTCCCTGCCAGTGGGGATCGTCCGCGTCCAGCAGGTCGGGCGCATCGAGCAGCCAGGCCAGCGCGCGCACGTGCGGCTGCGCCAGCTGGCCCCAGCGGGCCGCGAAACGCGACTGGTAGGTGTCAGCCGGGGCGTCCATCGATTGACTTTGCCAGGCACAGGTCGGCCCACGCCAGCGCCTTGTCGGCCCCGCGCCGCAGCAATTCGCCCGGATGCAGGGTCGCCACCAGGCGCACGCCGTTAAAGTCGTGCACCTGCCCGCGCGACTGCGCCAGCGGCTCCTGCAAGGGTTTGTCCTGCAAGCCATTGGCGGCAATCTGGCCGAGCGTGAGCACGGTGCCGGCGCCCGTCAGGGCCAGTTCGCGCTCCAGGTACGGGCGGCAGGCCTTGGCTTCATCGGCCGTCGGAGCGCGGTCGCCGCCATTGGCGCTGGTCGGGCGGCATTTGATCAGATTGGTAACGTAGGCATCGCTCTCGCGCGACAGCCCCACCGCGCCCAGCATATTGGCCAGCAGGCGGCCGGCGTCACCCGCCAGCGGCGCGCCTTCCTGCTCGTCCGCCGAGGAACAGGCGCCCGCCGCCACCAGCCAGGTGGCCTTGCGCGCACCGGCACCATACACCGGCCTCCTGCCCTTGCAGATGGCGCAGCGGGTGCAGCTGGCGATGGCCGCCTGCAGTTCGTCCCAGTCCATGCGGGCGATCGCCGCATCCGGGTCCGGGGCCACTGGCGCCGGTGCCGGTGCCGGTTCCACCACCACTGGCGCCGGCGCGGGCGCGTCGCGCAGCAGCCAGAGCGGTCCGACGCCCATCTCTTCCAGGAACGCTGCGCTGCGCTGGTCGAACATGCTCATAGCGTGTACCTCATGACGATGGCGTCCTCGCGCTGGCCGTTGTGGGCTGGATAGTAGCCCTTGCGGCGTCCGATCTGCACGAAGCCATAGCGCTCGTAGATATGCAGGGCGCGCGCGTTCGACGGCCGCACTTCCAGCAGTATCGACTGCATCGACAGGCCGCGCGCGCAGGCGGCGGCCTTATCGAGCAGATAACGCGCCAGCCCCTGCCCCTGATGCGGCGCGGCCACCGCCACGTTGAGCAGGTGCGCCTCGTCGACGGCGCCCATCAGCAGGAAATAGCCGGCCAGCGTGCCGGCGTCGTCGCGCAGCACCCAGCAGTGGTAGCCGGCGGCCAGCGAATCGACAAAATTATTCCGCGTCCACGGATGCGGATAGACGCTCTTTTCCAGTGCGTAGACGTCCTCCACGTCGCTTATCCCCATGGGCGCGTAGTGCAGTTCGTCGTGGCGCATTACCGCACTCATGCGGCGGCCTTGGCGGCATTGATCACCTGGCGCTCGGCGCTGGTGTAGGCGATCTTGTTGCGCAGGTAAAGCGGCTGGGCGTCGGCGGCGGCCACGCCGTGGCCGGCGGCACGCGCCAGCTGCGCCAGCTCGCGCGCGTGCGGCATGATGTCGGCCAGCGCGTCCACGGCGTACGCCTTGCCGGCAAACGCGTCGGCATAAGCGGACAGGCCATTGCCGCAGGCAACCAGGCCATCGGCCGGCAGCGGCGTTACTTCGCCGGGGGCGCACAGCGCCGGCTCGGCCACCGTCACCCAGGCGCCGCCGGCCAGGCGGTACTGGCCCCAGTAGACTTCGCCCATGCGCGCGTCGAGAATGGCCAGCACCTCGGCGGCGCCGGTGCGGGCGTGGCAGGCTTGCGCCATCGCGGCCAGGGTCACCAGCGGGATGACCGGCAGACCGGCGCCGTACGCCAGTCCTTGCGCGATGCCGCAGGCGGTGCGCACGCCGGTGAACGAGCCGGGACCGGCGCCGAAGGCGATGGCGGCGCAGTCGGCCAGGGCCTTGCCGGCCTCGGCCAGCAGTTCCTGCACCATCGGCAGGATCGATTGCGAGTGGGTGCGCACGCCGTTCGATTCGCGCCACAACAGGGTGCCGCCATCGATCAGCGCGCAGGAGGCCAGTTCGGACGAGGTTTCGATTGCGAGGATGATAGACATAGGCGGTATTTTAACCCGAGCGGGGCCCGGCAAGCAGCGCTGCGGGAGGCGCGGTAGAATGCGCTCATGCATAGTCACATTCTCGACTCCGACAACCGCCCCGGCATCGCCGCGGCGGTTTCCGGCGACAGCTGGGTAGTCGCCTGCCTGTGCGCCGCCTGGTGCGGCACCTGCTCGTCCTACCGCGCCAGTTTCGACACCCTGGCGGCGCGCCATCCCGACAAGCACTTCATCTGGATCGACATCGAGGACCAGGCCGACGTGGTCGGCGACCTCGACATCGACAACTTCCCCACCCTGCTGATCCAGCGTCACGACACGGTGGCGTTTTTCGGCACCGTGCTGCCCGATCCGGCGCTGGCCGAGCGGCTGATCCAGGCGCAGGCCGCCCAATCGGATGCCGAGCTGGCCGCCAGCGCCCGCTCCAGCCAGGAGCGGCGCGCCTGGCAGGAGCAATGCAACCTGCGCGTGCTGCTCGCGGCGGCAGGCTGAACCATCAGCCGTCGTTTCCGCGCACGCGGGAGCCCATCGCGCTGCAGGGTTTTGCGCGGCGCAGCATCCTAACGGCCGCAAGCACCCGCGCCCCGCTGAGCGCGGCGAACAGACTCATCCCGACGAAACCAAGCGCAACAACGGCTTGCAGCGCGCCTGATGAAGCGGCGGACAGGTTACGCACCGCGGAAATGCCAAAGGCAAACAGCAGCACCCCGAACAGGATTCGCAATCCCCCCTCGTCGCTCCCCTCGATGCCGGTGCTCAGATTGTTGTAGGCCAGGACCTTGAACACCCGGCCCTTCATCGTTCCGACCAGCGCCAGGCGATCGCCGTCGCTGATCGTCAATGGCTGGGTGGTTTTCATCCTGACGACGCGTCCGGCAAGTTCGAACGTCGCCACATAGCCCGTCTTCATTACCTGATCCGCCCCACCGCCCATGCCTGTACTTTGGCGGACCTTGCTTGCAATGCCGACCAGACTCTCCATGCCGTTTCCTCTTTATGAACATCCACGAGAGGATAGCAGTTGAAGGCCCGTCAAAAATGCGCGCATTGTCACGGGGCCGCCTCGAATCGGCCCGCATGCCTGGCGCTGAGCCGCACCGCCTATGCAGCAAGCTCCAGGGCCTAGGCCAGCCGCAGCGGCAGGCTGCGCAGACGCTTGCCGGTCAGCTTGAACAGCGCATTGGCAACGGCCGGCGCGATTGGCGGCGTGCCGGGCTCGCCCACGCCTTCGGGCGGCTCGGCGCTGGGCATGATCACGGTGTCGACGACCGGCGCCTGGCCGATCCGCAGGACCGGGTAGTCA
This sequence comes from uncultured Oxalobacteraceae bacterium, assembly GCA_946480015.1. The sequence continues at coordinate 39,105 of CAMLIL010000022.1, read as the reverse complement.
CCGAAATTGCTCTGCTCGACCCGGCCGCTTTTGATCGTAATCTCGCCGCCCAGCGCCGCCGACAGGCCGAAGATCACGGCCGACTCCATCTGCTGGGCCACCAGGTTGGGATTGACCGCCAGTCCGCAATCGATCGCGCAAACCACGCGCTGCACGCGGATGGCGCCGCCCTCGACCGACACCTCGGCCACCTGCGCCACGATGCTGCCGAACGACTGGTGCAGGGCGACGCCATGCGCCGATCCAGGCGGCGCCGTACCGGCCCGTGCCAGCGCCGCGTCCAGCACGGCGCGGTGGCGCGGATGGCGCTCCAGCAGCGCGCGCCGGAAAGCGACGCTGTCCTGTCCGGCCGCATGCGCCAGCTCGTCGATAAAGCTCTCCTTGAAAAACGCGTTGTGCGAGTGCCCCACCGAGCGCCAGTACCCCAGCGGCACCGCGCTGTCGACGATCACGTGGGCGATGCGCTGATGGGCGATTTCGTATTGCATGTCGTACTCGCCTTCGGCCGTGGTGCGGTCCGGTCCCAGCGCCGGCAGGCCGAGGCTGCGCGCGCAGTACTGGTGCCCGATCGAGCCGCTGGCGGACTTGTTGTCGTACCGGACGATGCGTCCCGCCTCATCCAGCCCGGCGGAAAAGCGCGCCAGCGCCGCCGGACGGTACACGTCATGGGTGATGTCGTCTTCGCGCGACCAGATCACCTGCACCGGCTTGCCGTCCGCCGCCGCGGCAATCGCCACCGCCTGCGCCACCATGTCGACCTCGAGCCGGCGCCCGAAGCCGCCGCCGATGAGCATCGACTCGAGCGCCACATCCGCGGGCGCGACGCCGGCCACGCCGGCGGCGATGTCGACGGCGATGCTGGGCACCTGGGTCGACGCCCACAGCTTGACCTTGCCGCCGGCGACCTGCGCGCTGCAGTTGACCGGCTCCATGGTGGCGTGGGCCAGGAACGGTGCGCGGTACTCGGCCTGCACGGTCTTGACGACGCCCGTGGCGGCGGTCACGTCGCCGCTGCTGAAATAGGTGAAGCCGCTTTCCTGATCGAGCGCATGGGCGAGCCGGTCGAACACCGCCTCGCTCGACAGGCCGGCATGGGCGCCCGTGCGCCACTGCACGTTCAACGCCGCCACAGCCTGCCTGGCCTGCCAGTACGTTCGCGCGATCACGGCTACGCCCGCGCCGGCACCGGTCTGCCCCTTGAGCGCGGCGGAAAAATCGGTCACGCCGACCACGCCCGGCAGCTTGCGCGCGGCGGCAGCATCGAACGAGGCGACCGCTGCGCCGATCTCCGGCGCCATCGCCACGGCGGCGTACAGCATGCCGGGCACGCGCGCATCGATGCCGAACAGCGCGCTGCCATCGACTTTGGCGGGCGTGTCGCGGCGCGGCACCGGCTGGCCGATCAGTTTGAATTCGCGCACCTGCTTAAGCCGTACATCGGCCGCCCCGATACCGGCGCCGACCGACGCCGCAAGCGCGGCCAGGCTGGCGTAGCTGGCCTGCCTGCCCGCGGGACCGCTGACCGTGCCGTCCCGCGTCGAGCAGGCCGATGGCGCCACCTTCCACTGCGCGGCAGCCGCGGCGACCAGCATGGCGCGCGCCACGGCGCCGGCTTCGCGCATCGGCAGCCACAGGTCTTTCATGCTGGACGAGCCGCCGGTCATCATGATGCCCATCTCGCGGGCCACCTTGGACAGCACCCAGCGCGCACCGTCCTGCACGCTGCCGCGCGCGTCGGGGTGGAACGGCAGGCTTTCGCGAATGACCTCCAGATTACTGAAGATCTTGTCGATCGGCGCCTGTTCGATCCGCACCGACGCCAGCGCCACATCCATCTCCTCGGCCACCAGCATCGGCAAGGCGGTGTTGACGCCCTGCCCCATCTCGCTTTTCGGCACCACCACGGACACCGTGCCGTCGGTCCCGATGGCGATCCAGCCGTTCAAGGCGATGGCGCCGGCCACGCTCAAGGGCCGCGTGCCGCGCAGGCGCTGGCGCGGCGGCTGGACAGTCCAGCCGACCAGCAGCGCGCCGGTGGCGGCCATGGTGCCGAGGATCAAGCGGCGCCGCTGGATCTTCATGCGGCGCGGTTGTCCACCTGCCCGCCCGACCAGCCGGCCAGCAGGGCGGCGGCCGAGACCGGACGGCTGTACAGGTAGCCCTGCGCCAGGCTGCAGCCGTGGCGCAGCAGGAAGGCGGCCTGGTCGTCGGTCTCGACGCCTTCGGCGATCACCGACAGGTTCAGGCTCTTGCCGAGCTGGATGATGGCGATGGCGATGGCCTCGTCATTGACGTCGGTGGAGATGTCCTTGATGAAGCTGCGGTCGATCTTGAGCGTTTGCACCGGCAGCTGCTTCAGATAGGCCAGCGAGGAATAGCCGGTGCCGAAATCGTCGATCGCCAGGCCGACCCCGATGTCGCGCAGGTCGTTGACGAAATCCAGCGTGTCGCCGGTATTCATGATGACCGACTCCGTCACTTCCAGCTGCAGGCGTTCGGGGTCGAGCCCGGTCTCGTCGAGGATGTCTTTGACCATGCCGACGATGCTGCCGCGTTCGAACTGCTTGGCCGACAGGTTGACGGCGACCTTGGGCACGTACAGACCCGACGCCTGCCAGCACACCATCTGGCGGCAGGCTTCCTGCAGCACCCATTTGCCCAGCGCGTTGATGAAACCGGTGTCCTCGGCCAGCGCGATGAAGCGCACCGGCGCGATCAGGCCCAGCTCGGGATTGTCCCAGCGCACCAGCGCCTCCACGCCGACCAGGCGTCCGCTTTCGATTTCGACCTGCGGCTGGTAGTGCAGGAAAATCTCGTTCTTGTCGATCGAACGGCGCAGCAGCGCTTCCAGGCGCAGGCGCTCGACGCCGTCGCCGGTCATCGATGGCGCGTAGAACTGGTAGCCGTTGCGCCCGCGCGCCTTGGCCTGGTACATGGCCACGTCGGCATTGCGGATCACCATATTGAGGTCGTCGGCATCGGCCGGGAACAGGCTGATGCCGACGCTGGCGGTGACGAACAGCTCGTAGTCGGACACGATGAACGGCTGCTCGAACATGGCCATGAGCTTTTCGGCCACCATGCCGGCGCCGAACTGGCCTTCGATATTCTCCAGCAGCACGATGAATTCGTCGCCGCCCAGGCGCGCCAGGGTGTCGCCGTCGCGCAGGCGCCGCTGCAGCGCGCCGGCGACCTGCTTGAGCAGCTCGTCGCCGACGTGATGGCCGAGCGTGTCGTTGACGTTCTTGAAGCGGTCCAGATCGATGAACATGACTGCCAGCTGCTCGCCGTCGCGCGCGGCGCGCTGCAGCGCGTGATGCAGGCGGTCGTGGAACAGCAGGCGGTTCGGCAGCGCGGTGAGCGGATCGTGGTGCGCCATGTGGTCGAGCTTTTCCTGCGACTCCTTGACCTTGGTGATGTCGCTGAACACGCCCACGTAATGGGTGATGGTGGCGTGGTCGTCGCGCACCGCCGATACCGTCAGCCACTCCAGATACAGTTCGCCGTTCTTGCGCACGTTCCAGATCTCGCCGCGCCAGAATCCGGTCTCGGCCAGTTCGGCCCACAGGGCGCCGTAGAACGCGGCGTCCTGGCGGCTCGAGCGGGTGAAACTGAATTCCTGGCCGAGCGCCTCCATTTCGATGAAGCCGGTGATCTGGGTAAACGCGGGGTTGACGGCGACGATGCGGCCATCCACGCCGATCACCATCACGCCGTCGGCGATGTGTTCGAGCACGGTGGCCGACAGGCGCAGCTTTTCCTCGGCCTGGCGGCGCGCGGTGACGTCGGCGAACACCCAGATGCTGCCGCCGTCGGTGCGGGACGGGTCGAGCGCGCGCCCGCTGACCAGGCACCAGAACAGCGAGCCGTCGCGCTTGCGGTACTGGCGCTCCTCGGCGAACTCCTTGCCTTCGCCCAGATTGGGGTAATTGCGCTGCCCGGCCGCCTCGAAATCCTGCTGGTCGGCGAATACGATGGCGGTCGATTTGCCGGCCATGTCGCCGCTGGCGTAGCCAAACAGCTGCTCGCAGCGGCGGTTGACCGAGACCACGCGGCGCTCGCGCACGAACATTACGCCGAACATGACGTTGTCGAGAATCGCGCTTTGTTCGGACAGTAGCGCTTCGATGCGCATTTCATTGTGTTTGCGCTCGCCGATGTCGGAGATGATGCCGTCGATCCACACCACCTTGCCGTCCGGGCCGGACTGCGGCTGGCCGTTCTCGGACACCCAGCGCTCGGTGCCGTTGGCGTCGACGATGCGGTACTCGACCTCGTATTCGTGGCCCATGCGCAGCGCTTCGCGCACCACGGCGTGGTGCATGCGCCGGTCCTCGGGGCAGACCAGGTTGGCCCATTCGACGGTGGTGCCGCGCATGAACTGGTAGGCCGGATAGCCGGTGATTTCTTCGATGGCGTCGCTGACGAAGTCGATCGGGCCGTCCGGCCTGACCCGAAATACCGCACCGGGGACCTGATTGACGATGGTGCGGAAGCGTTCCTCGCGCTGGCCGATGTCGTTGAACAGGTGCTTGATCGCCACCCGCATCTGTTCCATCTGGCGGCTCAGGCGTCCGAGTTCGTCGTTGCCGCCCAATTCCAGCTGGGCGTCGAAGTCGCCGCGCGACAGGTCGTCGGAAAAAGTCATCAGCTTGCGCAGCGGGTTCAGGAGGCGCCGGTTCAAAAACAGCACGATCAGCAGCAGCGACATGGCCAGCTGCGCCGCCAGCACCATGGTGTAATTGAGCTGCTTGCCGCGCAGCTCCTGCTGGCTGCGGGCGTCGTCCATCTGCAATTCCACCCGGCCGATATGCTCGCCGCGCACGACGATGGCGCGCGCCGCCTTGTACACGGTGCCGTAGGCGCGCTCGGGGGCGCTGACGTTGATGAATTCGGTGTCGCCCTGGCCCAGCACGCGGATATTGAGCACCGACGGATCGCGCATGACCGACTCGACCAGCGATCGGGCCGACTCGGCATTCATATTCCACAGCGATTCCTGCATGCCCAGCGCGAGAATGTCGGCGTTGCGCTGCAAGGATTCGTGCACGGCGGTGGTGGCGGCGCGCTGTTCCTGCACCCCGATCAGCACATAGCTGCCCACGATGGCTGGCAGCACCAGCCCGCCGAAGACCACGGCCAGCAGGGCGCCGTAAATCGACAGGCCGTACAGTGCGCCAATCCGGGCGCGCAGACGCTTGAGAACGTTAGTTAGCATCAGGTCGATAGGAAACGGGTCGCGCGCCTCGTGAGCACGGTTACCTGAATGGTTATTGAATGATGGTCATGTTGATAGTTTATTTCCCGGTTGTAATTATGCGCTGATTTCCTGCCATTTTAGAAAAAAACAATTAAGTTGCGGCTTTTTCCACACGCTTGTCTTGGGCACGCTGTGGAAAGCTGGTAACGCCAGCAAGATTTCCTTCATCTTGTTATGATCGCTGCACTTTTACTAAGGGGATCACCATGAGTTTTTCCATGTACGACGCTTCCGTGCCGGTTTTCAAACAAATCCTGGGCAGCCTGTCGGCCATTCTCGACAAGGCCGAAGCCCACGCCGCCGAGAAGAAAATCGAACCGGCCGCCCTGCTCCAGGCGCGCCTGTACCCAGACATGTTCCCGCTGCTGCGCCAGGTCCAGGTCGCCTGCGACTTCGCCAAGGGTGCCAGCGCCCGTCTGGCAGGGGCCGACGTGCCGCGCTTCGAGGATCTCGAGCAATCGTTCCCGGAACTGCGCGAACGCATCGCCAAAACCGTGGCCTTCATCGACGGCTTGCCGCAGGACGGGATCGAAGCGAGCGCCCAGCGCGACATCACCACCAGCACGGGCGCAAACGCGCGCCAGTTCAAGGGCCAGGTCTATCTGATGCACTACGCCCTGCCGCACTTTTATTTCCATGCGACCACCGCGTATGCGATCTTGCGCCACAACGGTGTGGAAGTTGGCAAAAAAGACTTTATCGGCAGTTTCTAAGTTTTTAGCTCTTGGGGGACTTCGCTACGGTGCGAGCTCCCCTTAAGTGTTTCGGCGCGGATACCCTTGCGCCAAAATACGCTGCCACACCAGCTCTTTTTCCTCGGCGCCCATGGAAACCCAGTGCGCCACCTCCACCACCGTGCGGCCGCAGCCGCGGCAGACATCGTCGAACGTGGTCGAGCAGACCGCCACGCAGGGCGTGTCCGGACGAATTGGCAACTTCACCGTTTCCTGCGCCTGGCGGTCGCCGCCGGCGTCACTTGGCCGGGCCGACATCGAGTCCATCCCAGCCTTCGTGACCCAGTTTGCGCATGGTCTCGATATTCTTCTCGAAGATGTCGGCCGCATCCGGAAAGGCCTCCACCGCGCGCTCGATGCTGTCTTCGCGCAGCAATTGCAGGATCGGGTAAGGCGCGCGGTTGGTGTAATTGCTGATGTCGTTCTGGTCGGTATCGGCGAACTGGTAGTCCGGGTGGAAGCTGGCCACCTGCAATTCGCCATCGAGCTGCATGTCTTCCACGGCAGCGTCTGCCACATCGAGAAATTCGTTGTAATCGAGGAAATCGGTCATCACGAAGGGATGGATCAGCAGGGTCGTGTCGACCTCTTCCGGATCGGTGTCGGACAAATATTGCAACTCGTCCATCAGCTGCTCCAGCAGCGCTTCCGGCGAGGTTGCCGGCGACACCACATAACGCACCTGCTTCTTGACGTGCACAGCCTTGGCGAACGGGCACAGATTCAGGCCGATGACGGCCTTTTCCAGCCAGCGCTCGGTGGCGGCGATGATGTCGTCATCGTCCACATTCAGGTTCGGATTGCTCGTCGGTTTGCTCATCAACACTCTATATATAGTCGGTTACGGCGCGCCGGAATGGCCGCGCGCAGCCGAATTGTACGCACTTTTGCGCCAACTCAGGTCCCTGGCACGTGCGCCACCGTACTTTAGGCTGACAAGTGCCGAACACATGAGCTACGGATATACCCCCTCCTAGTATATGCATCCAGCCCAGGGAGCACACAATGGCAATCTACTATCTTTTTGTGATACTCCCGCTATCGCTCGTTTTCAACACGACAATATTGGGCAAAAAAGTTGTCAAAGTTTTTGCCGTTCCGCTTGGATTTTTTCTTGACTCAGCGGTCCGGTCCTACGTACACTCCGACCTTATCTATTCGAAGTCCGGCAGTTCTCGGACGCAACAATGGAACGCTATGCACAAAACGACCCGCAACACCTTCGCACTGGCAGCATTCGTCGTCATGCTCACCCCAGCGCTCAGCCACGCGATCGACACTGCGCCGGCGACGCTCGCACCACAGATTTCCCAGCAGACTGCCAAGTCTGCCCCCCTGCAGCCCTTTCCCGCCGTCAAAACCGAGGAATATAAAGAAGCTGACGTCTGGGGCCGGATCCGCACCGGCTACGCCATTCCCGACCTCGACAATGCCCTGGTGGCCAAGCACGTCACCTGGTACACCAACCGTCCCGACCAGCTGGTACGCATTTCGGCGCGCGCCTCGCGCTACCTGTTCCACGTCGTGCAAGAGCTGGAAAAGCGCAACATGCCGACCGAACTGGCCCTGCTGCCGGTGATCGAATCGGCCTTCAATCCGCAGGCGTACTCGAGCGCCAACGCGTCCGGCCTGTGGCAGTTCGTGCCCGGCACCGGCAAGGATTTCAATCTCAAGCAGAACATGTTCAAGGACGAGCGCCGCGGCGTGCTGGCCTCGACCGATGCCGCGCTGACCTATCTGCAGCGGCTGTACGGCATGTTCGGCGACTGGCAGCTGGCCCTGGCCGCCTACAACTGGGGCGAAGGCAACGTGCAGCGCGCCATCAAGAAGAACCAGGCGCTGGGCAAGCCCACCGATTTCGACAGCCTGTCCGAACTGATGCCGGCGGAAACGCGCAACTACGTTCCCAAGCTGCAGGCGGTCAAGAACATCATCGCCAATCCCGCGCACTACGGTGTGGAGCTGCCGGTCATTAACAACCAGCCCTACTTCACCGCCGTCGACAAGACCAGCGACATCGACCTGACCATCGCGGCCCAGCTGGCCGAACTGTCGGTGGAAGAATTCAAGGCGCTCAATCCGCAGTTCAACCGTCCGGTCATCACCGGCGGCGAACAGACCAAGATTTTGCTGCCGCAGGAAAACGCCGAGAAGTTTCAGCTGAACCTGGCGCAATGGGGCCGTGCGCTGTCGACCTGGACCACCCACAAGATCACCAGCGCCAAGGAAAGCATTGCCTCCCTGGCATCGCGCTTCCACACCACGCCTGAAGTGATCCGTCAGGCCAACAACATTCCGGCGCAGACGCGCCTGAAGGCCGGATCGACGATTCTGGTGCCGAAGACCTCGGCGTCGATGCATAGCGATATCGCCGAAACCGTCATCGACAACGCCGTGATGGCGTTCGAGGCGGAACGCGCGCCGAGCAAGCGCCGCGCCAAGGCGATGACCAATGCCCAAAAGCTCAAGGCCAAGGCCGCCGACGCGATGGCATCGATCAAGTCGCGCGTCTCGCGCAGCAAGCGCAACGACGGCTGATTCGATCTCGCCTGAACAAAAAACCGGTCCCAGGACCGGTTTTTTTATGGTCACCCCGTTAGCCCGAGGCCGGCGCCCGCTTTGCGCGCCAGCGTTCAGGCAAGCTCAGCAGTCATTCGCGTTGTGAATGGGCACGCACAAATGAATTCACCTGTACAGGCAGGCCCCGAATACTGTATAGTACTGTTTGTGCGCTGCAATATGTTTCTCGCAATAATCAATGCGATGGCTTTTTAGCAGTTACAAGCAGTACAACTAGCAGCTTCGCAAGCCTGGGCGTATCCCCTGGATACCCCGATATAAAGCCCTCCCGCCTTTGGTGTCGCACCTGACACCGTCCCGGCGCAAAGCTTTTGTGCCGAAATTTCTTTCATTTTTGAGTCATTTCGTTTTGGTTGGCGTTGCTATTTTGCGCTCGCAGCATTTGCTCGGGCGCTGATCTATACGAAAGAAAAGAACATAATGAGTTTTGAAGCACTAGGCCTCCACCCAACGATCGTCAAAGCAGTCACCGATGCCGGCTATACCAAGCCAACGCCAGTTCAGGAACAAGCCGTTCCTGCGGCAATCGAAGGCCGTGACCTGCTGGTGTCGTCGCAAACGGGTTCGGGCAAGACCGCGGCATTCATGCTGCCGGCACTGCACAAATTCGCCGTGGCTGAGCAATCGCCGGCGGCCCGCACCGCAGCCCAGGAAGCGCAGTCGGCGCGCGCCCGTGGCGAGCGTCCACGTTTCAAGGCGGCCCAGCCAAAAATGCTGGTGCTGACCCCGACCCGCGAACTGGCCCTGCAAGTGACCACCGCGACCGAAAAATACGGCACCCAGATCCGCCGCATCAAAGCCGTGTCGATCCTGGGCGGCATGCCCTATCCAAAGCAGATGCAACTGCTGTCGCGCAATCCGGAAATTCTGGTGGCCACCCCTGGCCGTCTGATCGACCACATGGAATCGGGCAAGATCGACTTCTCCCAGCTGCAGGTTCTGGTGCTGGACGAAGCTGACCGCATGCTCGACATGGGCTTCATCGACGACATCGAAAAGATCGTCGCCGCGACCCCGTCGACCCGCCAGACCATGCTGTTCTCGGCAACCCTGGACGGCGTGGTAGGCAATATGGCCCGCCGCATCACCAGCAACCCGATGATCATCCAGATCGCCAGCTCGGCCTCGCGCCACGAGAACATCACCCAGCGCGTGCACTTCGTCGACGACCTGTCGCACAAGAACCGCCTGCTGGACCATCTGCTGCGCGACGAAACGCTGGATCAGGCCGTGGTCTTCACCGCCACCAAGCGTGACGCCGACACCATCGCCGACCGTCTGAACATCGCCGGTTTCTCGGCCGCCGCACTGCATGGCGACATGCACCAGGGCGCCCGTAACCGTACCCTGGACGGCCTGCGCCGCGGCCAGGTCAAGGTGCTGGTCGCGACCGACGTTGCCGCGCGCGGCATCGACGTACCGAACATCACCCACGTGTTCAACTACGACCTGCCGAAGTTCCCGGAAGACTACGTGCACCGCATCGGCCGTACCGGCCGTGCCGGCCGCAATGGTGTGGCCGTTTCGCTGGTCAACCATGCTGAAGGCATGAACGTCAAACGCATCGAGCGCTTCACCAAGCAGCTCATTCCGGTCAACGTCATCGAAGGCTTCGAGCCGAAGAAGACTGCGGCACCGCGTTCGTCGACCCGTCCGGGCGGCTGGAAACCGGGCGACAACCGCTCGGCCGCCAAGCCAGGCCAGCGCACCTTCAGCAAGCCGAACGCGGCACCACGCCGTGACGGCGCGGCCGGTGGCGGCTACAAAGGCTCCAACCCGCGTCCTGCCGACGGCGCCCGCCGTTCGTACGGCGACCGTTAATCAGGTCCCGGGTTGAATAAAAAACGGCTACTTCGGTAGCCGTTTTTTTTGCTCGCGGCGATGAAGTGCGCTCAACAAAACCTCTCCATAAGCGACCAGAGCTGGTTGAAACAAAGTGCTCGTGGGAACAGACGCCCGGCGGGTGCTCCGCCCTTCCAAATGTGCTGCATCATCATTTCTCAGGAATCATTCCAATCGTTCCAAGCCACGTTTCGACCAGCTTGGGCCACTTCGTGATTGGAAGCTTCGTAGGACGAAGTCCAAACGCGTGTCCGCCATGGGCGAACAAGTGCATCTCGACGGGTATGTTCGCCTTCTTCAGGGCCGCATAATAAAGAAGCGAAAACTCCACCGGGTCTACCGGGTCGTCTTGCGCATGAAGCAGGAACGTCGGAGGCGTTTGACTGGTGACTTCAATGGTGGGGTTCAGCTTTGAAAGGTCAGCGCGGTAGTTGGCCGACATATGCCCAGGATAAAGAGACACAGCAAAATCAGGACGACAACTTTCTGCGTCTGCCTGATCGACAGGCGCATATATACGCTTGGGATGCGTACTGATTGACGCGACCAGGTGGCCGCCTGCGGAAAACCCAAGAACCCCAATCTTGTTCGGATCGATGTTCCAGTCGGCTGCATGATGGCGAATAAGGCCCAGGGTCCTTTGCGCATCGTGCAGCGCCGTGTGTGTCTTTGGAATGACACGAATGTTGCGAACTGAATCCCAGTGCGGACCTGATCCCGGGACACGATATTTCAACAGCACGCAGGTGACGCCAATCGATGTCAGCCAGTCGCAAACTTCCGTTCCTTCAAGATCGATGGCCAGAACCCGATAGCCTCCGCCAGGAAAAACGATAACGGCGGCACCGGTGTTTTTTCCCTTTGGCGAGTAGATCGTCATCGTAGGCCGCGTGACGTTGGCCACCTCCAGCCAGGGTCTTTCTGCGATGAGCTTCTCTTCCCGCAGCGTCATCTCGTCCTCCGGTCCGGTGGCTGATTGCGCGTCAGGTATCGCTCCGGGCCAGATCGGCAATTGTTGATGTCCGTTCGCCGGCTGCCATGCAGCTGCGTGCACGGTCGCACAAGCAAACGCCGCAACAATACTGAAAATATACTTCAAAGGATATCCTGTCAAAAGTCGTGAGCCCACATCATTTTTGCTGCTACATCGCACAGGTCCTGAACCCGACGAACATGTCGTTACGCTCAGGCAGATAGAAATTGCGGAAGCGCGCCGAGCGGAAGCGCGCCGGGGTCGCAAACGACGCCCCGCGCAGCACCTGGTGGGTCATGAACCACGGCTGCGAATACTCGCGATAGCGGTCCGGCGCAAAGCCCGGATACGGCTCGAACGGCGTCGCGGTCCATTCCCACAGCTGGCCCCAGCGAAAGCCGGCCTGCGACGACACCGCCGCATATTCCCACTCCGGCTCCGTCGGCAGCCGGCGCCCCGCCCAGGCGCAATAGGCCTGCGCCTCGTACAGCGACACATGGCGCACCGGCTCGTGCGGCGGCAAGGTCGATGGCCGCCCGAAGCGGATGGTACGCCACTGGTCGGCCTCGCGCTGCCAGTACAGCGGCGACGAGCGCTCCTGGCGCATCAGCCAGGCGCTGCCCGCCACGCTCCAGAACTGGCGGTTCTGATAGCCGCCATCGGCGATGAATTCGGCATATTGCCCGTTGGTCACCAGCCCCGCATCGATGCGAAATGGCGCCACGTACACGGGATGGGCCTGCTTTTCGTTATCGAACACGAAACCCGCCTCCGCCGGCCCGCCCAGCTGATGCGTGCCACCGGGAAAACCAATGTCGCCAGCCGGCGCCGAGCCGGCCGTGTCGAGCAAGCCGGCCGGCGTGGCCACGCCCAGCGTCTGCAGGGTGTACAGCAGCGCCTCGCCATGCATGTCCTCGTGCGCCAGCGCCAACCGGTACGGATACAATGCCTCGTCGGTGCCGGCCTCGCGCGAGAGCTTGTCGAGCGTGCGGTCCAGGACCTCGCGACAATAGGTCTTGAGCGCGCCGGCACTGGGCAGGTCGAGCGTCCAGCGCGAGCGGTGCGGCACCGTTGCCGAGTCGAACCAGTCGTCCCCGCGGGTGAGCAGCGAAGGCCGCTGGGCCGCCGCCGTGTGGGTCGACATGGCCTCGCGCAGCACGAACCACTCGGCAAACCATGCCGTATGGCCAAGCTCCCACAGCGGTGGATTGATGGTCGGAATATGCGGTACGCGTGAAAGCAAATCGAAGCCATCGGAGGCCAGGCAATCGAACAGGCTGAGCGTATAATTTCGAGCATCCTGCAGCGATTCTGCCAACGCCTGCGGCCTGGTGCGCCGGAACGATGCGGTAAGTGAATTCATGACCTTGATTGTATCGAGTTTTAAGGGAGAACGACCGATGGCAGGCAAGCACGTCCTGATCGTGAGCCCCGCGTCCGCCGCCGAAAACAACGGCAACTGGCAGACTGCGCGACGTTGGTCGCTCTACCTGCGCGAGCGGCACCGCATCGCCATCGCGCCCGGCCTGGACCCGGGCGCCGTCAACGCGCCCGATCTGCTGATCGCCCTGCATGCGCGCCGTTCCGCCGACGCGCTGAGCGCCTTCGCCCAGGCCCATCCCGAGCGTGCCCGCATACTGGTGCTGACCGGGACCGATCTGTACCGCGATATCGCCACCTCGCCCGAAGCCCAGGCCGCGCTCGAGGACGCGACCGCGCTGGTGCTGCTGCAGGACGCCGGCCTGGAACTGCTGCCCGGGCACCTGCGCGCCAAGGCCCACGTGATCCACCAGTCCGCCCCCACCCTCCCCGCCAAGGCCGATGCCAAGCGCCAGCACCGCGACATCTGCATGATCGGCCACCTGCGCGCCGAAAAAGATCCGCTCACCTTCATGCGCGCCTCCGAACTGATCACCAGCCGGCGCGCCCGCCTGGTGCACATCGGCGGCGCGCTCGATCCTGCGCTGGGCGAGGCCGCCACCGACATGGCGGCGCGCAATCCGCGCTACGAATGGCTCGACGCCCTGCCGCACGCGGCCGCGCGCCAGCGCCTCAAGCGCAGCCACGCGATGGCCATCACCTCGCTCATGGAAGGCGGCGCCAACGTGATCATCGAAGCGGTCACCAGCGGCGTGCCGGTGCTGGCCAGCGATATCAACGGCAACCGCGGCATGCTCGGGCAGGACTATGCCGGCTACTTCCCGGTCGGCGACGCGCAGGCGCTGGCGCGCCTGATCGACCGCAGCATCGACGAGCCGGCCTTCCACGAGCAGCTGCGCCTGCAGTGCGCCGCGCGCGCGCCCCTGTTCGACCCGGCCGTCGAACGCGCGGCGGTGCTCGAGTTGGTGGATAATCTGCTTCTCGCGCATCCTCCGATTTACCCTGCGCCACCGATCAGCCCACTACGGAATACACCATGAGCAGCAGCGACCAAGCAATCAAACTCACCTCTTTCTCCCACGGCGGCGGCTGCGGCTGCAAGATCGCGCCGGGCGTGCTGGCCGAGATCCTGAAAAATTCGAGCGGCTTTCCGGTACCGAAGGAACTCATGGTCGGCATCGAAACGGCCGACGACGCCGCCGTCTACAAGCTCAACGACGAGCAGGCGCTGATCGCCACCACCGACTTCTTCATGCCGATCGTCGACGATCCGTTCGACTTCGGCCGCATCGCCGCCACCAACGCCATCTCCGACGTCTACGCCATGGGCGGCACGCCCATCATGGCGCTGGCCCTGGTCGGCATGCCGATCAATAAGCTGCCGCTCGAGACCATCGGCCAGATCATCCGCGGCGGCGAAGCCGTGTGCGCCGAAGCCGGCATTCCGATCGCGGGCGGCCACACCATCGACTCGGTCGAGCCGATCTACGGCCTGGTGGTGCTGGGCCTGGTGCACCCGTCCAAGGTCAAGCGCAATGCCGATGCCAAGGCCGGCGACGTGCTCATTCTCGGCAAGCCGCTCGGCGTGGGCGTGCTGTCGGCCGCGCTCAAGAAAGGCGCGCTCGGCGACGAGGGCTACGCCGCCATGATCGCCAATACCACCAAACTGAATAAGCCGGGCAAGGCGCTGGCCGACATGGACGGCGTGCATGCGCTGACCGACGTCACCGGCTTCGGCCTGCTGGGCCATCTGCTGGAACTGGCGCGCGGCGCCAGGCTGAACGCGCAGCTCGACATGAACGCGATTCCGCTGCTCCCTGGCGTGCTGCAGCTGGCCCACGACGGCTTTTTCACCGGCGCATCCGGCCGCAACTGGGATGCGTATGGCAAGGATGTCAAGCTTGACGCCGCCATCACACCGGCACAGCAGGCGCTGCTGACCGATCCGCAGACCTCGGGCGGCTTGCTGGTGTCGTGCGATGCGAGCAGTGTCGATGAGGTTTTGGCGCTGTTTGCGCGCGAAGGCTTCGGCCATGCCGCCGTCATCGGCAGCATGCAGGACGGCGCAGCGGGCGTCACCGTCAATCCCTGACCGCCGCCCCCGCTTCGCGAGAGCCTGCCCTCGCGAAGCGGGGGACGACGTATCTATTGACAAGCCAACCGCCCATCCGTTACAGTCGTTCCATGTTCACCTCCCTGCACCTGTCGACTCTCCTACCGCTAAGCAGCGCGCTATAAAGCCGTTGTGTAAGCCGCCCGCGCTCCGCCGGCGACCGCTGTAAAACCCCAGGAAAGTTCGACCGATGTTCAGCGCCCTCCTCCCCGCACCACTGCAACACCTGCTGCTAAAGCTACCGATCGGTTGCCTGGCCTAGTATCCCGTGGCCGCCCGGCAGCCTGTCGCCACACCGTGCCGCCGCTAGGCGATCCGCTTTACAGATAAACAGGAGTCCACCATGTTGCAGAACCCGTCGACCAAATACCGCGCATTCCCACCTGTCGGCCTGACCGACCGCCGCTGGCCCAACAACACCATCACCCATCCGCCGATCTGGATGAGCACCGATCTGCGCGACGGCAACCAGGCGCTGATCGAGCCGATGAGCGCGGAAAAGAAGCTGCGCTTTTTCGACATGCTGGTGCAGATCGGCCTGAAGGAAATCGAGGTCGGCTTCCCCTCGGCCTCGCAGACCGACTTCGACTTCGTGCGCAGCCTGGTGGACGAAAACCGCATCCCCGACGACGTGACCATCATCGTGCTGACCCAGGCGCGCGATGAACTGATCCGCCGCACGGTCGAATCGGTGGCCGGCGCCAAGCGCGCCATCGTCCACCTGTACAACTCGACCGCACCGGTATTTCGCCGCGTGGTCTTCAACGCCTCGCGCGAGGACATCACCCAGATCGCCGTCAACGGCACCAGGCTGGTGAAGGAGCTCACGGCCCGGCACCCGCAGACCGAATGGCGCTTCGAGTACACGCCCGAATCGTTTTCCACCACCGAACTCGATTTCGCCAAGCATATCTGCGACGCGGTCACCGAGGTATGGCAGCCGACGCCGTCGAACAAGATGATCATCAACCTGCCCTCGACGGTCGAGAGCAGCACGCCCAACGTCTACGCCGACCAGATCGAATGGATGTCGCGCCGTCTGGCGCGGCGCGACAGCATCCTGATCAGCGTCCACCCGCACAACGACCGCGGCACCGCCGTGGCGGCGGCCGAACTGGCCGTACTGGCTGGCGCCGACCGCGTCGAGGGCTGCCTGTTCGGTAACGGCGAGCGCACCGGCAACGTCGATCTGGTCACGCTGGCCCTGAACCTGTACACCCAGGGCGTCGATCCCGGCCTGGATTTTTCCGACATCGACGCCGTGCGCCAGGTGGTCGAAGAGTGCAACCAGCTGCCGGTGCATCCGCGCCACCCATGGGCGGGCGACCTGGTATTCACCGCCTTCTCCGGCTCGCATCAGGATGCGATCAAGAAGGGCTTGGCCCAGCAGCAGCCCAACGCCTTGTGGGAAGTGCCTTACCTGCCGATCGATCCGGCCGACCTGGGACGCAGCTACGACGCCATCATCCGCGTCAACAGCCAGTCCGGCAAAGGCGGCATGGCCTATCTGCTCGAACAGGAATACGGCCTGGCCCTGCCGCGCCGCCTGCAGATCGAATTCAGCCGGGCGGTGCAAAAGGTGGCTGACGCCACCGGCCGCGAAATCGCCGCGCAGGACATTCACGACATCTTCTGCCGCGAATACTTCGAACAGGACACCCCGTACGCGTACAGCTCGCACCGCATGGTGGAGGACAGCAGCAGCGACGAGCCGGTGCAGATCGATATCCGCGTCATGCACCGCCAGGCCGAGATGGCGCTGCAGGGCGGCGGCAACGGCCCGATCGACGCATTCGTGAATGCGCTCGGACTGGACATCAAGCTGATGGATTATCACGAGCATTCGATCGGTTCGGGCGCCAATGCGCGCGCGGCCTGCTACGTCGAACTGCGGCTCGATAACGGCCCCACCCTGTTCGGCGCCGGCATCGACAGCAATATCGTGACGGCCTCGTTCAAGGCGGTGCTCAGCGCCGTGAACCGCCAGCTGGCGCGGCAGGCGCAGGCAGAGACGGCGTAAGCTTGACATCCTCCCCGCCTTAAGGCGGGGATTCCTACGGCGGCTGCTTGCTTACGTAGCCAGCTCGCTTCGGTAGGTTCCTGCTGCTGGCGGCATTACCGCACTGCTCACTTCACACTGCGGTCCCGCGACATCTTATTCTTCCCACTCTCTCAATATCTGAGCAAGCTCTTCTCGCGTAATTTTTCTTGCCTTCAAGATGCGTACCAGGTCATTTTTTGAAACCGGTGTCTCAGCCATTAGCTGCTTTAAGTCGTCTTTTTGGACCGTCTCTCCCCATATCGGATCAATCAAATTTTTTTTATCCGAGACTACCTTCTCAGCCTGAAATTCACCTTTTATATTTACGTAGACAATATATCTGGTGTGGCCCTCTGGAAATGAATAGTCTTTGTACATGGCGGTGCCGACCGGCAGCATGTGGTAATATTTTGTCTCGCCCTCGGCGTTGAGAAGTAGGGGTTCAGACAGCTTCAGGTACTCGGTATTCGACATGTTCAATCTTCCTGATTTTTGGGTAATAGCTCCAACTGCGAACGCTCCAGCAACCGAAAGTCCCAATAAAATAGTATGAAAAATTCTCACTTTTTTGCCTCGTAACTTCGAATTGCTTTCGGTTTTCTTGCAGTGGAACTGCCAAGCATTGCCAGTAAGTCAGCTGGCATGAAAATGTAACTCGGCCACCCCTTTGCGGACACGATGCCACGCTCCATCATGCTCAAGCCTCGACCGTCTTGATATTTTTTCCAATCCGAGTCGAGGTTGGGTATTGCAACTTTAGCTGCGTCGACGCTAAGTGTCGTGCAGTTCGGGCCGAGTGCGTAGTAGTCTTCAATTACGTACGATGTTTTGACCTTGGTCGAACTTTTCGGCTTCTTCTTAGCGATCTTACGGTCATAGAATTTGATTACTTCGAGCGCCTGCTCTTCCTGTACATCGTATAAAAATCCGGTTGTCTTTCTTTTCAGGGAATTTTCTTCGGCTATGTAGGCGTCGAATTTTGTCCAAATATTGAGGACTCCATCTCCTTCCGAGTTCCCGACGCCCCAGGTCCTCGCATAACGGCCATAGTCATAGATATGCTCACCGCTTTTGGTTATTACTCGCAGTGCAGTATGTCCGTAGGGGTGATCTGTGTATGGTCCGCCGACCAATAGTTCGATTGAAGCAGTCTGCACCTTGATTGTAGTGAGCTGATTTGTCGATATTTTAACTCCCTGCTTAGCGCGGACCTCCGGCACGTTCATGGTCGTCATGCGTCTACCGAAATGGTGTATCCCAGTTGCGGGAAGTGAACTTTGCATGAGCCAGCCTTGACGGGCTCAACCTTGGCATACCCATTAGAGTCCAGGGTTCCGTCAATTTTCTTCCCGTTTGGATCAGTGAGTTCGAATGGTTGATTTGGAATCGGCTCGTCCTGCCCATTTACCAGCCTGAACTCAACCCAATGGTCCTCATTAAGTAGCTGTGCAATTTCAGGCATGTAGGCAATTCCAGCGTCGGCAGCGACCGGCACCGCTGCCGTCTCCGCCGCAGTTTTTCCGTCACCGTGGAAATCGTTATTTTTCGATATGCAAGTGCATCCGTATGATGTCGCCGCGCCATGAAGTGCCATCGGGGCACCATCTATAACTTCAGTCATGTTGCCATCAATAATGATGCAATTATGTTTGCACGCGATCTTGTCGCCTTTGCGGGCAATGGCCCTCCCGTTAACGTCGGAAAAAGGCGAACCAGTGGCCACCGTTCCTCCGCAGGAAGTTTTGTCGCCAACGCAGATACTACCGAGGATTGAGAACATTGTTTTTTATGAAAGATAATTCCGAATCATATCAGCTAATTGTGAGTCAAGGGCGCTGGCTGGTATCGAGCGGCACCGGCCCGCTCGGCCGGCCGGCGCGCCCGACCTTTTCGTATTCCGAGATCACCTGCGCGCCGAACAGCAGCAAGGTGGCGGCGATCTCGAGGCTGAACATGACGACGATGGCGGTCGTCATCGATCCGTACACCAGATTGACCTGCGACAGCGTGGTGAAGTACCAGACCAGCACGTGGCGGGCGATTTCCCACAGCAGCGCCGCGGTCGCGCCGCCGACCAGCGCGTGCTGCCACGACAGGCGCCCCACCGGCATCACCAGGTAGATCGAGGTCAGCACCAGGATTTCGCCGGTCAGGCCGAGCAGGTACAGCAGCACACCCGAGACCCCGCCCAGCGACCAGTCGTAGCCGAGGAAGCGCACGCTCTCCCCGCCCAGCACCTGCAGGATGCCGGCCACCAGCGTGACGATCATGATGCCCGCCCCCAGTGCGACGATGTAGCAGTACGGGAGAATGGCCGAGATCAGAAAGTGCCGGCGCCGGATCGCTACCCGGTGGACGAAGATCACGCTCATGGCGTTCTCCAGCGCGGTGAAGGCAAGCGAACTGAAAAACAGCATGGTCGCGAACAGCACGCCGGTAATGAGGCCGCGGTCGTCGAGGAAGTGCGACAGCTCGGCCACCATCGCCCTGGACTGGCCGGGCATGAGCCACTCCAGGTAACGCCTCAGTGTGGCCAGCAGTTCGGCCGGGTCGATGATATGCGACAGCGCCACCACCACCAGCATCAGGAAGGGCACGATCGACAGCAGCGAATAATAGGCCACCGCGCCGGCCAGCAGCAGTCCCTGATTGGCGCGAAAGCCGCTCAGGCATTGCCAGGCGAAGGCGAGCGGATGGCTGAAGATGTAGACGTTGGCGCGGCGCGTGATCTGACGCAGGTTCATCTTGCCAGGCGCAGGCCGGTGTACTGCCAGCGCGCGCCGGCCGGGAAGAAGTTGCGGTAGCTGACGCGTGCGTGGCCCGGCGGCGTGGCCACCGACGAGCCGCGCAGCACATACTGGTTGACCATGAACTTGCCGTTGTATTCGCCCAGCGCGCCCTCGGCGCAGGCGTAGCCGGGATACGGGGCGTAGCTGCTGCTGGTCCACTGCCAGCAGTGGCCGAACAGCTGTTCGATTCCGCTCTGCCCGGCACTGGCCGCCAGCTCCCACTCCGCTTCGGTCGGCAAGCGCGCGCCAGCCCAGTTGGCGTAGGCATCGGCTTCATACAGCGACAGGTGCGCGACCGGGCGCGCCAGCTGGAGCGGCATCAGCCCGTGCAGGGTGAACTCGTGCCAGGCGCCGGCCGCATCGCGCTGCCAGTACGGCGGATGGGCCCAGCGCTGGGCGCCGGCGCAGTCCCAGCCTTCCGACAGCCACAGGGCCGCGTCGCGATAGCCGCCCGCTTCGATGAAGGCCAGGTACTCGCCATTGGTCACCAGGCGCGAGGCGAGCGCGAACGGCGCCACGTGGACACGGTGGCGCGGCAATTCGTTATCGAAGCAGAAGCCGGCGCCGTCGTGGCCGATCCCGGTCAGCCCGCCATCGAAGCCGATCCAGCGCATCGGTCCACCAGCGGCGGCGGCCAGCGGCGCCGCCGTGCTGTAGACCGGGTGCAGCGCGTTTTGCGCCAGCAGGTGCTGCACATCGGTGAGGATCAATTCCTGGTGCTGCTGTTCGTGCTGCATGCCCAGCACCAGCAGGCGTTCGAGCGCGTCGTCGCCGGGCCGCTGCGCCAGCAGGCGGGCGATGCGCGCATCGACGGCGCTGCGGTAGGCGCGTACCTCGCGCATCGACGGGCGCGTGAGCAGGCCGCGCTGCGCACGCGGATGGCGCGCGCCGATGCCGTTGTAGTAGGAATTGAACAGGTAGCGGAAGGCCGGGTGGAACGGGGTGAAATCGTCCTCGTATGGTTCGAGAATGAAGGTCTCGAAGAACCAGGTGGTGTGCGCCAGATGCCATTTGACCGGGCTCGCGTCAGGCATGGACTGGGCGCCGCAATCCTCGTCGGAGAGCGGTTCGGCCAGCATCAGCGAGCGGCGGCGGACGGTGTCGTAGTCGCGCGCAAGCATCGTCAGCCGGGAATCGGGCGCGCGTAGATCAGCGCGAACCATTCGTTCGGATCGGTCCACACATTCACCGCGCGCAGGCCGGACTGTTCCAGCAAGCCCACGGCGGCGCTCTGGCGGTACTTGTAGCTGTTTTCGGTGTGGATCCGCTCGCCCCGGGCGAAGCGGCGCTCGCCGCCCTGCCAGAAAACGGTCAGCTCCTCGACCGCTTCCAGGTGCATTTCGATGCGGCTTTCGCTGGCGTTGAAAAAGCCGCGATGGCGCCACTGGCGCACGTCGAAGTCGGCGCCGATCAGGCTATTTACATGGCGCAGAATGTTGAGGTTGAAGGCGGCGGTGACACCAAGCACGTCGTCGTAGGCGGCGTCGAGCACGGCATGGTCCTTGACCAGGTCGATGCCGATCAACAGGGCGCCGTCGTCGCCGCACTGGGCGCGCAGGCGCTGGAGAAAGGCGCGCGCCTGCTCCGGCGTGAAATTGCCGATCGAAGAACCGGGATAGAAGAACAGCCGCTTTTCCGGCCGCACCGTGTCGGGCAGCTCAAGCCGGCTGGAAAAATCCAGCCCGAGCGCACACATTTCAATGTGCGGGTAACCGTGCCGCAGGCGCGCCACGGCGTCCTGGACGAAGTCGCGCGAAATGTCGACCGCCACGTATTGTGCCGGATGCAACAGCGGAAACAGCATGGCCGCCTTGGCGCAATTGCCCGCGCCCAGATCGATCAGGGTGCTGCCGGAACCGGCCACGCGCGCCAGCTCGGCACCGTGGCGGGCCACGATGGCCGCTTCCGTGCGGGTCGGGTAATATTCCGGCAATTCGCAAATCGCTTCGAACAACTTGCAGCCGAGAGGGTCATACAGGAACTTGGGCGAAATATGCGCGCCCGGCGCGCTCAGCCCGGCGACGAGCTCGGCATGGACGGTCGCCGTTGCCAGCGTGGAGAAAGTGTTGCTCGGGCTGCTTTTTGGCATCATTTTCGTGGGTTTGCCGCTTGTTAGTTGGCGTTTTTGCTATCATAGCCGATTCCTGATTTGGCACTCGTTCCCTACGCGCCGTAGCGCGCAGGCATTTTTTTACCGCTCTTTTCACCTTAAAACCTTATGACCTCCTTCCTGAAATCCATTGTGACCGCCTCCCTGACCGCCGGCATCCTGTTCGCCGCCTCGTCGGCCCCGGCCCAGGTCACGCCAGGCGTGCTGCGCGTGTCGGCCATTCCCGACGAAGCGCCGACGGAATTGCAGCGCAAGTTCAAGCCCCTGGGCGACTACCTGGCCAAGGCAACCGGCCTGAAGGTCGAATTCACCCCGGTGACCGACTACGCCGCCTCGGTCGAAGGCCTGGTGAACAAGAAGCTCGACATGGTGTGGTTCGGCGGCTTTACCTTCGTGCAGGCCAATGTGCGCAGCAAAGGCCAGGTCACGCCGCTGGTGCAGCGCCTGGAAGACGAAAAATTCCGCTCGGTGTTCATCACGACGGCCAAGGATATCAACAAGCTCGAGGACCTCAAGGGCAAGACCCTGTCGTTCGGTTCCGAGTCCTCCACCTCGGGCCACCTGATGCCGCGCTCCTACCTGCTGGCGGCAAAGATCAACCCGGACACCGATTTGAAACGCGTTGCCTTCTCGGGTGCGCATGACGCCACCGTGGCTGCGGTCGCGGGGGGCAAGGTCGATGCCGGCGCGCTCAATATCTCGGTGTGGGAAAAGCTGGTCGCCGAGAAGAAGGTCGACCCGGCCGCCGTGCGCGTGTTCTACACCACCCCGGGCTACTTCGATTACAACTGGACCGTGCGCTCGGACATGAACCCGGCGCTCAAGAAGAAGATCACCGACGCCTTCCTCGCGCTCGATGCCAATACGCCTGAAGGCAAGGAAATCCTGGCGCTGCAGCGCGCCACCAGGTTCATTCCGACCAAGGCCGACAACTACAAGGCCATCGAAGCAGCGGCGCACAACGCCGGCCTGATCAAGTAAGCGGCAAATCCGATGACCACCTTGCGGCTTGAGCAACTGACCGTGCGCCATCTGGCGGCTGGGCGCCCGGCCGCGCTGCACGCGCTCGACCTGGCGGTCGGCCAGGGCGAGCAGGTCGCCATCATCGGCCCGTCCGGCGCCGGCAAGACCACTCTGCTGGCAACCCTGGCCTGCGCGCACCAGCCGTCCGACGGCAAATTCGACCTGTTCGGCCGCGATCCGTGGACCCTGTCGCACGCCGAACGTCACCGTTTGCGCGCGCGCCTGTTCTCGGCGCCGCAAACGCCGCCCCTGCCGCCGCGCCAGCGCGTGGTCAGCGCGGTGCTGGCGGCGCGCCTGCCGCAGTGGACCTTGTGGCAGGCACTGTCGTCCCTCATCAAACCGGCCGATCCCGACGCCGCCCATGCGGCCCTGCAGCGCTTCGGCCTCGGCCACAAGCTGTATGCGCGCGTGGACCGGCTCTCCGGCGGAGAACGCCAGCGCTGCGCCCTGGCCCGCATGCTGCTCTCAAATGCCGAAGTGTTTCTGGTCGACGAGCCGCTGTCGGCGCTCGATCCGACCCTGGCTCAAATGACCCTCGCCACTGTGCGGCAGGAAGCGGCCGCGCGCAACGCCACCTTGATCTGCAGCCTGCACCAGGTCGACATGGCGCGCGCCCATTTCGCCCGCATCGTCGGCCTGCGCGATGGCCGCATCGTGTTCGACGCGCCGCGCGAGCAGGTCAGCGACGCCATGATCGATGCGCTGTACGCCAACGAAACCATGAGCGCGCCGCCCGCGGCGCCGCACGAATCGCCCGAACGGCTGGCGGTCGGCGCCTGCTTCTGACGCATGACCGTTCGCGTTCACCATCCCGATCCCGCCTGGCGCGGACGCGTCGCCGGCACCGCCCTGGCGCTGCTTCTGCTCTGGCCCATGCTGGTGTACAGCGAATTCAAGCCCTGGCTGCTGTTCGACACCCAAAGCCTCGCCGCCGCGGGCCGCTTCGCGGCCGATTTCCTCAAGCCGGCCCACTCGCTGGAATTTTTGCAGATGGTGCTGCGCGAGACCTGGCAAACCGTGGCGATCGCCACCGCCGGGCTGGCGCTGGCCCTGCTGGGCGCGGTGCCGGCCACCATCGTCGTCACCGAACGGCTGTCGGTGTCGCGCCTGGGCACGGGGCGCACGCGTGCGCTCGGCGCCATCGTGCGCCAGTGCGTGCGCACCGTGCTGGTCCTGCTGCGCAGCGTGCCCGAACTGGTGTGGGCGCTGCTGTTCGTGCGCCTGGTCGGCCTGGGCCCCACCGCCGGCGTGCTGGCCATCGCGCTCACCTACTGCGGCATGCTGGGCAAGGTGTACGCCGAAATTCTCGAATCGTCGAGCGCGCACGCCACCGATAACCTGCTCGGCAACGGCAGTTCGCGCCTGGCCGCGCTGCTGTACGGCGCGCTGCCGGAGTCGGCCGCCGAACTGGTGTCCTACACCGTCTATCGCTGGGAGTGCGCGATCCGCGGCTCGGCCGTGATGGGCTTCGTGGGCGCCGGCGGCCTGGGCCAGCGCATGGACGAATCGGCCAAGATGATGGCCGGCGGCGAAGTGTCGACCATGCTGATCATGTTCGTGCTGCTGGTGGCGCTGGCCGACCGTGTCTCGCAACTGCTGCGCCGGAGGCTCGCATGAGCCTGCCCTTGCCCCCGCCGCGCCGCTATGCCAACTGGCTGCTCGCCGGCGCGCTGGCGCTGCTGGTGGTGGCCAGCTTCGTCACGCTCGATTTGCAGTGGGCGGCCTTCGTCACCCCGGAAACCCTGAGCTCGACGCGTGAATTCCTGAACGGCTTCGCGCCGTTCGAAACCGCCTGGCCATTCGTCGCCAAGACCGCGCTGGCGGCGCTGGAAACGCTGTCGATGTCGGCGCTGGGGACCCTGCTGGCGGTGGCGGGCGGACTGGCGCTGGCCCTGCCCGCCTCCGGCCGTTTCGGCGCGCTGGCCCGTGCCGTCACGCGCATCCTGGTCAATGTGATGCGCTCGATTCCAGAACTGGTGTGGGCCTCGCTGCTGCTGGTGGCGGCCGGTCTGGGGCCGTTCGCCGGCACCCTGGCGCTGGCCGCGCACACCAGCGGCGTGCTCGGCCGCCTGTTCGCCGACGCCCTGGAAAACGCCGAGCCGCTGCCGGAAGCGTCGCTGCGCAACAACGGCGCCGCGCCGCTGGCGGCCTTTTTATATGCGACCCTGCCGCAAACCCTGCCGCAAATGCTGTCATACACCCTGTACCGCTGGGAGAACAATATCCGCGCCGCCGCCGTGCTGGGCGTGGTGGGCGCCGGCGGTCTCGGGCAAATGCTTAAATATCACCTGTCGCTATTCCAGATGCAGAGCGCGGCCACGGTGATCGTCGCCATGCTGCTGCTGGTGGCGCTGGTCGATGCCTTCAGTTTCGCGCTGCGGCGCGCCCTCACTCACTAGACAGATCCTCCCCATGCTCGAACTGCGCAACGTCACCAAAACCTATAACGGCCGCGCAGTATTGAACAGTGTCTCGCATACCTTCCTGCCGGGCGAACTGGTGGCCATCATGGGCGAATCCGGGGTCGGCAAATCCACCCTGCTGAACCTGATCGCCGGCCTCGATACGCCCGACAGCGGCGAGATCATCATCGACGGCACGCCCATGTCGGCACTGGACGACAATGCCGCCACCGCCCTGCGCCGCAGCCGCATGGGGTTCATTTTCCAGGCCTTCCACGTGCTGCCGCACCTGACCCTGGAGCAGAACGTGGCGCTGCCGCTGCTGCTCAACGGCGCCGGACGCGAACGCGCCGGCGCCATGCTGGAGGCGGTCGGCCTGGGCGGACGCGGCAGCGATTTTCCGCGCCAGCTCTCCGGCGGCGAAACGCAGCGCGTGGCGATCGCCCGCGCGCTGGTGCACCGGCCGGCACTGGTGCTGGCCGACGAACCAACCGGCAACCTCGATCCCGATACGGCCGACAGCGTTTTGCAGCTGTTGCGCGCCGAAATCAAGGCCAGTGGCGCCAGCGCCATCATGGTCACACATTCCCACGCGGCCGCCGCAATCGCGGAAAAATTGTTAATATTGTCACGCAGCGGCTTACATATTGTGTCCAAAATGCAAAAAAGCGTGGATTTTGCTCCCTAAATTTACTAACTTTGCTCCACGCATATTCTTATAGTAGTATTATCAAACGAATCCGGCGCGCATTAAATATATCCAAATGTAACGACGGATTAAAAGGGGACCTCGAAAAATCACCGCCCAGGAGATTTTTCAAGGTCTCGAAGGTGACACTAGTCGGTTAGGTCTCCCACACGACAGAAAAACTTGGAGGAGTACGATGAACGTACGGCAAAAGAAACTTGAAATGATCGAGGCGATGAACCGCGCCCGGGCACTCGAACCATCGAGCTTTGTGCCCAACAAGCTGCTCGACACCCTGATCGAAAAAATGAACCTGAAAAACGACGCGGAGCTGTGCCGGGTGCTGGAAGTTCAGCCGCCCATCATCAGCAAGATCCGTCACCGCAAGCTGGCCGTCGGCGCCACGATCCTGCTGCGCATGCACGAGAAATCGGACATGAGCATCCGCGAACTGAAGGATCTGTCGAGCGCGTCGATGCACTGATCGTCCACCCGGACGACCAGGCTGCCGACGCCGCGGCGAGTTTATTAGGCGTCACACCACGGTACCACCTCGTACCTGTCTTGCCTTTGTATCAGTAGCACCTGCATCTGCACCCAAGCCCCGTGCGGCATGCTTGCTACTCAACGCCATAATGCCTCGCATAGCGGCTGTCCAGATTTGCCAGCGGCAGCATCAGGAACAAGTCAGCACTTTCAAAATCAGGATCCCAGGCCGGCTCCCCGCACAGCCATGCGCCCGATCGGGTATAACCCTTGATCAGAGCTGGCATGGCCGGCGAGCGCGCCGGCTCCAGCGCACCGATGGGAAACGGCAGATGCGGCGTGACCCGGTATTCCTGCGGCGCCGCATGGGTCTTCAATAGCGACCGATACACAGCGATGGCGTTATGCCCGCCGTCGGCCACGCTCACGCTCGCGCACCCCACCAGATAATCGCAACGCTCGCGCCGCATGTAGTCGGCCAGGCCCGACCACAGCAGCATGATCACGCTGCCGCCGCGGTATTCGGGGTGTATGCAGGCGCGCCCCGCTTCCACCATGCGCCCGCGCAGATGGTTCAGGCGGCCCAGGTCGAATTCGTTTTCGGAGTAGAAGCGGCCGTGGCGGCGCGCCTTGGCCGCGCTCAGCACGCGGTAGGTGCCGACCACTTTCAGGGTCACCGATTCGCGCACGATCAGGTGGTCGCAGTGGGCGTCGAACTCGTCGCAATCAAGACGCTCGGCATTTTCCAGCGCGCTCAGGCCGAGCGTTTCGATGAACACCTTGTAGCGCAGACGCTGCACCTCGCGCACTTCGTGCTCGCTGGAGGCCAGGCTGAGAACCAGCCTGGGCGAATGCTGCCTTGTCTCTTGGGAAGTGATCAGCTTGTGCATGCTTCGTCCTTTCTGTGGCGACGAAGACAGCCTAACCGGCCTATTTTTCAGGACGATGACACGCGCGTGTCACGCGGATGACACGCGGGGGGGTGTGACAATGTAACAGCCGATTGCACCAACATGGTGCGTTTGTTATGTTTCGTTCTTCGGCCTGCCGGTTTTTAATTGCGGCAATGTTGCGAGGACCTTTTGCAAGGCCGCCGTATCGAGTTTGGCGATCAAGGCCACGCCGATGCGCAGCAGTTCGCTCTTTTTGATGTCGATGCCGGCCTTGAGACAGGTTTTCTTTACCTGGCCGAGCACCGCGTACTCCTCTTCCGGCATGGTGAAGCTGTCGCGCACCAACTTCGGTTTGCGCGGCTTCGGCTCGGCCACGGCAACCGGCTTGGCGGCGGCCTTCGGAGCCGGCTTGGCTTTCGGCGCCGGCTTGGCCTTGGACACCGGCTTGGCGGCGGCTTTCGGCGCTGGCTTGGCAGTCTTTTTCGGCGCCCCCTTGACAGCCGGCTCGACCGCCTTCGCCGCGGTCTTCTTCGGGGCTGGCTTGGCCGCGGCCGGTTCGGTCGGCTTGGCCGCCGTCTTCGCCGTGGTTTTCGCCGTGGTTTTCGCCAGTTTGGCTGGCGAAGGCACTGGCGAAGGCGTCGCCACAGGTGCCTTTTCTGCTGCTGGTTTTGCCATGTCAGCTTACTCCATCAGGTTTAAAATAAACAGTATATATGGTTTATTTCTTTATCGCATTCAAAAAGTTGGCTCGTCGAGCAATTGGCGTGCTTCCTCAAATTCGTACCTGGCCAGGTGCGCGGCCAGCCGCTCCATGGTGGCGGCATCGAGCAGGGCCGCCAGATGCACGCGCGCCGTGTCGAAGTAGTCGGTAGTGTCGCCCGAGAATTCGCTCAGCAGCTGGCGCAGGCGCGCCAATGCCTCGTGCGCGCTGCCGGCCGCATCGGCGGCCGGCCCGGCTGTGCCGGGCGCGCCGAGGTAGCGCTCCAGCGCGCCCATGACGGTGCCGGACATGCCGCTCAATTGCAGGGCGCGCTCGCGCGCCGCCGCCACGTCGACATCGTCCGCACGCAGCAGCTCTTCCAGCGACTGGGCCAGCGCCTGCAGTTCGCGCGCGCCGATATTTCCGGCGACGCCGCGCAGGGTATGGGCGCGCTTGCCGGCTTCGGCAAAGCGCCCTGCGTCGAGGTCGGCGCGGATTTCCTCGGCGGCGCCGCGCTGCGAGGCGTGGAAGCGTTCGAGCAGCTGGCGGTACAGCGCGCCATTGCCCGCCACGTGGCGCAGGCCGAGCGCCGCGTCGATCCCGGCGATGACGCCGATCGGCCTGCCATCCGGACTGCCGCGCGGCGGCACGGCGTGGCCGAGCCAGCGCGTCAGCGTGGCGTACAGCTTGTCGGGATCGACCGGCTTGGTGACGTAATCCTGCATGCCCTCGCGCAGGCAGCGTTCACGGATCTCGGGCAGCGCGTGCGCGGTCATGGCGATCACCGGCAGCCTGTCGAAGCGCGCGTCCTTGCGCAGTTCGATGGTGGCCTGGTGGCCGTCCAGCTGCGGCATTTCCAGGTCCATCAGCACCAGGCCATAGCCCTCGGGACCGGCCAGCATGAGCTTTTCCAGCGCCTGCTGGCCGCTGACGGCGATATCCACGCCGATGCCCTGCATCGTCATCAGCTCGACCGCGATCTGCTGGTTGACCAGATTATCCTCGACCAGCAGCACCCGCACCGCATAGTCGCCAATGCTGTCGCGCGGCGCATGGCGGCCCGGCTCGGCGCGCGGAGAGAACAGCGAAACGAGCGTATCGACCAGCACCGACTGGCCGATCGGCTTGAACAGGAAGCCGGCCACGCCGGCCGCCTCGGCTTCGCGCTGCACCTCCTCGCGCCCGAACGCGGTCACCAGCACCATCATCGGCGTGGCCGACAGCGTGTCGGCGGCGCGCACCTCGCGCACCAGCTCGATGCCGTTCATGTGCGGCATCTGCCAGTCGGTCAGCACCAGCCGGAACGGATCGCCGGCGCCGTCGGCCCGGGCGATCGCCGCCAGCGCATCGGCGCCGCTGGCGGCGGTGTCGACGCGCAGCGGCAGCGCCGCCAGCGCTTCGCTCAGGATGTCGAGCGCGGTGCCGCTGTCGTCGACCAGCAGCACGCGCGCATCGTTGAGCGCGGCCGGCATGACGGCGACCGGCTCGCTCTGGCCCGAGAGCGGGAACGTCAGGTCGAAGTGGAAGGTCGAACCGGCGCCGGCCTGGGTGGCCACGTGGATGGTGCCGCCCATCAGCTGCACCAGCTGCTGCGAGATCGACAGGCCCAGGCCGGTGCCGCCGTATTCGCGCGTGGTCGACCCGTTGGCCTGGCTGAAGGCGCGGAACAGGTTGGAACGCTGGGCCGCGCTCATGCCGATACCGGTGTCGCGCACCGAAAAGCGCAGGCTGGCGGTGCCGGACGCAGCGTCGTCGAGGCGGCTGCAGGACAGTTCCAGCTCGCCCCGCTCGGTGAACTTGACGGCGTTGTTGACCAGGTTGATCAGCACCTGGCCCAGGCGCAGCGGGTCGCCCACCAGGTGGCGCGGCACGGTGTGCGGCACATGAAACAGGTATTCGAGCTGCTTGTCGGCCGCCTTCTGGCTGGTGACGCTGGCCACGTTGGCCAGCACGTCGTCGAGGAAAAACGGAATCGCTTCGACGTCGACCTTGCCGGCTTCGATCTTGGAAAAATCGAGGATGTCGTTGATGATCCCCAGCAGCGACAGCGCGGCGCGGTGGATCTTGCCGACGTAATCCTGCTGCTTGGGCGAGAGCTCGGTGCGCAGCGCCAGATAGGCCATGCCGATGATGGCGCTCATCGGCGTGCGGATCTCGTGGCTCATATTGGCCAGGAACTCGGACTTGGCGACGTTGGCCGCTTCGGCGCGCACATTGGCCGCCAGCAGCGACTGCTCGCGTTCGCGCCGCTCGGAGATATCGCGGATGAAGGAACAGAATTCGTAGGCCGACTTGTCGTGCATCTGCACCTTGGTGATGGCCAGCTCGATCGGGAACTCGCTGCCGTCGCGGCGCAGCGCGAAAATCTCGATGCGCGTGTCGAGCACCGCCCCGCTGCCGCTTTCCTGATAGCGGCGCATGCCCTGGCGGTGCGCATCGCGGTAGCGCGGAGGGATGATGGTCGCATCGAGCGGCTGGCCGAGCGCTTCCTCGCGGGTCCAGCCGAAGGTTTTCTCGGCCTGCGAATTCCAGCCGACGATGCGGCCTTCCAGATCCATGCGCACCACCGCGTCGAGCGCCGTGTCGACGATGGTCTGGAGCTTTTCCTGGCTGTCGCGCGCGGCCTGGATCGAGCCGGTCAGCTCCACCGTGCGGGCGGCGATCTTCTGTTCCAGGTCGCCGTTCAGTTCGCGCAGCTGCTGCTCGATCGCCTTGCGCTCGCTGATGTCGCGCAAGGTCGCCTGCAGCACCTGGCGGCCGCCGTAGTCGAAGGCCGACAACAGCACTTCGGTCGGAAAATCGCTGCCGTCGGCGCGCCGGTGCAGCCATTCGAAGCGCGCCTGGCCCTGCGCCAGCGCCAGGGCGATTTTTTCGTTGATCGCTTCGAAGGAATCGCGCCCGTCCGGCTGGGTGGGCGGCGACAGCGATCCTGGATGGCAGCGCACGAAGCTCTGCTTGTCAAGAATGCCGAACATGCTCAGGGTATTGCGGTTGCAGTCGAAGTAGCCCTGCTCGGTGAGCAGCATGAGGGCGTCGTTGGTGCCTTCGAAAATGGCATTGAGGCGGTCCACCATGCGGCTCTTCTCATCGAGCAGGCCGCTGGTGACCTGCTCGGCGCGGCGCAGGCGCGTGAGCGTATCGCGGAAGCTGCGCACCGCCAGCGACAGCCTGCCGACCTGGTCGCGCCGGCCGATGCCCGACAGTGCGATATCGGTCTCGCCGCGCGCCAGCTTGTCGAGCGCGTCCTGGATATCGGCGAACGGCTTGGTGACCTTGCGCCCGACCAGGAAGATACACACCACGATGGCGAAGGTCAGCAGCAGGTTGGCCACGGCGGTCTGCATGATCTGGCGGCGCAGGTCCTGGTCGATCTGGGCGCGCGAAAAGGCCAGCTCGATCGAGCCGACCGGATAGACGCGGTTGCCGTCGGTGTAGCTGATCGGCTCCTCGACCCGGATCGCGCCGGTGCCGTCGCGTTCGAGCGTGCCGAGCGAGGCGAGCACGGTGCCGTTGGGCGAAATCACCCGCAGCATCTGCACTTCGGGGTTGGCGCCGAGTGCATCGACCACCGACGACACGGCCGCGCTGTTAATGTCGAACAGCGGGCGCGCCAGCGCGTGCGACAGCACCGAGGCGAAGCGCTCGACCCGCTCCTGCATGCGCGCCGACGCTTCGGCGCGCAGCGATTGCATCACGTAGGTGGTGTAGATGCCGGTGCTGAGCGCGACCGTCAGGATGATGCCTGCGCCCAGGCGGAACACGATGTTTTGCGACCAGGCGTCCACCAGCGGCCTGGCCAGACGGTTGTTCAGCCACCAGGATAATACGCGTTCGGTGTCGGGTTTAATGATGGCCTCCTTCCGCTTCGCGCTGGAGCTTTTTATATGCCGCACTGTTGCGCACTTCTTCAATGCCCTTCCAGATGCGCTCGGCCAGCTTGGGCTGGCCGGCCACCAGCGCGTGCGATAGCACCAGGAAATACGGCTTTTCGATCAGCGGTACTGGCACCACTTCGAGCTGGGCGCCCAGTGGTCCATTCATCAGGACGGCGGCATCGCTGCCCCCCATGGCCGCCGCGGCCAGCCGTCCGGCCAGCAGCTTTTGCGCCAGTTCGCCGGCGCGCTGGCTGCCTTCGTCGACCGCCACGTCCATTGCGCGCAAGAATTCACTCACCGAATAACCCAGCTGTACGCCGATGGCGCCATCGACGTTCTTCAGGGTCTTGCCGTCCCAGTCGATGGTGGCGCCCTTGCGCCGGATCAGGACATATTTATCGATATGCATGCGCTTGCTGGCATCGGCCGGATTACCACCTGGAAATCCCCCCACTTCCATGCGGCTCGTGTTGAAGCTCACTGCAAAGGCGCCGCCGACCTGGTTGGCCTTGAGCTGCTCAAGGCAGCGCTTCCACGGCATGCTCTGATAAGCGAACACGATGTCGAGACGGGCCGCCACCAGCTTGAGCATCTCGAAATTCAGGCCGCGGCCCTCCACGGTGCGCCATGGCAGCACTTGCTGGCGCTCGAAACAGAGCGTGACGGTGTCCTTTGCCGGCACCGGGGCGCCGGCGAGCAAAAGCAACGCGGCCGCCAGCACGCGCCGCCATCGATGGTGAAGAAACCGCATCCATTTTCCTTCCTGTGGCCTGGTTCCAGGTGTGAGCAGGCAGTCTAGCAGTTTAGGCAATTTTTGCTAAGTGCAGGAAATATTTTGGCGCTGGCCCACGAAGCAGGGCCACACTTCCCGCGGATGGCGCCGCCCTCGACATAGCAATTAAATATATCCGATATTATGAAAAGTTATTTCTCCGATATTCTCCAATAACGTCCGGGAGAAAGGCTTTTTGAAATAGTTATTCCAATACGGATATAGCCTATCGTGCGCCATGCCCCCGTAACGCACGTGTTATATTTTATTTAGTCGATACCAGAGCTTTTTCGAAACTCGGATGGAGCGCATCATATTGGTGCGTTACATCCTTAATAAGCCTAGAATTTATTTTTCCGTGCGGCATTGCGACTGATGCCGGGCGGACACACGTCTGCCTGATAACCACTCTTCACCCACATAATCACATGAATATTCAACATCTAAAGCATGACCTGCCGGCGAGTATTGTGGTCTTTCTGGTTGCCCTGCCCTTATGTCTCGGTGTCGCGCTGGCCTCGGGCGCACCACTGCTGTCGGGGATTATCGCCGGTATCATCGGCGGCATCGTCGTCGGCATCATCAGCAAATCGCAGACCAGCGTCAGCGGCCCGGCCGCCGGCCTCGCCGCGGTGATACTGGCATCGATCACCAAGCTGGGGGCATTCGACATCCTGCTGACGTCGATACTGATCGCCGGCTGCCTGCAACTGGCAATGGGTATTTTCCGCGCCGGATTTATCGCAAACTATATACCGTCCAATGTCATCAAAGGCCTGCTGGCGGCAATCGGGATTCTCCTGATACTCAAGCAGATTCCGCACGCGGTCGGCTACGACACAAAGAACGACGGATTTTCGTTCATTCAGGCGAATGGAGAAAATACGTTCTCGGAGATAATGCGCGCTTTCGACGTATTTACCCCCGGCGCTGTCGTTATTGCCCTGCTCTCCATTCTGGTTCTGTATTACTGGGATAGAACGCCGCTCAAGAACGTCAAGTTATTGCCCGCATCGCTGTTTGTGGTAGTGATGGGCGTAATACTCAATCTTTTATTCACGCAATTCATGCCCTGGTTTGCGATCGGCCCGGAACATCTGGTGGAGCTGCCGCCGATCGACACCGGCAACCTGGGCGCGTATTTGCACCTGCCCAACCTCAGCCATTTCGGTAATGCCGATGTGTGGGTGGTTGGCGTCACGATCGCGATTGTAGCCTCCCTGGAAACACTGCTCAATATCGAAGCGGTCGATAAACTCGATCCCCATAAACGTGAAACACCGCCCAATCGCGAACTGGTGGCTCAAGGCGTGGGCAATATTTGCGCCGGCCTGTTCGGCGGCCTGCCGGTGACGTCGGTCATCGTGCGCAGCTCGGTCAATATCCAGACCGGCAACAAGACCAAGGCATCGGCGGTCCTGCATGGCGTTTTCATGCTCGCCAGCATACTGGTACTGAGTCCGGCGCTCAATCTGATCCCCCTGTCGGCACTGGCGGCGATCCTCATCATGACCGGCTACAAGCTGGCCAAGGTGTCGCTGTTTCGCGATATGTACCAGAAAGGCTGGTCGCAATTTCTGCCATTTGCCGTCACGGTGGCCGCGATCGTGTTCACCGACCTGCTGATGGGCGTACTGATCGGCCTGGCGACGAGTATGTTTTATCTCGCACGCAGCAATTTCCGCAATCCTTACTCGCTTGAGCAGTACCGCCTGCACATCGGCGACGTCATCAAAATGGAATTGCCGAACCAGGTGTCTTTCCTGAACAAGGCGACCATCAAGTCCACCCTATGGGACATTCCCAACGACTCGAAGGTGCTGATCGACGCGAGCAAGTCCGACTATATCGACAACGATGTGCTGGAAACCATCCAGGACTTCCGCGATGTGGTGGCCACAGAGCGCAACGTCCAGCTCAATGTGATCGGATTGCGCGAAAAGTATTCCCTGCACGATCCGATCCAGTTCGTCACCGTGCTGGATAAGGAAACCCAGAACAAGCTGCGTCCGGAAGAAGTGCTGCAACTGCTGCGCGATGGCAATCAACGGTTTATCGAGGGACGCTGGACGGAAAAGTACTACCACCATCAGGTGGACGCCACCGCATCCGGCCAGCACCCCATGGCCGTGGTGGTCAACTGCATCGACTCGCGGACATCACCGGAAATCATCTTCGACGCCGGCCTGGGCGACCTGCTGACCATTCGCATTGCCGGCAACATCATCAGCCGCGAGATTATCGGCAGTCTGGAAATCGCCTCCAAGCTGGGCGCCAAGCTGATTGTGGTGAAGGGTCACTCCAGCTGCGGTGCGATCGGCCTGGCGATGAAGGGCGAACAGGCGCACAGCATCGGCGCGATCACCGGCAAGATTCAGCTGGCCATCCGGCAGTGCCACTGCTCGACGCAT
The DNA here is from genome assembly GCA_946480015.1 of uncultured Oxalobacteraceae bacterium. The sequence continues at coordinate 4,033 of CAMLIL010000022.1, read as the reverse complement.
GATGTTGCCTCTGGCGACAAGGCGGTGCTCGAACAGGTCACGCGGCAGAACGTCGAAAATTCGCTCGCCGAAATCGTCAACAGCAGCGAATACCTGCGCGGATGCCTGCAGCGGGGCGAGATGGGCCTGGTCGGCGCCTACCACGATATTTCGGTGGGCAAGGTCCATTTCGGCGAACTCGTCACGGGTGGGAAGATTGATCGCTTGCGGCGAGCGCACGGGGATGCGGCGGCCTAAGCCTCACTTCCGGACGAGTGCGTCAGGTCAGCAACGGATGCTCACAGGGCGCGTGCGTTAGTAGTCGAACGGCCAGCAAAGTATTATCGTTGCCGAAAAGCAATATGCCGCAGTGTAATCAGCGCGAACATGGAACTCCTGCAACCTAAAGCGATGGAGAATCCTATGCCCTTTCGATATCCTGGTGATCTTCGTGCTCTAAACAATCATGAACTCTTTGGGACTGGTGAATGTGTGGACTTGATAAAGGCACTTGTTCCCGGCTTGATCGGGGTGAGCACACAGAACTGGAGGAAAGGGGCATCGGTGAAAGACTTGCCCAGTTTGGCGCGCGGCACCGCCATTGCCACGTTCGGCCCTGATGGGCGCTTCCCTCGAAATAATACCGGCCAACATGCGGCAATTTTCGTCGCGCACGCTGGAGCGGGCATCTGGGTAGTGGAGCAGTATCATGCTTCCCTGGTTGTAGTTTACCGACACATGCCAATTCCCCGTGAGCATGAGCAGCGACAGGATGGAACATGGCCCAATCGGAGCCGTAACCCGTTAGCCTTCTCAGTAATTGAAAGATGACACCCCATGCGCCTATTCGCTCTCATTACCTTTGCTGGCGCGTTCTCCGGGGGCGCCACGGCATTTGCCGGCGATATGTTCGCCACCTGTCCGGGCATCATCAAAGCGGACGTGCTGAGGCCGGGAACTCCTGTGGTGGGCTGGCAGACAGTGCCGAGCCAGCAGCACTTGATGGGGGCCGGGATGATGGCTGGGGCGCCGGAGACGGAAACCTACTTGGTACCAGACAACGAGACCAAGACGACTCAGACGTTTCGCTTCGCCATGGGCGATGGCGAACGGTGGTTGTGGTGCATGTACGGCGGGATGCGGCTGGCCCGAAGGCTGGACGACAAGGCAACCATCTGCACAATCACAACCAAGACAAAAAAGCCAGAAAACAACCGCTCGGCTTCGGTGCAATGCAAGTAATCGAGTAGTTGGGCAACTGGGCACTTTCGGCCGGGTGCCCAGCCTTCGACGCCCAGACGCACAGGTCCGGGCGCGCGTCACGGAGTCTTTAGCCCCTAAGCCGTCGACCGCATACTGAAATCCACGCCCACGTCATCCCACCACTCCTGCTCCTTCTCCAGCCAGTACGACAGGGTGGGATGGTGGGCCAGCCAGTCGCGCTTGATCTCCAGTTCGATGCGGTTCTTCATGCGCAGCTTGAGTTCCCCGGCATCGGCATCGATGCGCGCGTGCATCAACAGCACCGCCATGCGCAAGGCCAGCACCGCCTTGGCGAAATCCGGATCGGTCAACAGCTCGCTGACCTTGCGCAGATTGCCCTTCTGCGCCAGGATCAGCCGCCCCATGCTTTTCTGCTCGCGCGTGGTGAAGCCCGGCAGGTCGGCATTTTCGACCATGTAGGCGGCGTGCTTGTGGTAGCCGGTCTGCGACAGCACCATGCCCATTTCATGCAGCAGCGCGCTCCAGTGCAGCAGACGGCTGTAGGTGCTGCCGGCCGGTTTGAGCTGGGCATACAGGCTGCCGGCCTGTCCGGCCACGCGCGCGGCGCGGCTCTGGTCGACATGGAATTTGCCGGCCAGCGCCAGCACCGCTTCGTCGCGCCGGTCGCGCTGCATCGAGCGCAGGTACAGGTCCCACATGACGCCCATGCGCAGGCCCGCTTCGACCGGGGTGATGACGGGGATATCGAGTTCGTGCACCAGCGCGATCAGGATCGCCAGCCCGCCGATGATGGTGCCGGCGCGGTCGGGCCGCAGCCCGGGGAGCTCGATCCGGCTGACCTGGCCGAAGGCGATGAAGCGCTTTTTCAGCGCGTCCAGGCTGGCCGCGCTCAGCTTGCCGTCGCCCAGATTGTTCCGGTCGATGATTTCGGCGATGGCGCGGATGGTGCCGGACGAGCCATAGGCGTGTTTCCAGTACTGCGGATGATAGGGCGGCGCGGCGTCTTCGAAATGGCTGCGCGCCGACAGAATGGCCGCCTCGAAGGACGCGGCATCGACCCGCCCGCCGATGAAAAAGCTCAGGCTTTGCTTGACCGTGCCGACCGAAAACGATTCGACCCGTTCGATCTCCAGGCCGCGCCCCAGCGCCAGCTCGGTGGAGCCGCCGCCGATGTCGATCACCAGCCGCCGTTCGGACGGCGCCGCCAGCGCGTTGGCCACGCCCATGTAAATGAGCCGGCCTTCTTCTTCACCCGAGATGATCTCGATCGGGTAGCCGATGGCCTGCTCCAGCGCGGGCAGGAATTCGGCCGCGTTGCGCGCCACCCGCAGGGTCGAGGTGGCGACCACGCGCACCGCGTCCAGTTCGTAGGTATCGAGGGCCGCCTTGAAGTTGGCCAGGCAGGCCAGCGCACTGTGTTTGGCGCTGTCGGTCAGGTTGCCGCTGGCGTCGAGCCCCGCCGCCAGGCGGATCGGTTCGCGCATACTCTTCAATACACGGATGGTTTCCCCATCGTGCTTGCCGACATGTAGTCGAAAACTGTTGGAACCCAGGTCGACGGCAGCAAACATACAAGCCTCTTTCTCGTTCGTTAACATGAAGGCTCTCCCGCTGCAAAATTTATCACAGTAGCTGGTCTGTGTGACGCCGTGATGACGTCGTATCCTTTATGCGGAAGGCAGTGGGTTGGCTTGCACCACGCGGTTGCGTCCAGACTCCTTGGCCGCGCGCAGGGCCTGGTCGGCGCGCTGGAACAGGGTGACGTTGGTGTCGTCGGCGCGCAGGGTAGTCACGCCGAAACTGGCGGTCATGGAAATCATCGCACGCTCGGCCTTGACCGGGGTCGCTTCGATGGCGACGCGGATGCGCTCGGCCACCAGCATCGCTTCGGCCAGACCGGTGCGCGGCAGCAGCAGCGCGAATTCGACCCCGACCACCCGCCCCAGCTGGTCGCTGTCGCGCAGCTGGCGCTTGCACACGTCGATCACGCTGCGCAGCACGGTGTCGCCGGCCGGATGGCCGTAGCCGTCGTTGACGCGCTTGAAATGGTCCAGGTCGATCAGCACCAGCGCGGTCGCCGCGCCTGGCCGGCGCGCCAGCGCCAGCCAGGGGGCCAGCGTATTGAAGAAGCCGCGCCGGTTGGGCACGTCGGTGACAGGGTCGATCACGTCCAGGCGCGCCAGTTCCTGCTGCAGCTGTTCGCGCGTGAGCAGCAGGTAGCCGAAGCCGCCCAGCAGCATCAGGAGATAAAAGGCGCCGATCGACAGCAGTTGCAGCAGCGCGTTGCTGAGCCATCCCCAGCCGCCCGGCATGACCAGTACCAGCAGGCCGCGCGCGGCCACCAGCAGCGCCAGCAGGCCAATGGCCAGCACCAGGAAACGGCGCAGCATGCTGCCGCCCTTCCAGCCGGTGGCCAGGGCCGCCGCCAGGGACAGGTAAAAAATGCCCAGGATGAGGGCGCCGGCCACCACGCGCAGGCCCAGCTCGTCGATCATGTAGCAGGCGGTGAATACGGCGATGGCGACGGCCAGCAGCGGATAGATCACGCGGCGCCAGCGCAGCCGCTCGGCGGCCTGCCACAGCGCGCCCGACTCGATCGCCACGCCGCCGAACAGCAGCGCGTAGCCGGCCGGGATGGAAATCGGATCGGGCACCAGCCCGTTGCCGCGGAAGTACAGCAGCAGCCAGGCGGCCGCCTGCAACTGGCGCGACACGGCCCAGGTGGACATGGCCAGGAAGCGCTTGCGCTCGAATTCGTAAAAGAACAGCGCGGCACACAGGCTCAGGTTGCCCAGGGCCAGTACGAATACCATGGTGGTGCTGTCGATCA